>RKRN01000108.1 GCA_007571365.1 Candidatus Latescibacterota bacterium
TGCCAACACAGGCGAAGGCGGGGCGGGCGAGACGCCCGCGCTCCCAGGGGGCTATTTTGGGATATTGGATGCAACATTAATTCATACGATTAGTATAAGTGGTAACATCAGCTATTCACGGTCATTTCCATTGCGCGCCGAGAGAGGAGGGGTTTTAGCAACGGCGAGCAGCATGTGCTTTTTGTCGAGTTGTTTTTACTCTAAAACGAGGAAAATTACATGAGAACGCATGCACAGATGTTTTTAGGAGGAGCCTTGGTGTTCCTCATCAGCGCGACTGCTTGGGGGCACGTGGGGACCGAGTATTTTTATCCACAGGTGCCCGATCCGGCCTCTATGGTCATGGACGGCAAAGACGACGACTGGGGCTGGCTCGACCAAGAGGAGTTTGCCATCACCACGGAGCAGATGTTTGGCCAGCACGGCGAAGAGCTTGCGCGCGAGGATATCGACGTGGCCTTCTGGATGGCGTGGAGTGCGCCGCCGGACAATCGGTTTTACTTCTACGCGGTGGTTACTGACGACACCCTCAAGATGCTCGAATCCGATCAGAAGCGCTGGTGGTCGGATGACATCATCCAGATCACGTTTGACGCCGATCACTCGGGCGGCGACTTCTTAGGCGAAAACTTGGACCACGTATTCAACGGCCAGCGCTACCATCTCCGCGTCAATCCGGGGCCGGGTCAGCCAGTTGCGTACAACAGCCAGCTCGAATACATCGACCTGCCGGAGATTGGCTGGAGCTCCGATATATACAACGGCGAGCCAACGCCTTGGTTTGAGGTGGGTTGGACTTTGCTGCCGTCCGGGGCCGGGCACGGATCGACCAATGTCACGTGGACCATGGAGTTCCGCTGCGCTTTGTGGGATACGTATGCCACGACGCCCGAGGAGAGCGTGCGCCACGTGTTTGAGGAAAATCAGGTGATACACGTCGGGCCCAAGTTCAACGACCGCGAGCCGGTGGCCTCGGATGAAGCATCGCCGTTCCGGCACAACGTGCTGGTTTTGGGAGCGGCTGCCGCGCAAGACCAAAAGGGCGATCAGATGCTCGACTGGATTGGCTTAGGTGCCGACGAGCCGACGGCTGTGGAAGAGGTCTCGTGGGGGCGGATTAAGAGCCACTTGCAGTTGGATTGAAGGGTGAAAACGATACTCTGCTAGCGCGAGCGGTGTCGGAAGGAACATGCCGACACCGCTTTGCTGTTTGGTCTCCTTTAGAACGGACTGCAAGGCCGCATGAACATTTCCGCGCTCGATAGTGCCATTATCGCGGTCTACCTGCTCGTGGTAGTCGCCATAGCGGTTGTTACTAGCCGCCGCGTCCGCGGCACGAGCGACTTCTTTCTCGCTGGCCGCAGTATGCGCTGGCCCTTTGTCGGCGCATCCATGTTTGCCACCAACATTTCTGCCGAGCAGTTCGTGGGCCAAGCGGGCTTGGCCTTTGTCGTAGGCTTGGCAGTCGCCAATTACCAACTTGCCGGGGTCTTGGCCTTCGTGGCCATGGGGGCCGTTTTTCTACCCATATACATGCGGCTGGGTCTCTACACCACGCCGGAGTTTTTGGAGCGGCGCTACGGGCCGGAGAGCCGCCGCTTCTTTTCGTTAATCACCTTGGTGAGTATCACCTTTGCCGGCATCCCTGGCTCCCTGTACGCGGGTGGGCGGGTGATGGAGGTATTGTTCGGGTTTGAGTCAATTGTGCCGGGGGTGCTGATTTTGGCACTGGCGGCCGGCCCATACGCCATGGCCGGCGGTTTGCGCACGGTCATCTTGACGGATTTTATCCAGTGCTTGCTGTTGGTCGTCGGGGGTGTGGCCATGCTCTGGATGGGTTTGGACTATCTCGGGGGCTGGGACCTTTTCGAGACGCAGCTACAGGCGTTGCACGGGCCGGGCGATTGGGACATGCTGGCGCTGATACAGCCGCTTGACCATCCCAACGTGCCTTGGACCGGCGTGGTGCTAGGCCTGACGATCCATGCCTTGGCCTTTGGTGCGACCAGTCACGTCATGGTGCAGCGCGCCTTGGCGGCCCGCAGCGTCCACGAGGCGCGCATGGGTGGATTGCTGGCTGGGCTGTTGAAAGTGGTGGCGGTCTTTATCATTCTGATTCCCGGGCTGATGGGCTACGTCATGGCGCAGGGGGCGCAGCCTTTGCTCGAGGTCGCCAGCCCGGATCAGCTCTATCCGGCGATGGTGCAAACCCTGCTGCCGACCGGCTTGGTGGGCTTGGTCTTGGCCGGGTTGATCGCGGCGCTAATGAGTTCGCTAGACTCGGAAATTTGCGCGGCCTCGGGCCTGTTTGCCATGGATTGGTATCAGCCCTATCGGCCGGCGGCGACTCAGCGGCGGCTGATAGGGGTGGGGCGCATATTGGCCGCTGCGGTAGTTGTCATCGGCGTGTTCTGGGCGATTGTGGTCATTCCGCAGTTCCGCTTTCTCTACGAGTATCTGGCCAAGTTTGCTTCCTACATACCAGGCACTATTGTGGCCTGTTTCCTGTGGGGCATGGTGTCGCAGCGGCCCACGCGCAAGGGGGCTTTTGCGACCCTGATCGCAGGTTCCATCTTTGGCGTTTTCCTGTGGTTGGTCAACGATTCGGCCGTGCTCAAGCGGCTGGTCTGTGCCGAAGAGGGCTTGGGGCTGGCCTTTTTGGAGATGCACTTTCTGCACGCGGCTTTTGTCATCTTTGCCGTGGCCAGCGTCCTGCTTTTTGGCTTCAGCTTTGCGTTTGGCGACGAGCGGCCGGTGCTGTTGGAGCAAGGCGACGAGACGCTAATGCCGAGCCGGAAGCAGGACCGGGTGTATTGGCTGACCGCAGCGGGATTGCTGGTGGTGTACGGCGCGGTGTATTGGTGTTTCTTTTGAGCTACTGGTCGGCTAGTCCAACGCCACGAGATAACGGCACAGTGCCTTCCCGCGCTCTGACAGGCTGTCGTACCGGGCGCGGGGCATTTCTCCATCGCGCTGGGGCCGGCGGAACCAAGGCGCGTAATAGCCGACGCTCGTCATAATGCGCACGTCTTTGGCGGTGTTGGCGGTGCCGCCGTGCCAGCAGCGCACGTCCCGAAGAAGGGCCGAGCGGGCCGGCGCACAGGCGATAGAATGCTGCATCCAAGCGGGTTCGTCGGCGAGGCTGGGGATGGGGTGCCGCGAGCGGTGGGTGCCGCGGATGAAGCGCGTGGCTCCGTTTTCCGCGCTAAAATCGAGCATGGGAAAGTTGACTACCACAAAGGGCGTGGGCAGGTCCGCGATGGTGACGCGCTGCTGCGGGTCGGCTATTAGGTCGGGCATGTCGCGGTGCAGGGGCTGGATTTTGGCCCCGGGCCGGGAATAATCGCCGCCGCCGCCGCTACATGTGAACTGGTCGCTGGCAAAAATAGCTGCGACGATGGGCAAAATGGTCGGCAAGTCCACGAGCATGGCCCATTCGGGGTGGTGGATCTGCGAGCCAAAGGAATAGCGCGCAAAACCCCGGTTGGCTTTATCGAGTGGGATGGCGGCGGTCTGCTCGGCTACGACGCGGTGTGCGCCTTGCTTGAGATAGGCAAATTGTTCGGCCGTTAGCGCGTCGGTGACCACGGCAAAACCGTCGCGGTGAAAGAGGGCGGCGGCGCGGTCAATGGCGTCTGGGGCAACGGGTTCGAGGGCGAGCATGGTGTCTCCAGTGTTGTGGGGCGGGGGTAAATATGCTATTTAGCACTGTGCCGTGCGAATCGCTGTTATCTACCAAGGGAGAAAGCAATGGAAAATCGTCCGCAAGTACTCATCGCCTGTAGTGAGCGGGTGCGCTATGGCTACCTGCCGCCCGAGGAACTCACGCGCTTGGAGCAGGTCGCCGATTGGGCGTGGTTTGCCGGCGAGGGCGGCAACATTTACCAAGCCAGCGAAGACGCCGAGTCCATCGCGCAGTTGGCACGGGAATTGGCTGGCGTAGATGCGCTCGTGGTCTGCCACGGCGCACCGCGGATTAATGCAGCGGTTTTAGAAGCTGCCCCCCGGCTGCGCTTCATCGGCGAACTCGAAGGCGACCGCTTTGCCACGCGCATCGATTTGGACGCGGCGTGGGCGCGGGGCATCCGCACGGTCGATACGACGAATGGCTCGTCCTATCCAGTGGCCGAGTGGGCCTTGGCCCTGACGCTGATTGCCATGCGCAATGCCGGTGCGCTCTTCCGCCGCATCCTCGCTAGAAATACCGACCGCTCCACCATTGAGCCGATGGCTGGGATGCTCACCGGCAAGCGGGTGGGGTTGATCGGCGGCGGCCACATGGGGCGGCGGCTGATGAAGCTGTTGCGGCCCTTTGAGGTCGAGCTGTGGGTCCACGATCCGTACCTGTCGCAGGAGTTGGCCGAGGCATTGGGTTTTTTGCTCACGTCGCTAGACAACGTGATGTCGCAGTGCGATGCGATTGTCTGCGTCGCGCCGCTGACGCCGCAAACCAAGGGCATGATTGGCCAGCGCGAGTTGGCGCTCATTCCGGCGGGCGCGGTTTTGGTGAACGTGTCGCGCGGCCCGATCTTCGACTCGGCGGCCCTAATTGAGCGCCTCAAGCGCGGCGACATTGCCGCCGGCTTTGATGTCTTCGACCCAGAGCCGATCCCAGCCGACAGCGAAATTATCGACCTGCCCAACGTTTTTTTAACTCCGCACTTTTCCGGGCGCACCGGCGACGCATACCCGCATTTTTTTCGCCTGATGGTCGATGAACTAACGCGCTTTTTCGCCGGCCACCAGACCTATTTTGACCTGACGCCGCGCTCGCAGGCCAATCGGCGCGGCGAGCAGCCGGTATAGGGAGGAATGGAATTTTTATGGGACATCCCAACCTACTCTACATCTTCACCGATCAGCAGCGCGTCGATACTTTGGGCTGCTACGGCAACCAGCACATCAAGACCCCGGCCCTCGACGGGCTGGCCGCTGAGGGCTTTGTCTTTGAAAACGCCTATGTGAGCCAACCGGTGTGCAGCCCAGCGCGCGCTACCATGCTGACGGGGCTGTGGCCGCACACGGCTGGCGTGCCGGCGTGCAATGTGCCGCTACGCGCCGAGGTGCCGACTTTTGCCGAGTTGCTGCCGCCGGAATACCAGACGGCCTTTATGGGCAAATGGCACTTGGGGGATGAGATTTTTCCCCAGCACGGGTTTGAAACGTGGGTCGGTAGCGAAGACTCGTATCGGCGTTGTTATTCCGCGCCGGAGCGCTTGGATGTGCTCAGCCCCTATCACCACTTCTTGGTCGAGCGAGGGTTTGTGCCCGACGCGGAAAACCTCGGCCAGCGCATATTCTCGCGCCACGCCGAAGCGTCCATGCCGGCAGAATACACCAAGGCGGCGTTTTTGGGCACACAGGCCGCCGAGTACATCCGCCAGAGCGGCGACGCGCCGTTTGCCCTGTGCGTCAGCTATCTGGAGCCGCATCCGCCGCACACCGGGCCGCTCAACGAGTATTACGACCCGGAAGCTCTGCCGACTGGGCCGAGCTTTAGGCAGGCACCGCCGGCCGATGCGCCCTTGATCGTGCGGCTGATGGCGGCTTTTTACTCGGCCTCGGAAAACTACGGGTTGGACTTGCAGACCGACGCGGGCTGGCGTGAGCTGATGGCCCGCTATTGGGGCAATGTGACGCTAGTGGATCGCTCGGTGGCCCAGATCCTCGAGGCTTTGGACGAAAGCGGCAAGGCGGACGATACCCTGGTGATTTTTACGTCGGATCACGGCGAACTGATGGGCGATCACGGGATTTTGGGCAAGACCCTGATGTACGAGGAGTCGATCAAGGTGCCGATGCTGCTGCGTGCGCCCATGTTGGATGCACCGCCGAGGAGAATCGGCGGTCAGTTCAGTCACATCGACTTGGTGCCTACGCTGCTCGACTTGTTGGGGCTAGCAGCGCCGGATCACTTGCCGGGGCAGAGCCGGGTGCCGGTGCTGTGCGGGCAAGCAGATTTGACGGCCAACGATGTATTTGTCGAGTGGAGCGGTGCCGACGGCCACCCGCCCGCCTCGATCGGCGAAGCTGAGCCGAACCGCAGCTTGGTGCATCCGCTGCGGACGGTGGTCGCGGCCGATGGCTGGAAGCTCAACCTGTACGATCAGGGTCAGGGCGAGCTATACGATCTGAAAGCGGACCCGCACGAATTAGAAAATCTATACCACCGGCCCGCGCACCAAGCGCGGATCGGCGAACTGAGGGAGCGCATTCGCGCTTGGCAGGAGCAGACCGGCGACGCGGTGGCGTTGCCCTAGCTATCCGAATGGTCCTTTGCAGCGAGATCGCGCACGCACGGAGCGAGGCATCGAACGCCGAGGATGAGTGACGTCGGGTGCGCGGGAGAGACGCCCGCGCATCCGGTGGATTCCCACGGGCGTGGGAAGGATCCAAGGGCATCTCGGTGAGGCCCATTGGGGATTTTAAAAACAACTTCTCAGTGTCGTGGACTAAGTTTGACCCTGTTTGAACAGGGGCCTAAGTTCTGCAAGACAAACGCGAAAGAGACGTATGAATAACGAATTTTTCAAGGGCCACGGCCTCGGCAATGACTACATTGCCGTTGATCCGGCTGGCCTCAGCTTTGCGCTGACGCCAGACAATATCCGCGCGATTTGCGACCGCCATTGGGGCGTGGGCAGCGACGGCATACTCGCGCTGGCCCCGGCGCAAAAGGCCGACTTTGGCCTGCGGATCTACAACCCCGACGGCAGCGAGGCGGAAAAGTCGGGCAATGGCCTGCGGATATTCGCCCGTTACCTATACGCCACCGGTCAAGTGCAAAAGCAGCAGTTTACGGTTGATACCGAGGGCGGCCTAGTGCGCGTCGAGTTGCACGTTGACCCGCATGGCGACGCCAGTGCCGCCACGGTGCAGATGGGGCGAGCGACGTTTGCGCCACAAGCCTTGCCCTGTGCGCTGGAAGCCGAAGAGTTGGTCGCGCAGCCGATCGAGGTCGGCGGGCGGGCTTTGACCTTTACCGGCGTCAGCGTCGGCAACCCCCACTGCGTCGTCTTTCGCGAGCCAGGGGCGCAGTGGAGCAAAGACGAGTTGGGCTTTTGGGGACCGGCGCTGGAAAATCACCCGCTCTTCCCCCGCCGCACCAACGTGCAACTCGCGGTGCCCGTGGGGCCTCACGCGATCTACATCCTGATATGGGAGCGCGGGGCCGGTGAAACGCAGGCCTCGGGGTCGTCGGCGTGTGCGGCTGCCAGTGCGGCGGTGCGGCTGGGCTTGGTCCAAAGTCCGGTTGCGGTTAAGGCCCCAGGGGGGACATTGCACATCGATGTGAGCGCAAGCTACGACCTGACGATGAAGGGGCCGGTCGCCGAAGTGGCCCGCGGCGCGTTCAGCCCGTCGTTTGTGCGCCAATTGCGCTGATCGGCGCGTGGTAGCAGGGGCTGCAATGCGCTGTTTAGCTTGGGTCGCGCTCGGTTGGCTGCTGGCTTCGGCCGCTAGCGGTCAGGGTTTTGGCCGAAACAAAGTGCAGTACGCGGAATTTGCGTGGCGGAAAATGGAGACTGAGCACTTTGACGTGTACTTCTTTGCCGAAGAGGCCGAGTTGGCCGCCTATGCCGCGCAAATGGCCGAGCACCAGTTTGCCGACTTAGAAAAGAAGTTTGCCCACACCGTGCAGCGGCGGGTGCCGCTGGTGATCTATTCCTCGCACATCTACTTTGAACAGACCAATATCATCCCCAATCTCCTGCCCGAGGGGGTAGCAGGTTTTACGGAATACCTCAAGGGGCGGGTCGCATTGCCGCTGAGCGGCTCGTTGCCCGAATTCGAGCGGGTGCTGCACCACGAGTTGGTTCACGTCTTCACGTTTGACCGCATCGCCCGGGTGTTGGCGCAGCACGGGGTGTTGGATTTCCGCCCCGCGCCGCTGTGGTTTTCCGAAGGGCTGGCCGAGTACTGGTCGAGCGAGCTTAACAGCTTTGGCGAAATGGTGATGCGCGATGCGCTCTTTGCGCGGCGGCTGGTGTCTATCGCCGAGATGTATCGCATCTACGGCACCTATCAGATGTATAAAGAAGGCGAGTCGATCTGCCACTTTATGGCGGCGCGGCACGGAGCCGACGTGTTCGAGCAACTCTTTGCCAATTGGTGGCGCGGCGAGACCTTTGGCGAGATTTTTGCGAGCACGACCGGCGAAAGTTTGGACGAGTTCGACCAAGCTTGGCAATACTACCTACACAAGCGCCACCTGCCGGCGATTGCCGATAGCGATCCCCCCTCCGAACTGGCCACGGCCCGTACGCAGCGCGGCTTTAACATCAAGCCCGAAATCGCTCCTAACGACAGCAGTGCATTCTACCACTTCCGCAACGATCAAGGCTATACGCAGATCGTCCGTACATACCGCGACGGCCGCGAACCCGAGGTCGTGGTCGCCGGCGAGCGCCTGGCGGTCTTTGAGTCCCTGCACCCGCTTTCGACCCGGCTAGCCGCTTCTCCAGACGGCAAGCAACTGGCGTTTGCAGCCAAGAGCCGCGGCCGCGATCACCTGTACGTCTGGGATGTGGAACAAAAGCGCGTGGTGGCGGACTTGTCGTTTGCCGGAATCGTCGCGATTGCGTCGCCGTCGTTTGCGCCCGACGGGCAGCAGCTGGCCTTTGCCGGCAGCGACGAAGGGGGCTGGACTGACATCTATCTAGTTGATGTAACGGGCGATAGCCTGCGCGCCTTGCGCCGCGACCTCTATCACGACCGCGAGCCCGACTGGTCGCCCGATGGCCGGCACATCGTCTTTAGCTCCGACCGCTGGTCCGGGGGGCGGCGCGGTCGCTACAACTTGTTCCTCTACGATTTGGCAACCGAGCAGATCGCGGCCCTCAGCCGCGGGGCGCACAACGATGGCCAGCCGCGCTGGTCGCCGGATGGCCAGCGCATCGTCTTTAGCTCCGACCGGGCGGGCGCGTACAATATCTACGCTTTGCAGTTAGCGGGCGAGCGGGCGGAGACCCGGTGCTTGACCCGGGTGTTGACCGGGGCGTTTGATCCGGTGCTCTTGGCTGACAATCAGCACCTGCTCTTTTCTGGCTATGAGAGCGGCGGCTTCCAAATCTACGAGCTGGCCGTGGATTGGGCCGACAGCGCGGAGGTCAGCTCTCAGCACGTGGAGGAGGCGCCGACCGCGCCGTGGTCGCTGGCGAGCCTGCACGGCCAGAGCGAGGTTGCCAGCCAACCCTATCGGCGCAAGATGAGCTTAGACATAGCCCAAGGCCAGGTCTCACAGGACCCGGAATTTGGCACTTCGGGGGGCATTCAAGTGGCCCTAAGTGATGTGCTGGGCAACGATCAGTACCACTTCGTGCTCTCGCACATTGCCGCCAGCCGGTCCGGCTTCTTCGATGGCTTGAACGCGGCGTTGACGCGCCTCCACCTCGGGCAGCGGCTCAACGCGTACTGGGGCGTGTTTCGGCTCAACGATCGCTTTTCGAGCCGCTTTGGCCGGTTTGTGCGCGAGGAGCGTCTGGGGGGCCACGTTGGGTTGAGCTATCCCTTTTCTCAGCACGACCGCATCGACACCCGGCTCTCGCTGCGCCACGCTGAAATTGACCGGCAGTTTGAGGGGCGAAAACTGTCGGGTTGGCTGGCCAACAACTACGTCAGCTACACCCACGACACGAGCCTGTGGATTCCAACCGGGCCGCTGGAGGGCCGGCGCTACAGCCTTGGGCTGGCGCAGACGATCGACTTTAAGACTTCGCGGCGGTTCAATACTACGCTCTTTGGCGACTACCGGCACTACTTCCGCCTTTCGCAACGCAGCGCGTTGGCCGTGCGCCTGATGGGGCGGCGCTCCACCGGTGCGGTGCCTGAGTTTTTCTCTTTGGGGGGCAGTTGGACGCTGCGCGGCTATCCTTGGCGCTCGCTGTGGGGCAGTAAGATGGTGCTGTACAACCAAGAGTTGCGCTTCCCTTTAGTCGACCGGTTCTTGCTCCGCTTTCCGTTTGGGGCCATGGAGTTTAGCGCCTTCCGGGGCGCGCTCTTTTTCGACGTGGGCAATGCGTGGAACGACGACTTTGAGCAATGGCGCGCGGCCTTGGGCGCCGGGGTGCGCTTGGCCTTGGGCGGGGTTTTCGTCTTTCGCGTTGATGCGGCGCGGCGCACGGACTTCAAGTCCATCGACAGCGACACGCGCTGGGACTTCTTTTTTGGCTGGGATTATTAATTTTCCCCTACCTAACCTAATCGTAAGAAAGGAGTTAGTGATGCTTCGCACGTATACTCGCAAAGCATATTTGAGTAAGTCGGCGCATGTGAATCTCGCTGACTTCTTTGATCAGGCTCGTTATCTGTATAACGAGAGCTTGGCTGAGCGCAAGAATGCTTGGGAACAAGAACAGCGTTCGGTGACGTATGTTGATCAGCAGTCGGCACTGACGGTTCGTCGTCGCGATCCGTCGTGGAGCCGTTTTCCATCGAAGGCACAACGGTCTATCCTCAAGCGTCTTGATCGGGCATATCAGCATTTCTTCAAGCGGGGTGGTTATCCCCGTTTTCGCAGTTGGCGTACCGGCATCCATTCGTTCGAGGATACGGCTCCTGCCAAGGTAAAGTCTTCAGGTAAGTATTTCTCCTATACAGTTAAAGGTATCGGCTGTCTCAAGTTCCGCGAGGCATTGCCCGATGGCAAGGTCAAGTTGGTTCGTGTGGTGAGGACGCCTCGTCGTATCAAGTTGCAGTTTGTGATGGAGGCGTCGGAGCCGGAGGTCTTGGATGTTCGTCCTCCGGTCGGTATAGACTTGGGTATTAAGGACCGAGCGACACTCTCCAACGGGTATAAGGTGCCTAAGAATGTATTGGATCGTTCAGAGATTAAGCGTCGCCAGCGTATCTTGTCTCGCGCTAAGAAGGGTTCGAAGAATCGGGACAAGAAGCGTCTTGGGTTGGCAAAGGCGTGGCAGCGCGTGACGGAGCGAGAGAAGGGTAAGGTGCATGCGCTCACGTCCGCGCTCGTCAAGGATCATTCCTGTCGGTATGTTGTTGAGGATCTCAAGATACCCAACATGGTTAAGAACCGCCGTTTGTCGCGGTCTATCATCGAGCAGCAATGGGGCTTCTTTGTGCAGTGCCTGACCTACAAGGCTGAGAGTGCCGGTGGGTGGGTCATCAAAGTCAATCCCCGCAACACCACGCAGCAGTGCTCGGGATGCGGCAGTATGCCGAGAGAGAAGATAGGGTTAGGGCAACGGACCTACCATTGTTATGCCTGCGGCCTATCCTTAGACCGAGATGTCAATGCTGCGAGAAATATCCTTCACAGAGGCATAACCTCTGACTCGGCCGGGATTATCGCCGAGATGAAGGGAGGATATATTAACCCAGGCGACAAAACACCGTCGCCGACTTCATAGAAACGTATACCGTGAGCAATCACGTGTATAAGTCCCATTATTAAGTGCGTTACGCCTTGCTCGGATTGTGCCTGTTGGCGGCCTGTGGCGAAAAGGTGCTCTACCGCGGCGAGCTTTCGGCTGAGCTCAAGTCGACGCCGGGGCCCGGCGCAGTGGGGGCTGAGCCGCCGCTGCAACTTTTGTGGACGCACAAGATCGACAGCTCGCCGCTGGGCGGTGCGCTCTTTGCCGGTGATTTGATCCTCCAACTGACGACTGAGCCAACCCTCTATGCGCTGAACCGGCGCAATGGCACCCAGTTGGGCAAGCATGGATACGACAAGCTGGCGTGTGCCCCGGGGCAGTTGGCCGGGGCGCAGTACGCGCTGGGGGTGCTGGGCCGCAAGCCTAGCTTGCGCGTTTTGGATCGGCGGACGGCAGCCGAGCGTTGGCAGCGCGAAGGGGCGTTTTGTCAGGTGCCGGTCGTGCGCGGCGATACCCTGATTGCGGTGGATGAGAAAGGCGCAGTGCAGGCATTGCATCTCGCCGACGGACAGGTGCTGTGGCGCGCTGAATTGGGTGGGATGGCGCGGGTCGGACTGGCACTGAGCGGCGATCGCGCGTTTGCTGGCACGGCGTCCGGGGACTTGGTGGCTTTGAGCGCGGCAAGCGGCGCGGAGCACTGGCGCACGAGTTTGGGGGAAGCGGTGCGCTCGCAGCCCGTACCTACTGGTGAATATGTAGTTACGGCGACGGCTTCTGGCCGCGTATTAGCGGCCCGCCGCGATTCTGGGCAGGTGGTGTGGGAGCGAGTCTTGGGCGCCTTGCCGACCGCAGAGTTGGCGCTCGCGGACGGCGTGTTGGTCGTAGGCTGTGTTGACCGCCATTTCTATGGACTAGACGCGGCCACTGGTGCCGTGCGGTGGACGTTTGCCACCGGGGGCGTGGTGCGGAGCAGCCCAGCCGCCACTGCACACACCGCCTATGGTGCTTCCAGCGACGGCCATCTCTACGCCTTAGATCTACAGGACGGGCATCTGTTGTGGAAATACCGCTTGGACGGCCCGGTTTTGGCACCGGTGTCCCTGGGCGCACAGGTCGTCGCCGTCGCCACTGAGAAGCGGACGCTGTACCTGTTTGGCCGCTGAGTGGCATGTTGCGTTTTTTGGGTGGGACGGCATACTTTTGCAAGAATCGCACTCTCACTGAAAGATGAGATATAATGGCAGAACAAGGATTGGATGAGCTTATCCTTGAAGATACGGGAGGTGAAGCTGGACCTAGTCCCTCGAAAGGTCCGCGAGCCTTCCACAATATCTCGCGCGAACTAACAGAAGAAGACTTAGCGAACCCGAGTCCAGCCGTTTTGAAACTTTTGTTAAACGAAATTGACCGACTTGAGATAGAAAAAGAAGAATACAAGTTCTATATGAAGGTTTTCACGATGCAAACAAGAAGGTGTCGGTACTGGAGCAAAAGAGCAGGACCGCTCTAGGCGGCGACATCGTTTTCGGGGGATGCTTGACGGTAGGTGCTTTATTACTCGGACTGGCCCATGGATTATGGTCGCATCAACCATTCGGGTGGATTGTAGTAGCAGCCGGGGTTGTCTTGTTTCTTATCGGCATCTTCGCAAAGGTAAAGGCGTCATGATGAGACTTGCCATCCAATACGTTGCAGACCGGGGCAATGCGGACAAAGAGCGCTTGGTTTTGAGGGTACGAGCCCATACGGATGTTGGGGACTACATCTTGATCCAGTCGGACTTCCAAGGCAATGGCGTAACTATAGCTACGCATCACACGTACTGGTTTCCGTACAAGGAAGTCACATCAGGCGATCTCGTCGTGCTCTACACAAAGAGCGGTAGGATCAATGAGAAAGTACTGCCCGATGGCAAGCGCGTGCATTTCTTTTTTTGGGGGCTCGACGAACCCATTTGGTCTGGAGAAGACCGGGCACCCGTCCTGCTCCATGCCCCTGAGTGGATAAGCAAAAATCCTATTGAACTCAGCGAACGCCCTTCTCTATAAGGATAAGGCGTATAACGGTAGTGCGGAGATTTCTAGTCCATTGCCCCGGCCAATTGACCCATTCCCGCGACAACCTTGATCTAGCACCACGGTGACCACCGCTAAAAGTCCGTTTGAAAGGAATGTTGTCGTGATCAAGATCAAGACGATCTGCTATGGCTTAGTGCTAGCTGCGGTCGTGCCGACATGGGCCGAGCCGTTGGAACTGCCGCGGCGGTTGGCTTTGTTGGAAACCGCTTTGGCGGAGCAATGGGCCGAGCGCCCGGCACCCCTAGCACGCGCGAAGGCGAAGCCGGCTCCGCGCAAGGAGAAACGCTCGCGCAAGAAGCTCTACTTGAGCGCGGCCTTGGCCGTGGGAGCCGGTGCGGTGGCCTACTGGAGCAAGCAGCGGGCCGACGCCGCGTACAGCCGCTATTTGCATTCGGCCAGCGTGGTGCGTCAGCAGCGAGAATGGGCCGAGGCCAAGCACTTTGACCGCGTGACGGGCGCGGCGTTCATCGGTATGGAGGTAGGCATAGTACTCAGCTCGTACCTGCTCTTTTTTAGGTCGCGGTCGTGAGAAGCTGGCTTTGGATAGGGTGCTGCCTCGGGGCGCTGGTTTTAGCTTGCAGCGACCGCCCGCGGTACAACCCGCTCGACCCGCAAGCCGAGGAGCGGCCGAGCGCGTCGTTTCGCGCCTTGACGGCCTTGGCGCTTGACGGCGAGGTGGAGTTGCAGTGGGACTTTTCCCACTTTTCCGATATCGAAGGCTATCGACTCTACCGCCGTCTGCCCGGAGACGAGTGGGAGCCGATTACCCCGGTGCTGGCACCAGACGCGACCGCGTATGCCGACGGGGGCGTGCAAAACGGAACGAGCTACGAGTACCAGCTCAGCTTGCTCGTCGCTGGCGAAGACGAGCGCCCTAGCGACCAGCCGGTGTCTGCTACGCCCGGCCCCGAAGTCGCTTGGGTGGCCGATCGCCACGCCGGACTGGTGTGGAAAATCAGCGCGGATGGGCGCAGAGCGCATTTTGCCCAGGGGCGTTTCTTTGACTTGGCGGCGATTGCGCTCGATGTGGCCAATGGTTCGTGCTGGGTCAGCGACCGGGGGTTTGCCGGGCTGTACCGGATTGCGGAAAACGGCGCGTTGGCCGCGCTGGGCGCGGTGGTGGACAGGCCCGGTGCTCTGGCCATTGATGCGGTCGCACGCATTGGCTGGCTGGCCGACGCCGGGCGCCAGCGGGTTTTTTGGTTTTCCTTGGACGCGGCCGATTCGCTGGCCCTCATTCCGGTCGATGTCTCCTTTGCCCAGCCGGTGGCGTTGGCCGCGCAGGACGGAGGCTGCTGGATCGCCGACCAAGCCCAAGGCCGCGTGCTGTTCTACCAGACCGACGGCACTCGCGCCGCTGAATTCGCGGTACTGGCGGCACCCAAGGCACTCGTGGCAGGCATAGGGGGTGCTGTGTGGCTGTTGGGCGATGAGGGGCACCGCTTGGCGCGGCTGGATCGCGCGGGCACCCTCTCCTATGTGGAGTTGCCTTTTGCCGCGGCCGTGGGACTGGCCGTGAATGATGCAAGCGGAGACTGCTGGGTGTTGGGAGAACGCGATCTGGCGGTGTTCTCGGTCGCCGGGACCTTGGAGCAACACTGGACCGACGTGCCCGGCGGCCGCGCCCTATCCTTCGACGCCGTGCAGCAGCAGGCTTGGGTTGCGACCGACGACGTGCTGTGGAAATTCACCGCCGAGGGCCAAACTCTGGCCCAACTCGTCGGGTTTTCGTCCATCGTCGGCCTTGCCGTAGATCCCGGCCGCTGAGGCTGTCTAGTCTCGCTTGCATCGGATGTACTCGTTAGCGACCTTCCTTAGCTGTAACGTCAATCCTGCGAGAAGCACTATGACCGAGCCCGTTCCCATTCACAGCATGACCGGCTTTGGCCGCGCTACAGCCGAGCGGCGGGGTTTGCGGCTCGCCGTCGAGCTGCGGTCGGTCAACAGTCGCTATCTCGACATACAGGTGCGCTGCCCGGCCGATCTCCAGCCCTTTGAGCTGGCCATCCGCGAGCAGATTCAGGCGTGCGTCGGTCGCGGCAAGATAAGCGCGCACATCGCTTGGGAAGAGGAAAACCAGCCCGCGGCCCTGCCCCGGCTAGACGAAGAAGCCGCCAAGCACTATCTGGCCCAGCTGCGGCGGCTAGCCGAATTGGCGCAGAGCGAAGCGGCGGAGAGTCGGGCTACGATGCCGGCGCACAAGGCGTTTTTTGCTCGCTTTAAGGGACTAGAGCATTTCAATGTGGGCATTGAGCGGGTGCTGTTGGCGAAGCTACCCAATCTCTTTCGCGTCCAAGCCGCAGCACTAGATAGCGCGGTCGTGCAAGAGGTGCTGCGGGTGGGGTTGGATCAAGCACTGGCCGAGTTCGTGGCCATGCGCGAGGCCGAGGGGCACACCCTCGCCGCGGACTTGCGCGCCCGCGTCGAGGCGGTGGGGGCGTTGCTGGAGCGCGTGGCCGAGCGTACGCAGGCGACCCGTGGGCAGGTTGCCGAGCGGCTGCGCGAAAAGATCGCCGCCCTGATCGCGCCCGGGGTGGTTGCCCAAGATCGCCTGGCCACCGAGATCGCCCTGCTGGCCGAGCGCAGCGACATCGTCGAGGAAATCGTCCGTTTCCGCAGCCACAATGTCCAGTTCCTCGATACCTTGGCGCAGGGGGGCCAAGTGGGGAAGCGCCTGAACTTTCTCTTGCAGGAAATGAACCGCGAAGCCAACACCATCGCGGCCAAAGCCGCCGACGCTGAGATCGCCCATTGGGTAGTCGAGATCAAAGAAGAGATTGAGCGGCTGCGCGAGCAGGTGCAAAACTTGGCGTGAAGCCCTTTATGGCATCCGTGCAGATCATCACCATCAGCGGCTTGGCGGGTAGTGGGACTACTACAGTATGCGACCGGCTGTGTGCGCGGCTGGGCTGGGCTGGTGTCAATGCCGGAGCCGTCTTTCGCAAGCTGGCCCAAGAAGCGGGCGTGAGCTTGGCCGAGTTCGGCCAGCGGGCCGAAGCCGATGGCCGCATCGACCGCCAGCTCGACGAACGCTTGGTCGCGCAAGCGCAGGCGCGGGTGCCGGTCGTCGTCGAAGGGCGGCTCACCGGCTGGATGGCCCAGCGGCACCAACTGCCGGCCTTCAAGGTT
This sequence comes from Candidatus Latescibacterota bacterium, assembly GCA_007571365.1. Taxonomy (GTDB): domain Bacteria; phylum Latescibacterota; class UBA2968; order UBA8231; family UBA8231. The sequence goes on from RKRN01000108.1 coordinate 16,538, forward strand.
TGGCTACGAGCGGCCCTCGCGGTGCGGGTCGAGCGCGTGGGAGCGCGCGAGGGCAAGCCGCTGGCGCAAGCCCTGGCGGAAACGCGCCAACGCGAGGCGTCCGAGGCCCGGCGCTACGCCGTGCATCACCAAATCGCCATCAGCAACTTGTCGGTATACGACTTGGTCGTCGATACCGAGTGCCGCGATCCGCAAGCCGCCTGTAGGCACATCTTGGCGCACCTCGATCTGCCATGAGCTTGTCGGGCCGCCACATCCTACTCGGGGTCACCGGCGGTATTGCCGCGTACAAGACGCCGGAGATCGTGCGGCTGCTGACGGCTGAGCGGGCCAAAGTGCGGGTTGTGCTGACCCGGGCGGCCGGCCAGTTTGTCGCGCCCAAGACGTTGGAAGTGCTTTCCCGCCACGTGGTTTATGCCGACTTGTTCGGACGCGACGCCGAGTTTCCCGTGTTGCACGTGGGGTTGGCCGAGTGGGCCGATTTGATTTTGGTGGCGCCGGCCACGGCGCACTGCTTGTCGCGCCTAGCCGGCGGCTTGGCCGACGACTTGCTCACCGCGGTGTTGTTGTGCGCGGACGGGCCTGTCCTGTTGGCGCCGTCCATGGAGGAGCAGATGTTGGCCAAGGCCGCGGTTGCGGCCCATATGCAGACCTTGGCCGAGCGGGGGTTCCACCTGCTTGAGCCAAGAGTGGGGCCTTTGGCGTCGGGTGCCGTGGGTCGCGGGCGGATGCCCGAGCCAGCCGAGTTGGTCGCGGCGATGGCCGCGCATTTCAGCGGCGACTTGGATGGGCTGAAGCTGCTGGTAACGGCTGGGCCG
>RKRN01000280.1 GCA_007571365.1 Candidatus Latescibacterota bacterium
GACGTTCTTTTGCGGGAATGACTTACATCTCTTCGCTTTATGGTCATAGTCCATCTGGATTCCCGTTTTCACGGGAATGACTTCTCGCCGGCGGCCACCGCAATCCAGCCCCCCATCTGGATTCCCGTTTTCACGGGAATGACCCCGGGCGGGCGGAAGCCGCAGTCAGTTATTTCCCAAAAAGCCCCAGCTCTTCGGGCATTTGCATCTGCTCCTGTATACTCTGCCACGCGGTGACGAGGTTGTTAAAAACTACGGCGTTGGGTGCGTCGCTTTGGCGGTCGTAGTGGTTGTAGAGGATGCGGGCCAGCCGCTCAACCGCATCGACGCGGCCGTCCATGGCGCGGGCGATTTGTGCGGCACCGCGGATACCGCCGCCTTCTTCGCGGTTGAGGTGGAATGCCATGCGGCAGCAGCCTTCCCACGCGGTTGGGCTGCCCAGGGACAGGGGGCGGTCTGCGCTGTACGCGTCTATGGGCAGGAGCTGGACGCTCCCGGCGGCGGTGGTGAGTAGGCCGTCGGAATGTTGCAATTTGCCCATGCTGACGTTTTTGGCGCGGGCCAGCGTCTCGGCTTGGCCGTATGGGCCGGTGCCATAGCCGTGCTGCTTGAGCCAATCGAGGCAAAAGCGGCTTTCGGCATCCAAGTCGCCTTCCTGTTGCTCGTCGTACTCGGCGATGGCGTGGTTGATGGCCGCCAGGGCCTCGCGCACGGTCACCGGCTCGCCGCCGATGGTTTCTACGCCGCGGTAGCGGGAATATATCTGCATGCCGGGGCCGATGGCGGCTTGCGCCAGATCGGTGGGGGCGATGTGGCCTTTTTGCGTGAGTTGGTCGAGGGCGTTGGGTAGCTCTTTGGCCAGCGCGTCTAAGAATTGGCGGCGGGTGGCTAGGGGGGCGTCGGCCGGGCGCGGGCGGCAGACTAAGACGACCGAGGAGGCAAGGGCGTTGATATTCTTTTTTAAATTAGTCGTCAGTTCGGTACGCATGGGCCAAGTGCCGACTATCTCAAAGCCCGCCTGTACAATGGCATTCAGCATGGTTTCCCAGCCGGTGGAGGCGCGGCCAGCCCGCTCTTCCTCCTGCTGCTTGTACGCGTAGAAAATGGACGATGGGAACTCCGCCGAGCAGCGTTCCCGTATTAAGCGCAAGGTCTTGCTGAGCTGTTCCTCAAAGCGTTGGCTGTAATTTTCAAAACGGAAGCGGTTGGCCACCATTTCCTCGGTTTTGGGTGTCAGGATGCCAGCGAATAGATCGGGGTAGGTGTCGCGCAGTAGCGGGCGCAGCCACACGTAGAAGAAGTCGGATGAATCGGCGTAGTGTATGTTGTCGTAGTAGGGCGGATCGGTGACGATGATGGGGCCGTTTTGCGCGTGAATGGTGGTGGAGGCGTCGGCTTGGTGGGCTAGGCCGGCGTTCACATCGGCGGGGAGATGATCGATGACCTTGGAAACATACTCGCATTGTCCAATCCAGTTCCCAGTTGATGTTGAGAACGGATTTCCTTCGGCAAAGTCCCATACCATTGCAATCCCTTGACGTCCAAAAACTTGAACAACTATTTCACGCAACGCATCCCAAAATGTGAAGCTAGACCCTCTATTGGCTGTTCTTCCCACAGCCAACGCCAGATACGTGCAAACCGCCTCGGCGTATTCTTTTGCTTCGGCGTCTTCTGGGGAGAGATCGTCTTGTTGCGGACGAGACGTCCGCCCTCCCAGGGGGTCGTTCGTCTGCACCCCGCAAGTATCTTCTCCCTCGGAGGGCAGGCGTCTCGCCTGCCACTGAGCCGCCCCAGCACTACTCCATTCCCGTTCAGTAGCTTCCAGGGGGTCGTTCGTCTGCGCTCCGTAAGCATCCTCTCCCTGGGAGGGCAGGCGTCTCGCCTGCCATTGAGCCGCCCCAGCACTACTCCATTCCCATTCAGCAGCTTCCCCACACAACCCCGCCTTCACCGGATTATTCTCGATATACTCCACAGCTCGCATAAAATGATTTTCGTCGCGTATTGCACGGTCGAAATATTCCTCCATCCAAAAGCTCCCCTTTCGACCAAGGAGTGCGTTCGCTTTGTGCCCGGTAAACGACTTCCATGAGTGCAGAATAGACGAGAGCGTCCACCCGCTTAGGGGGGTAACAATAACATGCACGTGATTGGGCATGATGCACCAAGCGTGGAGATGATACTTCACGCTGTCGAAATGCTTGAGTGCGTCCTCAACCCGTTGAGCAATCCTCGGATCCTGTAAGTAGCAGGCACCTAATCCTCGATCGAGGGCTGCTTCTACACGCTTCCTCCGTTCGAGTGCCCAATCGGACTCAGGCAGACTTTTAAGCTCCAACTCCCATTGGGCACGAAGCGGTGCCGGGAGGCTATCGTGGAGACGGAAGGTAATGCTTTGAGGTGTTTCACCGGCTTCAAAGTGAGGAAGTCGGCCACGGCTATGCCAAACGGGTTCGTCCCCTTGTTGCGGACGAGACGTTCGCACTCCCAGGGGGGCGTCCGTCTGCGCTTCGCAAGTATCCTCTCCCTGGGAGGGCAGGCGTCGCGCCTGCCATGCTGTGTCGTCTTGTTGCGGACGAGACGTCCGCACTCCCAAGGGGGCGTCCGTCTGCGCTTCGCAAGTATCCTCTCCCTGGGAGGGCAGGCGTCTCGCCTGCCATGTTGTGTCGTCCTGTTGCGGACGAGACGTTCGCACTCCCAAGGGGTCGTCCGTCCGTGCGGCCACCATGTCGCCATAGATGCGCTTGCGGGCTGCGGCCAACAAGTCGCTAAACGTCGTCAACGCGGTTAGCTGCCTGGCGGTGAAAAGTTTGTGCCACTCGGTGAAGCCGTAAATCTGTGTGCTAATGCTTCTTGCTCGCTCCGGCAGCTCTCCATTAGGCCGCCACGCCGGCTCCGCTTCCTGCGCGGCCTTGACATGCTCTTTCGTGGGCGACAAAAACAGCCGCTTGCGGTTGCCCGCGGCGACAATGGCCGTCATTTGCTCGCCCATCTGGCCCGCTCGCCCTTGCTCGCGCACGTAGGGCAACTTCACGGCCGTGCCGCAGCCGAGGCAGGTTGCGCCGTTGCGATTGACCGTGCCGCTTGCCGGAACGCCGGTGCTGTGGCTCTGCACCACAAAGGAGACGCGGCTTTTTTCGCGGTCGACGACCGGCCTAATCCAGTGTTCGTTGCCTTTCTTTTTCGACAATTGGAACGTGGCCATCAGCGGCATGTTGAGCCTACACGCCGGATTGGGGCACGGAACCGTCCGCGCCCACAGCCAAGCGATGACAGTAGCGTCCGTGCCATCGGCCAGCTTTACCCGCGGATACAGATGACCGATGCGCGCAAACGCTTCTTCCCGCATCCAACGCCCGTAGTAGCGAATGTCATCGGCCAGCCCGGCCGCGCCGCGCCAAGGAGGCTGGCCCTGGCCGGCGGCTAGGCCCAAGCGGTCGGCGTCTGGATTGACCGGCGGGCTGCTCGTGAACTTGGGCGGTATTTCGATCAGGGCTTTGTTGATCAGCACCGCCACCGGATTGAGGTCGGAGGCGACCGCCCGCAGCCCCAGCCGTTGCGCTTCGAGTGGAATGGAGCCGCCGCCGGCAAAGGGGTCGTACACGGGCCGGGCGTAGTCGTTGAGGTAGCGCAGCACTGCGGCCGGCGCGGCCGGCGCAATTTCGCCGCGGGAACGCGCCACCGAGCGCGCAATTTCGCATCGCGCTTGCTCCACCAGTTGCTTAGCTGCGGGGTTGCTCTCGTCGGTGTTTTCCCACTTGACCATCTGCCGGATAATCTCGTGTAGCCGCTCGCGCTCGGCGTGTTGGGCCGCTTCGGTCGGGAACTCCTCCGGGCAATCGGCCGGGTCATCGACCATGCTGGCGAAAAGAACGGCGCGACAAGCCGCCAACGGACGCCGCGCCCACCACAAGTGCAAAGTCGAAGGATGGCCATGCCGGATGGACTTCTCACGCGCCGACTCGGCGTTAATGGCGTCGAGCGGCAGGTCGACCTCAATGAGTTTGCGGCGCTGGGTGGTCATGTTCCTCATTTAAGTAGCAGGTCTGTTTCGATTCTTTTACGTACCTCTCGACACAGATCGGCTGAAATCCAGATGGCGTCGTGGGCGATGATGGTCTCTATAAAAGTATTGACTTCAGCAGAAGAGATTAAGTTTTCGCGGTATGCTTGGACTAGCACTCCGAGGGTGCCTTTGACGGTCAAACCAAGCCTTTTAGCCTCTTCTCTCGCCTTCAGGTCATCGAGCAGCACTAGACTATTCACTTTCTGTGTACTGAGATAAATGACTTCTCTCTCACCTGCATCCAGACTCAGTGAAGCAATCTCAGGTGGCAAATCATCAGGGGACACATCCTCAACGATGATCCGCTCTTGACGAATTGCTATTCCGACCGTCTTTGCGTCGATGTAACCTTGTTTTTCTCCCTCAATAACGACCTCTCGGTGAACATTGGTGGGAATATGTACCGGACCGAATAATCGGAAAAGGATGTCCAAAGTACCGATCTTGCTTAGTGCCATCAGAGGACCGGAATTACAAAAGACCTTCACGCCAGTTCTTCTTGAACTTGGCTCTCACTCCAGCGAGGTTGAATTCCAAAGGCCCGAGCCTGATTCACCACTTCCTGTTCTGTCAGGCCAGCAAGTTCTGCTGCCCGGCCGATAGATATGATCTCCCGCCGATAGAGCAACAGGGCTTCCTGAATTTTGACCTGAGACAACCCTAGCAACAATAGATCGCCTAGACGGTCTTTGTAGGCTTCTAATTCCGCTATTTTATGGTCGGGGATTTCGACCATTGTCTTTGCCATTGATACGCTCCGTATTAAGTGCTTTTCAAGCGCGAGAAACTCGTCGCGGCAAGCGGCCAGGGCGTCGGCCAAGCCACCAACGGACTCGCTCACGGCAGGTCAACTGCGATGAGTTTGCGGATGGGGTCCATGAGGTTCACTGGCCAGCCTCCAACTGCTCGGTGAATTCGTCGAGGCTGGCCGCTTGTA
>RKRN01000071.1 GCA_007571365.1 Candidatus Latescibacterota bacterium
CTCGTGGGCACGGAGAGGTTTATAAGACACATCCCCTACCCCGACTACCTCCATCCCCGCCGGTCGCTTCCACCCCTGCAAGTTGCTCCGCGCCACCAAACACCGCTCAAACCCCAAACTCCGCGCCTCGGTCGCCCGCCGGTCAATCTGGTTCACCGGCCGGATCTCGCCCCCCAGCCCAATCTCGCCAATGGCCACGGTCTGTGCGTCAATGGGCTTGTTGCGGAAGCTCGACACAATCGCCAGCCCCACTCCCATATCCACCGCCGGCTCGTCGAGGCGAATGCCCCCGACTACATTGACGAAAATGTCCTCGCTCGAAAGATCATGGCCGCAGCGCTTTTCGAGCACCGCGATAATAATCGAGAGCCGCTTGGCGTCAATGCCAGTGGCCACCCGTTGCGGATAACCAAAACTAGAGCGCGAGACGAGAGCCTGAATTTCGATCAAAAGTGGCCGCGTGCCTTCCATGCTACAGACGATAGCAGAACCCGACACCCCCTCGGCGCGTTCGGCCAGCAGAATTTTGGAGGGATTGGCGACTTCAATCAGCCCTTGGTCCCGCATTTCAAAAATCCCGATCTCGTTAGTCGAACCAAAGCGGTTTTTGGCGGCGCGGAGGATGCGAAAGTGGTGGTGCCGCTCGCCCTCTAAATAGAGCACGGTATCGACTAAGTGCTCCAGTACCCGCGGCCCGGCGACCGTGCCCTCTTTGGTCACATGCCCCACCAAAAACGTGGGAATGCCGCTTTCTTTGGCCAAATAGACCAACCGCGCAGCGCACTCGCGCACCTGAGTTACGCTGCCGGGCGCACTTTCCAGCTCAGGCATATAAATGGTCTGAATCGAGTCGATGACGACGGCCAGCGGCCCGGCGGCTTGCAACTGGTCGAGAATGGCCGCGAGGCTGGTCTCGGCCATCACGTGCAAGCTTTCGCACAACGCTCCCAAGCGCCCGGCGCGCAGGCGGATCTGTGCGGCCGACTCCTCGGCGGAAATGTATGCGATGCGAACATCACAGGCCGCTAGCTGTCCGGCCATCTGCAACAGGAGCGTCGATTTGCCAATGCCGGGGTCGCCGCCAACTAAGACGACTGAACCGGGCATGATGCCGCCGCCCAAGACCCGGTCGAATTCGGAGATGCCAATTTGCAGCCGCTCGTGGTCTTGGTCATCGACTTGGGTAATAGGCTGCAATTGGGAGCGGGGCGATACCGTTAGATGTTCGCGCCGACTGTCAGGTGCTTGGGGCCGCTCCTCGACACAGGTGTTCCACTCGCCGCAGGCCACACAGCGGCCAAACCAGCGCACGGCACTGTGGCCGCAAGACTGGCATATGTAAGCGGAACGGTTCTTTTTGGCCATGCCTCAACTCATCTGAGTAGCCGCACGTGCGACAACGACTCGGGGAATCTGGTTTAGGTCCGGTCTTATCTGAACCTCAGTCAAGCGTGCAGACCGTACAAGCAGTGCCTCCACGGCCGCGCTTTGGCCGTCTCCTACCTCTAGCAGTAGATAGCCGCCGGGGCGAATAAAGTTCGCGGCCTCCTGCGCGATGCGCCGATAATACGACAAGCCGTCCTCGCCTCCATCCAAAGCGAGATGCGGCTCGTAGTCGCGCACTTCCGGTGCTAGTGCCGCCAAATCGCCGCGGCGCACATACGGCGGATTAGCCGCGACGAGGTCAAAAGGCTCGGTTCCGCAGAAGGGCGCAAACAGATCGCCACAGTGCCACTCGACGCGCTCGGCTAGCCCGCAGCGCTGGCCGTTGGCCTTCGCCACTTCTAAAGCAGCAGCCGAGACGTCAGCCGCCACCACGAAGGCCGCCGCCGCCTCTTGGGCCAGCGACAGGGCAACCGCGCCTGAGCCACAACACAGATCGAGGACTCGGCCATGCTCGGGCAAAAGCGCCAAGGCCACATCGACGAGTACTTCGGTTTCGGGGCGGGGGATCAGTACCGCGGGCGTCACGGCCAGTTCTAGCTGGCGAAAGGCCGCCATGCCCGTGATGTACTGGACGGGCACGCGCCGCAACCGCTGCCGCACGTATTCTCGGTAGCGATCCACTTCGCTGAGGTGCAAGGGGCGTTCAAATTGCAGGTAGAGATCGAGGCGTTTGACGCCGAGCACGGCGGCGAGCAGCAACTCGGCTTGTAGACGGGCGTTTTCCAACCCCTTTGACGCAAAGAACCGGCTCGTGTTTTCGAGGATGTCGAGCAGCCGCCAAGAGCGTCCACTCATCGGTCTGCCGCCAGTGCGTCCTGCTGAGATGCGAGGGCCAATTGCTCGACGAACCGTTCAAAATCGCCATCGAGTACTTCCTCCAAGCGATAGAGGGACAAGCCAATGCGGTGATCGGTGACCCGGCCCTGCGGGAAGTTGTAGGTGCGAATCTTCGCACTGCGGTCGCCAGAGCCAATCTGGCCAGCGCGGACGGCGTCGCGCTCGGCCTTTTGCTCGGCCTGCAATTTGTCGTAGAGCCGGGCGCGCAGGACTTTCAACGCCTTGTTCTTGTTTTTTAGCTGCGACTTCTCGTCTTGGCAGGAGACGACAATACCTGTTGGAGTATGGGTGATTTTCACGGCCGAATCCGTGGTATTGACGCTCTGGCCGCCCGGTCCGCTAGAGCGGTACACTTCGATTTTCAAATCGTCGGCAGCGATCGCTACCTCTACTTCCTCGGCTTCGGGCAAAACCGCGACCGAGGCCGCCGATGTGTGAATCCGGCCCGAGGCCTCGGTCTTGGGAACCCGCTGCACGCGGTGGACCCCGCTCTCGAACTTGAGCTGGCCGAAGGCGTCCGCACCCGAGACTACAAATACCACCTCCTTAAAGCCGCCGGCTGGATTATGACTGGACGAAAGTTCCTCGGTTTTCAAACCCTTGCGCTCGGCAAAGCGATGGTACATGCGGTACAGATCGCTGGCGAAAAGTCCGGCTTCGTCGCCGCCGGTGCCAGCGCGAATCTCGACGATGGCATTGCGGCCGTCGTTGGGATCTTTGGGAATCAGCAGCACTTTGAGTGTTTCCTCTAGCTGCGCCACTTTTCCTTTTAATGGGTCGCGCTCGGCCGCGGCCAATTCGACTAGCTCTGTATCGCTGCCATCGGCGATGATCTCCTCGGCCTCTGCAAGCTGTTCCAGCACGGCGCGGTACTGGCCCGCTAAATCCACCACTTCTTGCAAGTCGCCCATTTCCCGCGCCAGCTTCTGGTACTGAGTTGGGTTTTGGCTGGCGGCTTGATCGGCCATAAGCGCACTTAGCTCCTCGTAGCGCAGTGCGTATTCGTTCAATTTATCTAACACGACGGCTTGGCCTCAACTTCTTCATTTAGGGTGCGCATCATCACCCTTCAATGACGACGGGTAGGTCTTACGTGAGTATGTCGCGTACACGAAAAAGGCGATACGATCACCCTCGGAAGGGCACCCTACCACCTTTTCGCACGGAATGGATTGCTAGGCTTGCATGCTTTTGCCGTAGCGGCGATTGAACTGCTCAATGCGCCCGCCGCGATCCATGATCTGCTGGCGCTTGCCGGTGTAGAAAGGATGAGACGCCGAGCTGATTTCGACCCGGATCACCGGATAGGAATTCCCGTCTTCCCACTCCATCGTCTCTTTGGACTTCATCGTCGAACGCGACAGTATCTTGTAGTCGCAGCTAGTGTCGAGAAAGATAACCGTTTGATACTCGGGATGGATGTCTTTTTGCACCTTTACACTCCTCTGCTTCTGGGCTTGGAACTCGGCTGTCGAGTCAATAAAAATAGAGGCTTGAAACTCAAAAGACAAGGAGACTAGTCATTCATGGCCTTGAGAAATTCCTCGTTGGATTCCGTGCCCCGCATGCGCTCTTGGAGGAACTCCATGCCCTCAACGACTCCCATCTGATTGAGGATGCGGCGCAGGACCCACGAGCGGTTCAATTCAAACTCCGTCAGCAGCAACTCTTCTTTGCGGGTGCTCGTCGCCGTTACATCAATGGCCGGATAGACGCGGCGGTTGCTCAATCGGCGATCTAGCTGCACCTGCATATTACCCGTGCCTTTGAACTCTTCAAAGATCACTTCGTCCATGCGGCTCCCGGTCTCTACCAAAGCCGTGGCGATAATCGTCAGGCTGCCGCCTTCTTCGAGATTGCGAGCGGCCGCGAAAAAGCGACGCGGCCACTGCAAGGCTGTCGAGTCAACGCCACCGGTGAGAATCCGCCCCGAGTGCGGCGTCACTGTATTATAGGCCCGTGCCAAGCGCGTGATGCTATCGAGTAGGATGACTACATCCCGCTTGTGCTCAACCAGACGACGAGCCTTCTCGATCACCATATCTGCCACCTGTACGTGTCGCGTAGCCGACTCGTCAAAGGTTGAGCTAACGACTTCGCCCTTCACGGAACGCAGCATATCGGTAACTTCCTCGGGGCGCTCGTCAATGAGCAAGACGATGAGAACCGCTTCGGGATGATTGGTTGTGATGGCGTTGGCAACCTTTTGCAAAAGCATGGTTTTGCCAGTGAAGGGCGGCGCGACGATTAGGCCGCGCTGCCCCTTGCCAATGGGCGAGAGCAAGTCGAGAATCCGCGTCGTCAGATCCTTGGGATTGTGCTCTAACCTGAAGCGATCCGTGGGATGCAAGGCCGTCAGATTTTCGAAGATCGTCTTGTTCTTGGTGACTTCTGGATCGTCGAAGTTAATTGCCTCGACTCGCAGCAGCGCAAAGTACTTCTCGTCGTTTTTCGGCGGGCGGATCTGGCCGGAGATCGTATCGCCCGTGCGCAGGCTAAACCGCTTAATCTGCGAATGAGAAACGTAAATGTCGTCGGGACCAGGTAAGTAGTTATAGCTCGGCGAGCGCAGAAAGCCGAACCCCTCGTCCAACACCTCCAAAGTACCTTGAGCAAAGATCAGCCCACTGCGCTCGGTCTGGTGCTTGAGGATAGAGAAGATCAACTCCTGCTTGCGCAAAGAGGTGCAATCTACAACTTCCAGTTTCTTGGCTAGCTTTTGGAGATCCAAGATGTTCATGCGCTGGAGTTCGACAATGTTCATTTTCTGCGTTCTATTGAGCGGTGGCATCTCTTCCTTGCAACCTTTCTTGCGGTTGGAGTGCAGGAACACAAAGGGAATATTCGAGTGCGCTACGGCACTGTAAGCATCTAGCTGTTACGAAGTTTGGAGTACATGCGGTAGTACCGCTAAAACACTAAAAACCTACCTAAGGTAGGCCGTACCTTGGCAAAATTCTTTAGTAGCTACAGGTAGTCTATCGCGAAGAGTATCTAAAAGGAGAGTAGAATTTCAAGCGGAATAAACCGCTGAGGTATTTAATTTGAAAAGGAGAGGTGCGAAAGAGATCAAAGGATACAGATAATATCTTTGTCTGTCAAGGCGTACTAGGTGTACTAAAAAAATAGGACGGCCGCTCGACAAGCGGACGTCCTATCTCTGTCTGCAACTTCTCGCGGCCTTATTGATTGACACCGATGGCTAGCGCCATCCGAGCTACATCTTCATTGGAAGCAAAAGGTGCGACAACGCCAGTTTCGTTGTCGCCGTCAAAGGCTCGCACGTCATAGACATAAGAGTCTCCACTGACGATGTCATTATCGACGAATTCGGAGGTGCCCGGCCCCAGCGTGGCGATCAACCTTTCGCTGCCCTGTTCCTGAGTTACGGCCTTACCGAAATCATCGGCGAAGCGAAGAAAATCATCGACATCAACTTGGCCATTGGGCACTATGTCGAAAAACAACTCAAAATCTGCGTCGGCATCAGAAGTGCCAAAGCGATCAGCTAGCAGGAAGAAGTCGTCGAAGTCAACCCTATTCCCCTCGCGCGTGAACCAGCCGAGTACTATCTCGCCGCTATCGTCCACGGGCGGGAAATAATCCGTGCGATACACGCGATAGCCGTGTACGTCGCCCGTAGGCACCACTTGGCCCCCAAAAGTCGTAAACGAACGAGCATCATCTGCCGATAGCGTCCAAGAAAGCGACACGGATGGATCATCACTGGCTGCGGCTTGTAGGTTAGTTACAGGTGCCGGAGGAATATTATCGACGGCAGCTACAGGCTCAGAGGTGGTCAACTGAGCGGCCGCGGGAGCAGCGCAAAAAGCGGCTAGTGCGACGATGCGGAAATACTCTTTCATCGAACTATACTCCTTTTGAAAGGATGGAATAAATAGCTAAATTGCCGTCGGCACCTAGCTAGTACAAATTGGCACCGAGATTGTCGGCCCAAAGGAAAAAGTCCTCGAGGTCAACCACGCCATTGCCGTCGATATCTGTAGCTAGATCGAACTCGGCTTGGCCGAAGTTGGTTTGGAAAATTCCGTAGTCGTCGAGGTCCACATCGCCATCGTAGTCAAAGTCGCCGAGGAGCAACATGTTCTTGACTTCGGCAGACTCGATGGGAGTGCTCTCATTGCCGCTAGCATCAACGACCGAGACCATGTAGAAGTAGCGCTTGCTCCCCTCGCTCAGGTCGATCGAGTCATCCACTAAGGATGTCGCGCCAGCACCAACGGTGCCGACTATTGCCAAGCTGCCGGAGCCATCGGCGAGACGACGCCATATATTGTAACCAGCGACATCATTGACATTGGCAAAGGTTCCGCTCGTTGTAAAGTCGCTACTCGTTGGGACTTGGCGCATGGCATCGTCGCCGGACAAAGGCCAAGAGATGGTGATGCTCCTCCCGCCCTCGTTAAACTCAGCCTGTACTACGTCAACCGGGCTAGGTGCAAGGTCGTCGGTATCCGCCACCGACTCAGAGACCGCCACCTGTGCTGCCGCCGGACTCGCGCACAGAAAAATGCCGAGTCCTAACAAAGCCAAACTTGCGATAGCTCCCTTTATGCCTTTCGACATATCTGATTCCTCCTCTGAATACTCAATGGGTCAAATTCTGATTTGGCCTCAGCATAGGCCATGAATAAGCGTTTAACTCATCAATAATACCAACAGTTTGCTGTAAACTCAAGGAATTAACGCACTAATTGACTTTCTTGACCCGGTTAATGGGCCACCATATTTTGCTCAATGGCCCTGTTAATATAAAAAAAAAGCCCCCTGCTAGCAATGCTACGCAACCATGAAGCTGAAGCCATTCGCGACCGCATCCGCGACGCTACCGACATCGTCGATCTGGTGTCCGAACACGTCCAACTCGCTAGGAGGGGCCGCAATTTTTTGGGTCTCTGCCCGTTTCACGAAGAGAAGACCCCTTCCTTCAACGTCAATCCCGACCGCCAATTCTACCACTGCTTCGGCTGTGGCGTCGGTGGCGATGTCTTCAAGTTCATCCAAGAGATCGACCGCGTTACTTTTGTCGAAGCGGTCAAATTCCTCGCCGAGCGCGCCGGTATCGCCCTGCCCGAACGTTCGGGACCATCGCGTGAGGAAACCGAGGCCGCCGATGAGCTCTACCGCGCCAACGACCTAGCGCAAAAGTACTTTCACCATCTTCTGCTCAAAGACGACGTTGGCACTAGTGCCCGCACGTATCTACAGACGCGCCGCCTCACAGATGAAACCATCGCACACTTCGGCTTGGGCTACGCGCCGCCGGAGTGGGATGCCTTGCTCAAAGTAGGCGGTCGCCGAGGCTTGAGTCCCCAGATTTTGGAGCGAGCTGGATTGGCTCTGCCACGCTCTAAAGGAAGCGGGCACTACGACCGCTTCCGCGACCGGATCGCCTTCCCGATTGCCAATCTCTCCAATCGGACCATCGCTTTCGGCGCACGCACACTCCAGGCCGACCAACAGCCTAAGTACCTCAACTCGCCCGAAACGCCCATCTATCACAAGGGGAGAGTACTCTACGGCCTGGCCGACACCCGCGACGCTATTCGCCGCCGAGATGCTGCACTAGTCGTCGAAGGTTACATGGATCTCATCAGCCTAGCGCAAGCTGGCATCCGGCACGTAGTCGCCACCTCCGGTACGGCCCTGACCGAAGACCACGGCCGCCTATTGGCTCGCTATGCCCGCCAAGTTGTGCTGCTGTTCGATGGCGACGCGGCCGGCTCCACCGCCGCTATGCGAGCCTGCGAAGCTCTCCTAGGTACTGGCCTAGACGCTCGCGTCGTTTCGCTGCCGGCTGAACACGATCCCGACAGCTTCGTACAAGAGCACGGACCGGACGCGTTGCTCAAACGAGCCGAAAATGCCCAGTCGGTTCTCGATTTTTACCTCAAACAACTCGCGCAGCAGCACGATCTCTCCAGCATTGAAGGCAAAGCGCGGGCTGCCGAAAAGCTCAAACCCCTCTTGGCCAAGCCCCGCGATGCAGTCCGCCGCGACCTGCTGTTGCGCGAAGTCGCCGAGCGCCTCTCGGTTGACGAGCAATCCCTGCGCCACGACCTGCAAACCGCCCTGCGCCGGCCCCAACAATCGCGCAAGGCAGTTGCCGAGCCATCCCCTATAGCTGCGCCCGATCCACCGCGCCACGAGCTCGAATTCATAGGGCTGTTGCTCAACTTCCCGCAACTCATTCCCCAAACTACTCGGGAATTCGCCCACGACTCGCTAAGCGACGCCCGCACTCAAGCTCTGTGTCGCGCCCTCTTCAACCGCCATGCCCACGGCAAAGCCATCAACCTTGGCACGATCATCAGTGAGCTACAAAACGACGAACTCGCCCGCCTAGTCGCTCAATGCGCGGCCCAGGGTTTCGACGAGGAACAAGTAGAGCGACAGTGGCGCGACTATTTGCTTTACTTTCAAAAAAATGCGCTGCAAAGGCGCATCGCCAACGCACGTCAGGCTCTCGCCGGGGCATCCGACGAGAGCGAAATTGCGCACATCAGCGCCGAGCTCGTCGCGCTCAACCAAGAGCGCCAAGCGGTCGTGGCCCAACAAAGCCCTTGACCTGCTCGGGAAAGATCCTAGGTTTTTAACAACTTTACCGGGGCCTATAGCTCAGTCGGTTAGAGCAGCGGACTCATAATCCGTCGGTCGTAGGTTCGAGTCCTACTGGGCCCACCATTACTTTTTTTATGCGCGGTTACGAGGATTGGGCCCCCCAATTTTTGTAGCCGTTTTTTCTTATGCAAAGTGTCATAAGCGTTATAGCCGTCTTGCTATGGGCTCCAGCCGTCTGGGGGCAGACGGATGTCGGCATCGATCGCGGGGATTCGCGTTTTATGGCGACGGTGTTGGCGCGCCTGGCCCAGCGGGCCGATCCCATCGCCAACATCTATCTGAACAAAGCTCGCGTCGCGGGCTTTCGTTCCCTGCTAGGGCAACCGGTGAGCGCTGGCAAACGGCTAAACATGCGCCTGCGGATTGCCCAAGAGCGGGTGCGAGCCGGGGATTTGCGCGCGGGCATCGAAGAGATGCAGAGCGTACTGGCAGCTGTAGAGGCCGGGCAGGTTCCGGCGACTGAGGGCTTCGTCTATATGCTACACGATCAACTCGCCATCGCCTATCTGCGCCTTGGCGAGCAAGAAAACTGCCTGCACAACCACACCACGGATTCCTGCTTGCTGCCGATCCGCGGCGACGGCATCCACCGCTTGCCGGAAGGCTCGCGCCGCGCCATTGAGCACTACACCATAAACTTGAACAAGCGCCCAAGCGATCTGGGGACGCGCTGGCTGTTGAACTTGGCGTACATGACCTTGGGCGAATACCCGGAAGGGGTGCCAGAACCTTGGCGCATTCCCGCGCACGTATTCGACGGCCACAGCGGCGTGATCCAACGTTTCCGCGACGTGGCACCGGCGGCCGGAGTCGCGGCTGTGGGCCTGGCGGGTGGCAGCGCAGTCGAGGACTTCAACGGCGACGGTCTGCTAGATATTGCGGTCTCTTCGTGGGGGCTGCGCGATCCACTGCGCTACTTCCGCAACGAGGGCGATGGCACCTTTACCGAGGCCACGACAGCGGCCGGGCTGACTGGGCAAATCGGCGGGATCAACCTCGAACAGGCCGACTACGACAACGACGGCGATGTCGATCTGCTCGTTTTGCGCGGTGCTTGGATGGGAGAAGAGGGCCGCATGCCAAACTCTCTGTTGCGCAACAATGGCGACGGTACCTTTGCGGACGTGACGCGACGCACCGGCTTGTTCGCCTTGCACCCGACCCACGCAGCAGCCTTTGCCGACTACGACAACGACGGCTGGCTCGATCTGTTCGTCGGCAACGAGTCCGGCAAGCAGCCCCACCCATGCCAGTTGTTTCGCAGCCAGGGGGACGGCACGTTTGTCGATGTGGCTCACGTAGTTGGCGTCAATCACCTGGGCTTTGTCAAGGGCGTTGCCTGGGGCGATATAGACAACGACGGCTTAATCGACCTCTACGTATCTCAGTTCTACCAAGAAAATATCCTCTATCGCAACCGCGGCGATACGCCAGCGGGCTGGCGCTTTGCAGCAGCAGCAGTCGCCCCGGGGCCGACCGAGAGCTTCCCCACTTGGTTTTGGGACTACGACAACGACGGCTGGCTCGATCTGTTTACTGGCGGCTATAATATGAGAGACCTCGGCGACATGGCGCGTGCGTACCTCGGCGAGGAATTTGCCGCCGATCGCGCCCACGTGTACCGCAACAACGGCGACGGCACCTTCGCTGAGGTCACCCAAGTGCTGGGGAGTTTTGACCAAGTCATACTAGCTATGGGGGCCAACTACGGCGACTTAGACAGCGATGGCTTCCCCGACTGCTACATAGGCACTGGGGTTCCCGATCTACGCTCGCTCACGCCCAACCGCATGTTGCACAACGACGGTGGCGTGCGATTCTTGGACGTGTCCACCACAGGTGGCTTCGGCAACGTGCAGAAAGGGCACGGCGTGTCCTTTGCCGACTTCGACAACGATGGGGACCAAGACATCTTCCAAGTCATGGGCGGTGCCTTTGAAGGCGACCTCTACCAGAACGTGCTCTACGAAAACCCCGGACACGGCAATCGCTGGCTGCGGCTATTTCCCCAAGGTGTGCAGTCGAACCGCGGTGCTATTGGCGGCCGCGTACGCGTACGCGTGCGACAACCAGACGGCAGCACCCGCGACATCCACCACCTCATCGGCTCGGGCGGCAGCTTTGGAGCCAACCCACTCGCACCGCACCTCGGGCTGGGGGACGCGGTGGCAGTGGAGTTTGTGGAAATCACCTGGCCGGTGCCTCACCAGACGCAGCGCTGGACAGGGCTGAAGCTCGACCGCGCGTACCGCCTGCGCGAGGGCCACCCGTCGGCGACTGAAGTAACCCTGCCGAAATTCCACTTTACCGCCGGGCACGACGGACATTGACTCAGCGGCCGTTGAAAGCTAATTTAGAAAACGCTCTTGGGCGATTAGCTCAGTTGGTTAGAGCGCCGGTCTCACATACCGGAGGTCCGCAGTTCAAATCTGCGATTGCCCACCATCGGCAAGGCCGTGCGAAGCGCATCTTAGCTTCCACGGCCTTTTTTTGCAAACTGTTTTAAAGAGCCCTATGGGCCGCGATGCCATTAGGCCCTTCCCGCGCAAGAACATCGCCGCGCGTCCCGAACACCAAGCCGAGTCTTGAGACCGCTTCCAAGCGCTAAAAGGCACCTACCCGCGTAGGTGCCTTTTGTTTTACAGGCCGCGCTAGGGATAGAGACCCTCTTTTATAGACGCCCAAGACATCGGTGAAATGTTCGTCCCCATGACGCGCTCGGGCGCTTCCGCTTCTCCCGCATCTGGGAGCAGGTACGCGGGAATGGATCCCGGCGTGCCCAACTCGCTGGCACCCGCATCCCAGCCGCTTTGTTCGGTTGCCGTTGCCCAGCTTTCGGGCTGGTCGCCGGGCTGGTCAAAGGCGATGCGCACCATGGCACTTTTGCTGGCCGAGTCGCCAGCGAAAGGGGCTCCGCGACCATCGTCGGCTACGTCGATGAGTTGGCCACCAGCTTGCGGGTCGCCGTCGTATAGTTGTACGAGCAACTTGGTGTTGGGCAGCGAAACGGCCGAGTCGACGCGCTGAGGCTCGACGGCGAGGAGGGATTTTTTGTGATCGGCAGCGTAGTTGGCGATGAGAAAGGTCTGTCCGGTGGGGATCACCGCTGCATCAAAGACGAACATCACTTTTTCCTCGTCGCCGCTGTGGTAAGTCAAAGTCCAGCCGGCCAGATCAATCGCTGCATCGCTGACGTTGTAGAGTTCGATCCATTCGTCGGCAGTAGATGCCGTACTACCCGACCACATCAACTCGGATATGACGACCGGACCGGATTGGGCCGCGATAGGTGCGGCGAGAGCAAAAAAGATAAAGGCAATAAAAGGACGCATGGCAGCCTCCAGGTTGGGGTGAGATGGGAATGGCCATGCGTTTAGTGCAATATGCGTACCGCGGGGTTTTTGTTTTTTTATAACATATTGTAAAACATAAAAATATGAAATTCACACCGCACGTATTACCCGTACTCAGTGCATCTATTCGTCAACAGTTCTGACACCTAGTCGATACAGGACGCACGTGCTGTGAGTGCCGCGCACAGCTTCTGTTGCAAGCCGCCAAAACCGCCATTGCTCATAAAAACTACCAAATCGCCTGGGCCGACTTCCGCCGCCAAAAAAGCGACCGTTGATTCGGCATTGAGTAGGTAATGCGCTGGCTTGCCGGTGGCGCGCAGATGCGCCACTAAGCGCTCCGGCGAGAACGGCTCGGCGGCCCGAGCGCGTTCGGGACGGGGGACTGCGGTGGTGACGAACACGTCGGCCAAGGCAAATGCCTCAACATAGCGATCCTCAAAAATAGCGCGGGCATTGGTCGCGCTGGCCGGCTCGAAAACCGCGATGAGCCTGCGCCCGGGATGGGACCGACGCAGGCCTGCTAGGGTGTGTGAGACCGCGGTAGGATGATGGGCGAAGTCGTCGATGAGGAGAACGTCGTCAATCAGACCAATCTGCTCTTGTCGGCGCTTGACGCCAGCAAAGCTGGCCAAGGCCGCACGCAGATCGCCGACCGTCAGGCCAGCGTGGAAGCCAGCGGCCAAGCTGGCGAGCGCATTGCAGACATTGTAATCGCCGCTCAAAGGCAAGTCGAAAACCCCTAGCTCTCGTCCCGCCCGGCACAAGGTAAAGCGCGTACCCGCGGCCCCGGCCTGGAGATTGGTGGCACGCCAAAACGCGCCTTCGGCAAGGCCAAAGGTCTCCACCGGTGCCAGCGCCCCGGGGATGAGTTCGGCGATATTGGGATCGGTGCCATGGGCTAGAATCAGACCGTTTTGCGGCACCATGTTGACGAGTTGGCGGAAGGCTTTGACGATTTCGGCAAGGTCTTGGTAAATGTCGGCGTGGTCGAATTCAATGTTGTTGACGATTAGGACCTCGGGTAGGTAGTAGAAAAACTTCGCCCACTTGGCAAAAAAGGCACTGTCGTACTCGTCGCCTTCGACGATGAAGTGCGCCCCTTGGCCGAGCCGGTAGGAGCGATCGAAGTTTTGCGGCACTCCGGCGACGAGAAAGGAAGGATCCAAGTCACAGGCGGTGAAGAGGTGGGCAATGAGCGCGGTAGTGGTGGTCTTGCCGTGGGTTCCGGTTACCACCACCGAGCACTTGCCGCGGATGAAGAAATCGCGCAACACTTCCGGTAGCGACCGGTACGGGATCCGGCGCGAGAGTACGGCCTCGGCCTCTGGATTGCCACGCGAGATTGCATTGCCAATGACGACCAAATCCGGCGCTGGTATGAGGTGATCGGCCGAGAAGCCAGTCCGCACGTCAATCCCCAACGCCTCGAGCATGGTGCTCATCGGCGGATATACGCGACTATCCGACCCAGTGACGCGATACCCCTGCTCGTGCAGCATACCGGCCAAAGACCCCATGGCCGTGCCACAAGCGGCAATCAAGTGAATGTGGGAACCCAAGGGAGGCTGCATGTCCGTATATACCGTTGGGGCGATTCAAGTGTCAAGGGCAGCGGGCCGGTTTGTGTTCGGCAATCGGCGATTGTTTTATTGTGGACCCTTATTTACAAGAGAGGAGACCATGGACCAAGAGAAAGCAACAGAAGAAGAGATTTTTCTCTCGCTCGTCATTCCCGTTTTCAACGAAGAGGAAAGTCTACCTCATCTATGGGGCCAGATCGATAATGCTCTGGCGACTGCGGAATGGAGTTGGGAGGCCATTTTCGTGGACGACGGAAGCACGGACGGCTCGTTTGCGGCCTTGGGCGAGTTGGCCAAACAGCATCCGCAGGTGTGCGCCCTGCGCTTTCGCCGCAACTACCGCAAGGCCGCCGCCCTCGCCGCCGGCTTCAAGCAGGCACACGGCCAAGTCATCGTCACCATGGACGCCGACCTGCAAGACGACCCCCGCGAAATTCCCCGGCTGCTGGCCGAGCTCAACCGCGATTACGACTTGGTCTCAGGCTGGAAGGCCAAGCGCCGCGACCCTTTGAGCAAAACGCTCCCCTCCCGCTTGTTCAACTGGATCACCTCGCTGGTCTCCGGGGTGCGCCTGCGCGATTTCAACTGCGGTCTCAAGGTCTATCGGCGCGAGGTGGCCGAAGATGCCCTGCCGTATCTCTACGGAGAATTGTATCGGTTTTTGCCCGCTGTGGCTCACTGGATGGGCTATCGAGTCGGCGAGATCCCGGTGCAGCACCATCCCCGCCGCTTCGGCCATTCCAAATTCGGGACCAAGCGGTTGCTAAACGGATTTTTGGACCTGCTGACCGTGACCTTTGTCGTCCGCTTTATGACCACGCCCATGCACGTCTTCGGCAGCTTGGGGCTTGGTACTACGCTGTGCGGATCGGTCATCTGCGCCTATGTGTCCTTGCTGCACTACGAGCACGGCAACATCCAAAACCGCCATCCTCTGCTCATGCTGGGCATCTTGCTGATCATCGTCGGCATTCAGTGTTTCTCCATCGGCTTTTTAGGCGACATGCTCGCCAGCATGCACCAGCGCGGCGGGCGCACCCCGCGCATTGCCGAGCGCCTAAACGGGTGATAATTCTTTTAAGACCGCCAGCAACGCGTCGATCTCCGCGTCTGTGCCTACCGAGATGCGCAGACAGTCGGCCAAGCGTGGCGGCGTGGCAAAGTAGCGCACCAAGATTCGGCGCTCTTTGAGCTGCGCGTAGAGTTCGGCCGCGGTGCGGCCAGCCCAGCGTGCGCCGAGCTTGGCGAGCACGAAATTCGCCTGCGAATCCCACAGGTAAAAACCCAAATTTTTCAGCCCAACACACAGGCGTGTGCGCGTCGCACAGACGCGGGCGGCGTTCGTGCGCATCACGTCGATATCTTCTAGGGCCGCCTCGGCGGCGACCAAGCTCAGCCGATTGAGATTGTAGTGGTCCTTGACCTTCCACATCCCCGCGATTAGCGCGGCCGGGGCAAAAGCAAAACCAATGCGCATACCGGCGAGCGAAAAGGACTTGGACATGGTGCGCACGACAATGGCGTTGGGGTGTTGCTCAATGAGCTGAATGCAGCCGCCCTGCGAAAAATCGACATAGGCTTCATCCACGACCAAGACGCCGTCAACCTGCGCACAGAGCGCGGCGACCTCGGCGTAGGGCACGAGGGTCCCCGACGGAGCATTGGGATTGGCGAGAAAGGTGATGCGGGCCCCGGGCACGGCTAGGCCCGCGGGCAGGGCGAAATCCCCGCCGAACTCGACCGGGACCGCCTCCGCTCCTTGGATATCGATCAGCGGCTTGTAGTAGCCGTACGTGGGATGGGGATAGGCGATTTTGTCGCCCGCACAGGCGAAGCTGCGGATGATGACGTTGAGCAGTTCGTCCGATCCGTTGCCGACCATAACCTGTTGGGGCGCAATGGCGAATACCTCGCCCAGCCTGCGGCGCAAGGCCCGAGCGTCCGGGTCGGGATAGAGGCGCAGGTCAGCCGCGCAGGCCGTGCGCAGCCGCGCTAGCACTAAGGGAGAGGGAGGATAGGGGTTTTCGTTGGTATTGAGCTTGATATAGCCCTGTTCGCGGGGCTGCTCTCCGGGAACATACCCACGCAGACGGGCGATATTGGGGCGAAACAGCTCCGACACGACTAACTGTTTGTCGGCTCATCTACGCGCCGCACTTCCAAAACGCCCTCAATGTGCTCGATTTGGTCTATAGCTTGGCGTAGCTGCTGGTTGTCGACGACGTCGATCCAGAAGTCTTGGTCGGCGATGTGGCCATCGGTGCGGGTAGTGGAGTCGCGGATGTTGGAGCCGGCGTCGCTGATTGCCTTCGAGATGTCGGCCAGCAAGTACGTGCGGTCCCAGCTACGAGCGTGCAGATGAACGGTAAAGGCCGGTTCGTCCTCTAATTCCCATTCGACCGCGAGGAGACGGTTTGGCTCTGCGGAAATCCGGCCGATATTGGGGCAATCGGTGCGGTGGACCGTAACGCCGCGACCTCGGGTAACTAGGCCGACGATCGCGTCGCCCGGAATGGGACCACAGCACTTGCCAAAGCGGATCATCAGGTTTTGCAACCCTTGGATGCGGATATCTCTGCGGTCTTGGAACCGGAGCGTACGCCGCCGGGGCGTGGCCGGGGCTATTCGGCTGATGACCTTGCCGATTGACAAGTCTCCGTTGCCGAGGGCCGCGTAGAGGTGCTCGGCAGCCCTGAACCCAAACTCCGTAGCCACGGCCTCGAGGTCGGGGGGGGCGGCGGTCCGATAGGGTTTTAGCCCCCGGTCGAGGGCCTCCTTGCCAAGGCGCACATTGTGGTCGTATTGCTCTTCCCGCAGCCAGCGGCGAATGGCTTGGCGGGCCTTGGCGGTCTTGACTTGGTCCAGCCAAGCGAGTTTGGGTTTTTGCTGCGGTGCCGCGACGATCTCCACGGTTTCGCCACTACTCAAAGCCGCGCTTAGTGGCACGACTTGGTCGTTTACTTTAGCTGTCGCGCAGTGCAACCCGATGTCGGTGTGGATGGCAAAGGCAAAGTCAATCGGCGTGGCTGCCTTGGGCAACTGGTGTAGATCGCCTTTGGGGGTAAAGACAAAGATCTCGTCCTGCGACGCGAGCTCGGTCTTAAGGTTTTCCATGAATTCAACCGGGTCCCTAGCCTCTTGTTGCCAGTCGATAACTTGGTGCAGCCAGCTCATGTGTTGGTTTAAATCGCTGGGACCTGTGTCGTTGGATTTGTAGCGCCAGTGGGCGGCAATACCGATTTCAGCCGTGTGGTGCATCTGCGCGGTGCGGATTTGCACTTCGACGTATTGGCCCTTGGGGCCGAGCACCGACGTGTGTAGCGACTGGTACATGTTGCTCTTAGGGGTCGATATATAGTCTTTGAAGCGCCCGGGGATCGCTTTGTAAATATCGTGGACTAGACCGAGGATTTGGTAGCATTCGCGCACGGTGCCTGCGATAATGCGCATGGCTAGCAGGTCGTAGATTTCCTCAAAGGGCTTACCGCGCGCCTTCATCTTATTGTAGATGCTGTAGAAGTTCTTGGCGCGGCTCGTAAACTCAGCTTTAATGTCATTGGCGTGCAGGCACTCTTCAATTGGCACCTTGAATTCTTTTATATAGTCTTCGCGCTCGCGGCGCGTCATGGCCACGCCTTGGCGCAGCTCTTGGTAAATTTGGGGTTCGAGAAACTTGAGACTTTGGTCTTCCAACTGCCAGCGGATCCGCGCCAACCCAAAGCGGTGAGCCAGCGGCGCGTACACTTCGAGCGTTTCCCTAGCCGTGCGCTCGCGGGATTGGGGGCTTAGGTATTGGAGCGTGCGCATGTTGTGCAGGCGGTCGGCCAGCTTGATGAGGATGACGCGGATGTCCTTGACCATAGAAAGCAGCATCTTGCGATAGGTTTCAGCTTGGCGCGCCTCGCGGCTTTCGTAGGTTATCTGATCGATTTTGGTAACCCCGGCTATCAATTCGGCGATCTTGTCGCCAAATTGCTGGGCAACCTCCTCATGCGTGGCCGATGTATCCTCAACGACATCGTGCAACAGCCCGGCTGCAACGGTGGTGTGATCCAAGCCCAATTGGGCGAGGAGCCGAGCCACTTCGACGCAATGGGCGAGAAACGGCTCGCCAGACTTGCGGATCTGGCCCTCGTGATGCTCTTTGGCGAAGTAGTAAGCGCGGCTGATCAGTTCAAAATCGGCTTGGTCGTTGCAAGAGGAGACCTCAACCAGCAGCATCTGTAGCCGCAGTTCGTCGCCCCCCTGCTCGACAAGTTCGTCCAAGTAGGTATTAGGGAGAGCCGAAAGATGGGTAGGAGAGGTTTCCGTCATGGGTTTTTCGCTATCTACGCGCCCGTCAATATAAACAAGCATATAAAAAAAAAACAAGTACATACCGCGCTCGTTTGCACGTGCGATAGCCGGTAAATTAGAATGGGAAGGGAGCAGGACGCAGGATGCTGACACGAGCGGATAAAATCCTCGCGCTCGTCGTGGGCTTGAGTGCGATCGGGCTGGTACTCTATGGTCGCCATACAGCCGAAGCTGGCGGTGTGCTCATCGTCGAGTCGGCCGGAGCCGCGCCCGCCACGCATGCCCTCTCCAACTACGGGGTCTTGCCAGTTGTAGGACCTTTGGGCGCGAGCGAGATCGAGATCGGCCCTAAGGGTGTGCGCGTACTTTCCGCGCCCTGCGTCCACAAAATTTGCCTGCGGCGGGGCTGGATGCAGCGAGCAGGCGATATAGCCGTGTGCGTACCCAATGGCCTAGTGTTGAGGATCGCTGGGGCCGCGCCCATAGACGCGATGATTCACTGATGTTTACGCGCCCTAGAGACGTGGCTCGTTTGGGGCTTATGGCCAGTGCGGCAATTGTGCTCTTCGCCTTTGAATCGCTGGTCCCCAAACCCTTGCCTTGGATGAAGTTGGGACTCGGCAATTTGCCGGTTTTGGTCGCGTTGGTGAGCTTTGGCGGCGGTCCGGCATTGGCCGTTAGCACTATCAAGTTGGTAGTTGGTGGCTTACTCAGCGGGGGATTTGCCGGTCCCGCCTTTGTCATTGGCGGCGGAGCTGGCTTGGCGAGTTGGTTGGTCATGGTTGCGGTGCGCCGCATGGGAGGCCTTTTCAGCGTCGTCGGTCTGAGCATCTGGGGCGCGTTGGCGCATCAACTCAGCCAGCTCGTTCTCGCCGCTGGCTATATCGGCCACAGCGGTCTATTCGCGCTTTTGCCGCTGGCCTTGTTCAGTGCTCTGGTGAGCGGCGGGGCAATCGGCCTGTTGGCTTGGTGGACCTTGGCACAATTGGAGAAGATAGGCTGGTTGAACCAAGGCCAGTTATAGTTAATGTATAGACTTTAGGTCATTTCAATGGAATTGTCCCAAAAGCCTACCTTGCAAACCGAGCCGGTCTTCAGCACCAAAGCACTGGTGGCGGGCACCCTAGGGTCGCTGTCCATCGCCGTGGGAGCACCATACGGCAATATGGTCATCCGCGGCTCCTACATGTCGATTGATTTCAGCGCCGCGGGTGCCCTATTCCTGTTCTTTTTATTGACGGGCTTGTTCAACGCCTTACTGAATCGCTTTGCCCCTTCTGTGGCCCTCGGACGCTGCGAACTAATCGTCGCGTACATAATGATGCTCACGGCGTCGGCCATCCCGACGATGGGCCTCAGTGAGTACTGGCTGACGATTATCACCGGGGCCCAGTACTACGCCACCCCGGAAAACGAGTGGGCCTTGCTCATCCTGCCGCACCTTCCCGAGTGGATCGCACCGCAGAATCCCGCGGCGATCAAGTGGTTTTACGAAGGAGCACCGCGCACCACTGGGGTGCCTTGGGCCGCTTGGAGCGGCCCGCTGTGCTATTGGGCTGTGCTGATTGTAGCCCTGTACTTGGTGATGATCTCGTCTATGGTCATTATGCGCCGCCAGTGGGTAGAGCGGGAGCGGCTGGTTTATCCGCTGGTACAAGTGCCCTTGGCTATGGTGCAGAGCGGCGGCCGCGGACAAGCCTTGGGTCCTTTCTTCAAGAATCCAATCATGTGGGTCGGCTTTGCCCTACCCGTGCTCGTCAGTAGCCTCAACGCCCTACACGCGTACTTCAACTTCATTCCCGCTATCCAGCTCGTCTCTTCGATTCCGATCCTGCGCAACACCGTCAGCCTGATCTTTCGCCTGAGTTTTCCCATGATCGGGTTCGCCTATCTGATCAACCTCGACATCGCCTTCAGTCTGTGGTTTTTCAACACCATCGCCAAGTTGATCCGCGGGGGGCTGGGAGTTTTAGGGGTTGGCAGTACCGAAAAACTCGTCTACGGTGCTGCTAGCGAGCCGATCCTCGCCCACCAAGGACAGGGCGCGATGATCGTCCTAGTGGTCTTCGGCCTGTGGGTCGGCCGCGAGCACCTGCGCGCCGTGCTGCGCAAGGCATTCCGCGGCGACGACCGCATCGACGACAGCGGCGAGATGCTCTCCTATCGAACAGCGGTCTTGACTTGGCTCTCTGGCGTCGCAGTGATGACCATCTGGCTGTGGCAGTCCGGCTTGCCGCTGTGGGCGGCCTTTTTGACCCTGATGCTGGCCATCCTTATCTTCGTCGGCCTGACCCGAGTGGTAGTAGAAGGAGGCGTGGCGGCGGCGGTCGGACCGATGATCTCTCCAACAGTTTTGGTCTCGGCCATCGGCTCTTCGGCAATCGGCCCGGCCGGCATGGTTGGCCTCGCATACACTTTTGTGTGGGCCGCGGATATCCGCACCTTTGTCATGGCCTCCTGTGCACACGGCCTCAAGTTGGGCGAGGGACTAGGGCCGCGGCTACGACCGCTTTTTTGGTACATGCTGCTGGCTATTGCCGTTAGCATCATCGGCTCGGTCGCCGCGATTTTGTACCTCGCCTACGAATACGGCGGTATCAACCTCAACCCGTGGTTTTTTGGAGGTGGAACTCGTGCCCCTTTTGATTATATTACCACCAAGTTAAGCGCACCTACCGAGCCAAACATAGATGGCTGGATTCACACTTTTGTCGGCGGGGGCATCATGGCCCTGCTCATGTGGGCGCGCCAACGGCTGTTGTGGTGGCCTCTACATCCCATCGGGTACCCGATTGGTGCTGTATGGCTGATGGACCAGTTGTGGTTTAGCATTGCCATCGCTTGGCTCTTAAAGTTGTTGGCGATGAAATACGGCGGTCCTAGCCTTTTTCGCCGGGCGCGTCCTTTCTTTTTAGGCCTAATCATAGGCCAGTTTTTCATCGCGGGAATCTGGTTGATTATCGACTTTTTTACGGGCATGACCGACAATGTGGTCTTCTGGATCTGAGAAAGGCACTCACAATTATGCCTAAGTTCGCGATGCGGTGGATGGTCTTTGGCTGGATTTTGATCGGCGCAGCACCGGCTTGGCCCGAAGTCGACTTTGCTGAGTTGACGCGCACGGCCCCGGTCGAGCGCGTACAGCAGACGATGGACACCTTTGCCGGCTTGGGGTCTAGAGTTGTCGGCTATCGAGGTGCCGACCAAGCGGCCCAGATCGTGCAGGAGCACTTCCGCGCCATCGGCCTCGACGACGTCACTGTCCACGAATACGATGTGTCTATTCCGGTCGATAAGGGCGGATTTCTGCAAGTAGTTGGCAGCGACGAACAAGTGCCCATCCACGGCCTGTGGCCCAATCTCGTCAAAACCTCAACGCTACCCGAAGGCGGGATGACCAAGCGTTTGGTCGACGCGGGCGCGGGTGAGTACGCCGACATGGACGGCAAGCAAGTCGAGGGGTCTGTGGCCCTGATGGATTTCAATTCGGGCGACGCTTGGCTCAATGCCGCTTACCTCGGGGCGCAAGCTATCATCTTTATCGAGCCAGACTCCACCGTGTACTTGGAGGGCGAAAAGAAATTCCTCACTATGCCGCTCGACCTGCCGAGGTTTTGGGTCAATCGCCAAGTCGGTCAGCGCTTGCGTCGCCAGTTGGCAGCCGAGGGCGAGCAGACGCTCCACCTACAGTACCGCATGGATTGGGAGCGGCGTCCCGCTTGGAATATCCTCGGCACGATCCCCGGATACGATCCTTTGCTAAAAGAGGACGTGATCGTGCTGGAAGCGTACTACGACGCCATGTCCGTAGTGCCGGCCCTTGCCCCAGGTGCCGAGCAAGCCTCCGGCATTACTGCGCTGTTGGAACTGGCGCGCTACTTCCGCAAAAATCCGCCGGCGCGCACGGTCGTATTCCTCGCCACTTCGGCCCACCACTTGGGCTTGCGCGGGGTTGATGATTTCATCCAGCGCTATTTGCGCAAAGAGGATCCCTTTATCGAGCACATGCTGGTGAGGCGGGTCGTCGATGCTGCACTTGCGCGGAACATGATCGCCCAAGACGGCATCCACTACGCCATCGGCAAGGAGGAATTCACCGGTAAAGAAGCCCTCGTGCGGGGCGTTGCCGAAGGGCGCACCGACTTGGCCGCGCACGTTGCCGACGCGGCCCTCGCCGAAGGGCTGTTGAGCCAAGAAGGAGGTGCCCTACATCTGGCCGACGAGCAATTCAAAGATCGCCGCGAACTGGTTGACCAATTGCGCTCGGACGACGACTTGCGCCACGCGCTCTACAAAACTTGGGTCGATCCCAAAGTCGATTCGCTCGCGGTCAAGCTCTTTATCAGCCTCGACCTTTCTTCGCAGACCGACGAACTCGGGGTGTGGAATAGCAATACCAGCTTTTACTACAAACGCTACTTCGCGCCCTTCGGCAAGAACTTCATGGGGTATGCGCGCAAGATCAGCCGCGAGTTGGATTACCAGCGGCGCGACGTGCTAGTCAATGGCATCAGCCCCGAAGGCGGAATGAGCTGGCAGACCTTTGTACCAGGCGAAATATCGGTCAACAGCGAATTGGTGTTGGCGACCGGGACGCCGGCATTGGCCTTTGTCACTGTCAACGACGCGCGCTTCCTCGTCGACACGCCCTTAGACCGGGCCGAGCACGTCAACTACGCCAATCTCGCCAAACAGATCCGGGTGCTCGCCGGCATGTTCGAAATGGCCTTTGAAGACCCAGAGCTTTTCCCGGACTTCAAGATGCGCTTGCGCGACACCCTGCGCTCGCTGCGCGGCCGGACTATGGTCTTTCCGCGCCGCAGCATCATCCCCGACTTGCCGCGTGCCGACGCCGTAGCCGTGGTGCGCAACGGCAAGAAAAAGTCGTATAAAGGCGTGCGCGGCGAGTACTACGAAGTCGTCAACGATAAAGGGGCCTTCTACGTAAATCGGGTGCGGGTCAACAACGTGCAGATCGAGGGCTATTACATGGACCCGATCACCGGCCGCATCACCTACGCCCCCGACCGCGGCGTGCAAGGCGACGAGAGCTATCCCATGCGGGTCGCCATGGACTGGCGCGACAAGCAGTGGATGGTCATCCTCTTCCCCTGCGTACCCTACAATTTCTTCGACATCGTCGATCCGCGCTATCTGACCAAGCTGTCCAACGTGCAGGTTTTCGACGAAACCAACAGTGCCCCCGTGGAGTACGGTTATACCATCGGCGAAGGCCCCTCGGCCCAAAACGAGCCGGTCGGAGTGCTCTTCGCCCGGCCCGGTTCGCACGTCAAGATGGGGTTCGGTGCTGGCCTGCTCGGGTTCCGCTCGCTCCTGCTCAACGCCACCAGCGTAACCGACAAGGAAAAGGCCGAGGGCGAGGGTTTCGAGATTCGCCCCGGTACTTCCTTTGCCCGCACGACCTTTCAAGCCGCCCAAGACATGTGGAATCTCGACGAGTCGCGCATGCGCGAGCTGCGGAGCTTTGCCATTGAAAACCAGCGCCTCAACGACCTCCACTATCGCGCCGAAGCCGAGCTAGCCCAAGCTGCCGCGGCTGAAGCCGAACTGCGCTGGGGCGATTTCGTGCGCCACACGCGCGCGGCCTTCGGGCTGGAGTCGCGTGCCTATCCAGACGTCAAATCCACCCAAAACGACGTCATTCAGGGCATTATCTTCTTTATGGCTCTCGTCATTCCCTGCGCCTTTTTCACCGAGCGGCTCATTTTTACGGCCGCCACGATCCGCAATCAGATCATCGGCTTTGTCGGAGTTTTCCTAGCGATCTGGATCGTGTTGTGGCTGGTGCATCCGGCCTTTCAGCTATCCAATCCCTTTGTCATTCTGCTCGCTTTTATCATCATCGCGCTGGCCGTGCTGGTGATGTCGATTATTTCCGGCCGCTTTAACGAGCAGATGAAGAAACTGCGCACCGAGGTAGCGGTGATCCACGACACGGACGTCAGCCGCTCTTCGGCCTCGCTGACGGCCTTCCAGCTCGGGATTTCCAACATGAAGCGGCGCAAGACGCGCACGGTGCTCACCTTTACCACGCTCTTGCTGCTGACCTTTACAGTCCTCTCTTTCACCTCCATCCGCACGGGCTTGCGGTTCAATCAAATCAGTCGCGACAACGAAGGTCTCTACGAGGGCATCCTCATCCGCAGCAAGGCATGGAATCCCATGGAGGATTCAGTCCTTGAATACGCCCGTAGCAATTTCGGCGATCGGGCCGCGGTCGCGCCGCGCAGTTGGTACAGCAATAAGGCCAAAGCGCATATCAAAATAAAACACGGGGAAAAGGCCCATAACGCGCTCGGCGTCCTAGGTTTAGCGCCCGAGGAGACGCAAGTTACTCGGCTCAACCAAGCCCTAGTGGCCGGGCGCTGGTTTGCGCCGGGCGAGGACAAAGCCTGCATCCTGCCCATCGACATGGTCAAGGAGGCCCATCTCGATGTCGATTTGGCCGACGTTGGTCGAGCACAAGTCCGGGTCTTCGGCGACTTGTTCACGGTGGTGGGCGTCATCGACTCCAAGCGCATGAAGGACCTCAAAGACCTCGACGACGAGATCTTGACACCGGCCGACTTTGCCGTCACTGGCGGTCAGGCGGTGCAAGAAATAGCCGAGGAAGAACAGCGCGAAAAGCAGGGGCTGGAGGACGCCAAGGTCGTCATCAAACCCTTCGTCCACATAGAGCCAGCCAACACCCTGATCATTCCCTATCACACGCTGCGCAACGTCGGCAGTGGCAACCCGCTCCAGTCGGTAGCCGTGCGCTTCCCGGAGGGTAGCGATGTGCGCGGCGAGGTCGAGGAGTTCCTCTCGCGTCTCGCAGTGACGCTGTTCGCTGGAGTCAAGGAGGCCGGCGATGAATACATCAAGGTGTCGATCTACTCATCGCTGGGCATGACCTCCTTTTCCGGCATGAGCAACTTGTTCATCCCCATGCTGATTGCCTCGCTTATTGTGCTCAACACCATGATGGGCAGCGTGTACGAGCGCTTCCGCGAAATTGGCATTTACTCTTCGGTGGGGCTAGCCCCCGGCCACATCTCTTGGCTCTTTATCGCCGAGAGTTGCGTCTATTCGGTGCTGGGCGTCGTCGCTGGCTATCTCAGCGGCCAAGTAATCGCCAAAGTGCTCATCGAATTCGACCTTTTGGGCGGCTTTACGCTCAACTACTCCTCGGTGGCCGCGGTGCTCTCCTGTATGCTGGTGATGGCCGTGGTCATGCTCTCGACGATCTATCCGGCGCGCAAGGCTTCGCAGATGGCCGTGCCGGACGTGACCCGCAAGTGGAAGTTGCCGACGCCCGATGGCGACCAGTGGGATT
Source organism: Candidatus Latescibacterota bacterium (assembly GCA_007571365.1). Classification (GTDB taxonomy): domain Bacteria; phylum Latescibacterota; class UBA2968; order UBA8231; family UBA8231. The sequence continues at coordinate 25,494 of RKRN01000071.1, forward strand.
TCGAGTTTCCCTTTACGGTCAGCGGCCACGAGGTCTTGGGCTTGAGCGTATTTCTCATCGGCTACTTCGACTCCTACAGCGAGGAGTCCATCGGCACCTTCTACACCGACGGTGCCCAGCTAAACCGCGAAGAAACGCCCAATGGCGAAGGATACATTATCGACATGAATATCTGGTTGGCTCCCTTCGACTTGGGCGTCAGCCAACACGTCACCGTGCGGGCCATGCCAGAGGCCGAGCACAACATTTATGCAGTCGGCCTGCAAATCAAGCGGCTCAGCGGCGAGGACGCCTCGTGGCGGCGGGTCAACCAGCGCTTTATGAACGTCATCCGCAAACAGTTCCTCATCTGGCGCACGGTGGATGCCGAGGCCAAGGAAGGCTACCGCCAACAGGGGACGGAGATTCTGCAAGGGCTGCGCAGCGAAGTGTCGGCGTAAGGGAGGATAGCGAGTGTTCGGAAGGAAAAATAGAAACCCGAACCAAGAAATCGAAGAATATCGGGACCTAATGCAGGTCCCGGACCGCTTCGAGAACGGCTTTACGATCAAGGCCGTCCTCGGCGTGTTCTTCGTCGCCTTTATCATGGTGCCGGGCAACATGTACTTGAGCCTGATGATCGGCGGCTCTTTAGGGGCGGCGGCCGAGTGGGTTACGATCATCCTCTTTGCCGAAATCACCAAGCGCTCCTTTTCCTCCCTCCGGCGCCAAGAAGTCTATGTGCTGTTCTACGTGGCGGCCTCGCTGATCGCTGCGGAGACTGGTGCCTTTGAGGGCTTGCTCTATAACCAGTACTTGGTGCAATCGCCAGCGGCTAAGCAGTTCGGTATCACCAAGCTGATTCCCACTTGGGTGGCACCGCCGGCCGACTCCTTCGCCATTGTTGAGCGCACCTTTCTGCACTCGGATTGGGCGATGCCGATTGTCCTCCTGGTCTTGGGGATGATCATCTCGCGCATCAATTGGTTCACCATGTCGTACGCGCTCTTCCGGCTCAGCTCCGACTACGAGCGCCTGCCCTTTCCCTTCGCACCCGTAAACGCCCAAGGTGCTACGGCACTAGCCGAGACCACCCAAGGGCTGGAAACGTGGCGCTGGCGGGTATTTTCGGCCGGGGCGATGATCGGCTTGGTCTTTGGCACGATCTACGTGGCCCTACCGGCGATTACCGGCGCACTGCTGACCGAGCCGATCCAACTCATTCCCATTCCCTTTGTCGACTTCACGCAAGTCACCGGCAATTTTATCCCGGCCACTCCACTGGGATTTACCGCGCACTTGGGGCCGATCTTTACCGGGCTGGTGGTGCCATTCTGGGGCGTGGTCGGCACCTTTATCGGCGTGGTCGTCGCCTCGCTGGCCAATCCGCTGCTCTATACTTGGACGCCCTCGTGGCGCGAGGAGCCGTACCTGAACTTGTGGCAGCAAGGCATGGGCACGGTCGAGACCTTCTTCGTCAACAACGTCGATTTCTGGATGAGCTTCGGCATTGGCACCACCATCGCCATCGCCATCATCGGCATCTATCAGGTATTTCAGAGTGTGCGCACTGCTCGGGCTAACGCCGAAAATGAAGACGGCCCCAAGCGCAGTTTCACCCCTCCCGCCGGGCGCGGCGATTTTCCCATCTGGGTGGCGTTGGCCCTATACGCCTTGGCCACGGCCGGCCTAATCGGCATCGCCGCTTGGCTGCTGCCGGGCATTGCCCAGTTTATATGGTTTTTCCTCTTCTTTGGTTTCGTATTCACGCCCTTCCAATCCTTCGTCAACGCCCGCCTAGTCGGGATGGTGGGGCAGACGGTGGACATCCCCTTCGTGCGCGAGGCGACGATTATCTTCTCTGGGTATCGCGGCGTTGACATCTGGTTCATCCCGTTTCCCTTGGGCAACTACGGTGCCCAGACCATGAAGTTCCGCGAAATCGAACTGACCGGCACCCAGTTTACCAGCATCATCCGCGCCGAGATTTTCATGGTGCCCATCGTGCTTTTTACTAGTTTTCTCTACGGCTCCTATATCTGGAAACTGGCCCCGATCCCGTCGGCCTCCTACCCCTATGCCCAGCTAATCTGGCGGCTGCGCGCCTACCAGCAATGCCTCTTTATCACCGGCACCATGCGCAGCGAACTGGCCATAGACAAAGATCGGGCGGGGTGGACTCCGGCAAACTTGATCGAAAACGAGTGGTGGTACTGGCGGGTGCGGCTGGTGGATCAGGAGTGGCTGGACTCCAACGGCAAGCGCGGCCAAGTCGGCCCGTGGATGCCGACCCAAGTTTTCTACTCATACTTTGATCAGGGAGCACCCGACATCGTTGCCGAGCGCTACCTGCGCGACGCCCAGCTAGCCGAAGAGCAAGTCGTCGAAGGTCTGCCGGCGATTGTGCCGCTGGGGCCAACGATGGACGCCGTCATCCGCGCCCCCCGTCCGACCCTCGAAGTGCAGGTCGAGCGGGCTGTGCCGGCGGGATGGTCTTTCTACTTCGAGGTCGACACTGATCCGCTCTTTACCAGCTCTTGGATCCAGCGCTCCACCGACGTGCCTTGGCTCTTTAGGGCACTGAAACTAGAGGTCATCGCTTTTGGGGCCGGCTTCGGGCTGGTGAGCTTCATTCTGCTGTCCATCCTCGGGCTGCCGATCCTGCTGGTCTTTGGCTTTGTGCGCTCGCTGACAGTTCTGCCGCATTTCGTGGTGACCGAGATCGTCGGTGCCTTCTTGGCTCGCTACTACTTCTGGAACAAGTACGGGCGGCAGGAATGGCGGCAGTTTGCCCCGATTCTAGCGGTGGGCTTCTCCTGCGGCATGGCGCTGATGGGCATGGCGTCGGTGGGGATCGCCCTGATCCAGAAATCGGTCTCGGTGCTGATCTTCTAGCATGAGCGCTTGGGTGGATTTCGCGTGGCAGGGGCTGCGGATGTCCGTGCCCGACGATTGGAACCTCGGCCGGGTTGACGGGGACTTTGAAAAGGGCTATGCCCGCCTCGACGACGCCGAGATCGTACGCGCTGAAGTCGAATGGCGGCGGCTCAAAGGCCGCGGCGAGGCCCTGCGCCTGACCGAGCTAGTAGATCGCTACTTGGCCAATCTGCAAAAGAAGGCCCAAAAGGTCGATGCCCCCTTTGAAGTTCAGCGCCGCGCCCGCTTCCTCAAAAACAAAAAATTCCTCGAAGGCCGCGAATACGAGGTCTTCATCTGGGAGGCCGACTTCCGGGCGTACAACCTAGCGCTGGCCTTAAAATCCGGGCGGGTTGTGCTCCTGAGAGTGCTGGCCAAGCTAGACGAGTTTTTGCCCGAGCAAGCCGAAGCCGTGTTCAGCTCGCTCGTCGATCAAGAAGGCGAGGATGCGTATCTGTGGAGCGTATACGGCTTGCGGTTTTTTGCGCCCAGCGACCTCAAGCTACAAAGCCATTCTCTCAAGTCGGGCCACATCGAGCTGGAGTTTTCCCGCGGCAAACAAGTTCTAAAGGTGCATCGTTTGAGCATGGCCCGGATTATGCTCAAAGACGCGCACATTCAAGAGTGGTATCCGGTCTTTTTTAAGAAGCAATTGCGCGACTTCGTGGTGGACACTACGCCAGAAGCCGTGCAGGAACACGAGGGCATTCGCGTCGAGGGGCGGCCGCGCAGCCGCTGGCGTCAGCTACTGCGGCCCCTGCCCTTTATGAACCCGAGGCCGCGCCTGTATATGCGAGGGCGCGTCTGGCGCGATACCAGCATCGACAAAATTGCCATCGTCGAGCACCTCTACCGCAAGAAAGACGCAGCAGACGCTCTAGTCGCCAAGGTAGTAGATGGGCATTTTATCAAAAAACAAGGGACCCAAGCTGAGCCGGACCGCCATGCTGGCGTCGCGGCCAACGCGCAATGAATCCCTGCGCTGGGAAAACAACGACAACGGCGAGATCCAGGTCTTAATAAAGCGCCAAGATACCTGGAAGGTGCGGCTGCTGTCCAAGTTTTTCTATATCCCCAGACAACGCAAAATCACCCTCGACGAGGTCGGCAGCGAGGTCTGGCGGATGTGCAACGGCCGCAACTCGGTCGGCAGGATGATCGAACTGCTCAGCGACAAGTACCAACTCAACCGCAAGGAGGCCGAGGTCTCCCTGCTCCAGTATTTGAAGACCCTCGGCCAGAAACGATTTGTCGGCTTTGTGCTAGAGAGCGACCAGAGGCCGCCCGGTCGCGGCGCGGCTAGCGGAAAAAAATGGCAAAAGAAACAAACAGGGGCGAGCGATTAACTCGTCCCTGTTTTCGTCTGCACCTGCCCCAAGCTGCACGCTTCCTCTCCCACGTACTCAATCCCGCGCTGTTGGCCCTCTTAGTATTTAGCGTCCAAGCACACGTGCTAGGCGACTGGCTCGCCGGCTCGGTGGCGATCGGCACCTTCTCTGTAGTTCCCGGACTGTTACTCTGGTACTTGGTGCGCTCGGGCTATCTCGACCGAGCCTATACAGACGACCGCAACAAGCGCGCTACCTTGCTCTTGCTGGGTGCTTGCTGCTATGCTTTAGGGGCAGCGGCTCTCTACGGAATCGGTGCCCCGCCCCTGATGCTAGCCACGGCCGCGTCCTGTGTCGTCAACGCGCTCTTGGTCTGGTGGATCAACCGCTCCTATAAGATCAGCATTCACGCGGCTGGTGTCGGGGGGGCAACCTGCGTACTGTTGATCAGCGTCGGCAGCGCAGCGTGGCCCTTTTTGCTCAGTTGGCCGGCGGTCGCTTGGGCGCGGCTTTACTTACGGGCCCATACCCCCATGCAGATTGGCACCGGCGGTGCGCTGGGCGCCGGGAGTATGGCTTTGCTATACAGTGCTTTCATCTGGTGATCGCAGCACATGAACCAATCGTATAAAGGCTTTATAGATCGCCTGACCTACCACAACCCGGAAAACGGCTATACCATTGCGCGTTTAGCAGTAGAGGGCCAACGGGAGCGAATCGTAATTGTAGGGGCAATTGCCGCCATCCAAGAGGGCGAGAGCGTCGAAGTCGCAGGCGTGTGGACCCAGCATCCCAAATACGGCAAACAGCTCAAGGTGGAGCACTATAAAGCCGTTTATCCCTCAACGCTCGAAGGCGTACAAAAATACCTTGGCTCCGGTTTGATCAAAGGCGTCGGGCCGCGGTCGGCCAAGCGCATCGTCGATCACTTTGGTGCGGAAACGCTCGACATCATTGACGCCGACCCCGGCCGCCTAGCGGAAGTGCCTAAACTGGGCAAGAAGCGGGTCGAACTGATCGCGGCGGCTTGGGATGAGCAGCGACAAATCAAGGACGTGATGGTCTTTTTGCAGTCGCACGGGATTACTACCGGCTATGCCGTAAAAATTTTCAAAACCTACGGCCAAGAGGCCATTCTGAAGGTGCGCAGCGATCCCTATCGCCTAGAGCGCGATGTGGATGGGATCGGCTTCCGCATTGCCGACCGCATTGCCCAGCGCTTGGGCCTGAGCCGCGACGCCCCGGAGCGCGTACAAGCTGGCATCCGCTACCTGCTCTCCGAAGCGGCCGATGAAGGCCACGTGTACCTGCCGGCCGTCGAGATGATGGAGCGAGCGGTCGAAATTCTGGACATCAACGCCGAGCTGTTGCCGCCGGCCTTGGAGGCCCTGCGCGCCACCGACGGCGTGGTCACCGAAGACCTGCACTACTATCTGCCGCCGCTGCACCGCGCCGAAGTGGGTGCCGCATCGTCGCTCAAGCGGCTTTTACAAGCACCGACCGCAGAATTGGCTGTGCCCGCAGAAGCGGACGACGGGCTGGCATTGGCTCCGGCGCAAAAACAAGCTGTGGAGTTGGTCGCCACCAGCAAGGTGCTGGTGCTGACCGGCGGGCCGGGCACTGGCAAGACCACAGTGACGCGGCGCATCCTGCACCTGTTGGAAGAAAGCGGCCTCAAGGTCGCGCTGTGCTCGCCTACGGGCCGCGCCGCCAAGCGGCTGAGCGAGGCCAGCGGGCGCGAGGCCAAGACCATTCATCGGCTGCTCGGATTTCAGCCGGGCGAGCGGCAATTCAAAAAAGGCTACGACGACCACCTCGAACTCGACGCGCTGATCGTCGATGAGGCTTCCATGATCGACGTGGTGTTGATGAACGCGCTCCTGCGCGCCCTGCCCGACCGCGCTCGCTTGGTATTAGTCGGCGACATTGACCAGTTGCCCTCGGTAGGGCCGGGCAACGTGCTCCGCGACATCATTGACTCGGCCAAAGTGCCGGTGGTGTGCCTGACGCAGATCTTTCGCCAAGCGCAAAAAAGCCACATCATTCGCAACGCGCACCGCATCAACAGCGGTGAAATGCCCATCGTCGAAAACCACGCGGACGCGGATTTCTACTTCATCCAAGAAGGCGACCCAGAGCGGGTGGTCGAGCTGGTGGAAGAGTTGTGTGCCACGCGGCTGCCCAGTTATCGGGGATGGGATCAACGCAACGACATCCAAGTGCTTGCGCCCATGTACCGCGGCGAGACCGGCGCACTCAACCTCAACCAGCGGCTGCAACAGCACCTCAATCCGCACGGCCAAGTGCATCGCCATCGCGGGGCTGAGTTCCGGGTGGGCGACAAGGTCATGCAAGTCAAAAACAACTACGACAAGGGCGTTTTTAACGGCGACATCGGCACGGTTGAGCGGCTCGACGCGGAGAAGCAAGTGCTCTACGTGCGCTTTGACTACACCTTGGAATACGATCAAGTCGATCTGGACCAGCTAACCCTGGCCTACGCCATCAGCATCCACCGCGCTCAGGGGTCGGAATTTCCCGTGGTGGTGCTGCCGCTGACGACGCAGCACTACATAATGCTCCAGCGCAACCTGCTCTATACGGCTATTACCCGCGCCAAGCAAATGATCGTCATCGTCGGCACCCCCAAGGCCCTCAAGTTGGCCATTGCCAATGACAAAGTAGCCCAGCGCTACACCACCCTTAAAGCGCGGCTGCGCGGCGAGGTCGGCGCGGTGCTGGAAGCGGCCAGCCTCTAAGCTCTGTAAGCCAACAGGAGAAAAACGGATAATGAATGAATACCACGCTGCCAATAAGAAACGCTGGAATCTAGCCGCGCCTCAATATGCGGAAAAGCACGACAAGAAAGGAACGTGGCGGATTGCCCATCGGCAACCACAAGTCGTCTTCCGCGAGCAAGAGTTGGAACTGATGGGGCCGGTCCGCAAGCGAGACGTTTGCGTGCTCGGCAGCGGCGACAACCTCGCCGTATTCGCCTTGGTGGGCATGGGGGCCCGCGTAACCTCGGTTGACATTTCCAGCCAACAGCTAAAGGTGGCGCGGCAGCGCTCAACCGAACTCGGATTGGCCGTCCATTACGTCGAAGCAGACGTCACCGATCTGAGCGGCCTAGCGAGCGCGGCCTTCGATCTCGTTTACACCGGCGGGCATGTCGGCGTTTGGGTCTCCGATCTGCGAGCGTACTACCGCGAGGCCATTCGCATTCTGCGCCCCGGCGGCCTGCTCTTGATCAGCGAATATCACCCCTTCAGAAGGATATGGAAGGACCAAGCAACGGCGTTAGAAGTTGGGTATAGCTACTTTGATAATGGACCACACGAGTATAATACCGGGGAGCCGCTCGACCGGTCATCGGGCGGTGTCGTGCAGTACGAATTTCACTGGACAGTCTCCCAGTATCTCAATGCCGTTATCGAGCAAGGGGCCGAGTTGGTCAAGTTCGCGGAACTGGGCGATGCCGCCGAAGGCTGGGAGTACGCTCCGCTGGCGGGGCTGCCGCAAGTGCTGATAATCGCTGGCAGGAAGAGCCCCTAGGCGTCGCCTAGCAGCCAGCGCACGGCGTTTTGCTGCAACTTCTCATAGGCTGGGTTCCACAGTGCGGCGATGGTGTGCCCGGGTGCCAAATAGCACACACGGCCCGCCCCGTACTCGTACGCCCAAGCCGCCTCGCACGTGGTGCCTAAGTCCTGCCAAGTGTGCCCGTCGTCGTTGATGCTGACGGCCAAGACATGGGCCGGGGCCTTGTCGTACTGCATGAAGTGCTGTTCGTCCTCAACGACAAAGTCCTCCACGCCGCGCGTTATGGGATGGTCTGTGCGCGTGATGTGAACGCGGTAGGGACGCACCGGTGGGTGGCCTTGCGTAGCAGCCCCTAGCACGTGGCGGAAGTCGCTGCTGCCCGGAGCGATGTACGTGGAGTTGTGGTAGAAAAGGGCCGCTCCGCCCGCCTCCACAAAGCTCCGCACGGCGCGGCCCTGAGCTTCGGTAATCCACTGCACGGGCCGGGATTCCTTTGCCTCAACAGGTGGCTCGCTGACCGCCGCCTCTAGGCCGTAGCCAGCGGGCCAAAGCATGCCGTCGCGAAAGACAATAAGCAGCCGGTAGCTCGACAGATGGTGGGCGTTGAGCAGGGTGAGTTCGTCGGTAAAGTCAACGGACAATCCTATGCCTTGCACCAAGGTGCGGCCCAAAGCAGTGCGGATGTAATCAGACGTGTGATAGCGGTCGCCCACTAGGGCAAAGGCCGTAGCCATGCATCGCCTCCTCTGAATTTTGCGTCTAATGGGCGGCGTACTCGCCGCCCTTAGTACGCGACACTAAGGTCTCAGCCGGGAGTGCGGGCCAGAGGCCCGCACTCCCAAGGGCTCGGTAGAAAACGCCTACGCAGAGTACGTGTCGTGTACTAAGCTCGCCGCCTTAGAACCGTTCCAACTCCGGAAATTTTTCCTCGCCTCTATGCACGTGCATGGCCCCGCCCTCGGCGCACCGCCGCAAGGTGGGAAACACCTTGCCCGGATTCAGCACCTGTTGCGAGTCAAACTCGGCCTTGACCCGCTCTTGGGCGTCCAAGTCCGCGTCCTTGAACATGCACGGCATTAAATCCCGTTTCTCAATGCCAACCCCGTGTTCCCCACTCAACACGCCCCCCACCTCGACGCAGAGTTTCAGGATTTCAGCCCCTAGCGACTCGGCCTTTTCCAAGTCGCCCTCGACATTGCTGTCGTACAGCACGAGCGGGTGTAGGTTGCCATCGCCCGCGTGGAAGACGTTGGCCACCCGCAGGCCATACGCAGCCGATAGCTCGCCGATTCTCTCTAGCACCTGCGGCAGCGCGCTCCGCGGGATGGTCCCGTCCATGCAGTAGTAGTCGGGGCTGATCCGGCCCATCGCCGGAAAAGCCGCTTTGCGACCAGCCCACATCTTTTGCCGCTCGACCTCGGTGGTGGCGCGGGAGAGCGCGGTTGCGCCAGTCTGCCGCAAAAGCGATTCCAGCGCCTGGCTGTGGTACTCAACCTCGCTTTGCGGCCCGTCTAGTTCGACCAGCAACAGCGCCGCAACCCCGAGCGGATAGCCCGCGCCGACAAAACCCTCCACCGCTTCCACCGATAGCTGATCCATGATTTCCATGCCGGCTGGCACCATGCCCGCGGCAATGATCTCAGCCACCGCCTGCCCGGCCGCGGCGACCGAATCGTACACTGCCATCACAGCCTGCGCCGCTTCCGGCTTGGGCAAGATGCGCAACGTGGCTTCCGTGGTAATGGCCAACAGACCTTCCGAACCCGTCAGTAGCCCGAGCAAGTCGTAACCCGCTTGGTCCATGCCCTTACCGCCGACCCGCACCACCTCGCCATCGGCCAACACTACCTCCAAGCCGAGCAGGTTGTTGGTCGTGGTGCCGTACTTGAGGCAGTGTACTCCGCCGGAATTCTCGGCAATGTTGCCGCCGATCGAGCAGGCTATTTGGCTCGAAGGATCGGGCGCGTAATAGAAGCCGCTTTGCTCCACCGCTTCGGTTACGGCTCGGTTGGTAACGCCCGGCTGCACGGTCACCGTGCGGTTTTGCAAGTCGATGTCGAGAATCGCTCGCATCCGCGCCGTGCTCAACACGACTCCATCTTCCCGCGGCAGAGCACCCCCCGAAAGCCCGGTGCCAGCACCCCAAGGGACGATGGGAATGTCGAAATGAGAGCACGACCTGAGCACGGCCGCGACCTGCTCGGTGCTCTCCGGCAAGGCGACCAACATGGGCCGCTGGCGATACGCCGACAGGCCGTCGCATTCATAGGCGACTACATCTTCGCGGCGATGAATGATCTGCTCGGCTCGTAGGTGCTCGCGCAAGTGGCCGATGAGGGCTTGGCGCCGCTTGAAGCGGGTGGGATCGGGCGTGGGAAGGTTCATTAATAGCCCAAGTCTTTGGCGTACGCAAAAAGTGCCGGCGTACCGCCGGTGTGAAGAAAGATAAGGCTCTGCTCGGGACGCCACCAACCAGCGCGCACGTGCGCCAAAAGCCCGGCCATGGCCTTGCTGGTATAGGAAGGATCGAGCAACAGCCCTTCCTGCTGCGCCAACAGGTGCAGAGCTTCGCGGCCGGCTGGCGTGACCACGCCGTAATCCGGGCCGACAAATGCGGCGTAACTCTCGAAATCCTCCGCTTTCAGCGCTAGGTCCAAGCCCAAGAGAGCAGCGCATTCACGCCCTAAAGCAAGGTGCCCCTCGGCGGCTTGGCGATCGTCGCGCGGCGAAGGGCTGATGCCCACCACCCGCATGTCGATGCCCAGTGCCTTGAACGCCACCACCAGCCCTACGTGGGTATGCGCCCCCGAGCACAGATAGATCGCCGCTGGCACAACGCCCTGTTCTTCGCACTGGGCCAAAAGTTCTAACGCCCCATCGACATAGGCTACAGTGCGGAAGATGCGCGCGTCCGAGCTGGTGTGGAAGGGGCGGTGCCCGGCCGAGGTCAGCGCGGCTATCTTCGCAGCTACGGCTCGCGCTTGCTCGCTCGGCGCGGGCAGGTCCACCTCCGCGCCGAACAGACGGGTCAGCAGCAGGTTTCCTTGCGCGTGTGCATGCGCGTCGTCTCGACCGACGATTACCGCCTGCATTCCCAAATTTGCGGCCACCGCGGCCGTCTGCCGCGATTGATTCGACTGGGCGGCGGCCGAGTGTACCAGCACATCGCAGCCCTGCTCTACCGCTTGGGCGATTTGGTATTCAAACTCGCGGATCTTATTGCCGCCAAAGGCCAAGCCAGTCAAATCGTCGCGCTTGACCCAAATTTGCGGACCGGCTAGGTGGGCACTGAGGCGCTTTAATGCCTCCAAGGGCGTCGGCAAGGACGCCAACTGCAACCGCGGTAATTGCGCCAACCGCTCTTTTAGTTCCGCTCGACTAATAATCATAGCCACCTCTTTTTGTTTGCTTTCAATACAACGATTAAACAACTACCGGGCAAACCGCCTAGGATCGCGTTGAACCGCCGTTTGTCATTCCCACGCACACGGGAATCCACGTTGAGCACCACGTAACGGCCCCGGGGCGGTAGAGGTCCTTCCCGCGCACGTGCCCCCCCGACACGGGGCGGGAATCCACCGAGGGAGGGGCGAGGGATTTCAGACCGCCTCTTAGGACCTTCGGCCTCTTATCTACTGCTAAAATTCTCAAAGTGACATTTGCCCTTTTACTGAAAACCTTTAATTTTTTGACAATGCCTCGCGTCCCTCTTGGAATCTCATTCCTCCCCAATACAAATCCCTTAAACAATAGTTAGAATACAGGGCCGTTTTGGATCTAGTCGAACCTATACCCGAACGCCTATTGCCCCATGTCCGCGGCGAATTGCAACCCGGCGAGCTGCTCATCGTCCTCCTCGCCGCCGACATTCGCCCCGACGGACAATACGGCGACTCTTGGTTTGCGCTCACCGACGAGCGGATGCTCGTCTTTCATCCCAATGGTACTGATGCGCCCGCGACCGTACGCCTCAGCTTGGCAGAGGTGCAAGGCATCCAAACCCGCAACTACGTGGGCAGCGGTGCCTTGGTCGTCGAGCTAGGCGATGAGACCGTCGAGCTGCTGCGCTTTTCGCAGAGTGCGTACTACAAATTCTCCGGTGTGCCCCAAGCCATTGAGGGGGCTGGCTTGGTCGAAGACGAAGACGCTGGAGAGGACGAGCCGCCACAGGTCGATCCGGTCAGAGTAGTAGAGCACTGCCCCACCTGCGGCCGCGCCCTCCGCTCCGGCTCCAAAGTCTGCCCCAATTGCCTGCGTCAGACCGAGACTTTCTGGCGGTTGTTTTCCTATATCAAGCCCTATAAAAGACAAGCCTTGCTCGGGTTTACGCTGACGGTTGTGCTGACGGCCATCGGCTTACTGCCGCCCCAACTCAATCGCATCCTCATCGACGATGTCATCGTCCCGGTCATCGTCGAATACGAGGCCGCCGGCCTCGCCGAAGGCGAGGCGATCTCGGCCTCGGCCGCGAGCGTACAACTCCTGCTGTGGGTCGTGCTTGGCCTGCTAGGCGTCTATCTCGGCCGCGGTATCATCAGCGGTGTGCGGATGTACGCCTTGGGGTGGCTCGGCCAGCGCGTTGTGTACGATTTGCAGATGCAAATTTTTCAGCACTTGCAATTGCTGTCGCTGACCTTTTACAACACGCTCAGCACCGGTCGGATCATGACGCGCGTCACCAGCGACACCGAGCGCATGCGCAGCTTTATCACCTCGGGGTTCCAAGACATCGTCATTGACGGGCTGACCATCGTCGGCATCTGCGCGATGCTGTTTGTAATGAATTGGGAATTGGCACTTTTGTCGCTGCTGCCAATTCCCTTCATGATCGTCGGCACCATCGTCTACCGCACCCGCATCCACTGGGTTTTTCACCGGATATGGCGTCGCATTGCCACCCTCAATGCCATGCTCGCCGACACCATCCCGGGCGTCAAGGTCGTCAAGGCGTTTGCCCAAGAAAATCGCGAGCTCGACCGCTTCAACGAGCGCAACGTCGAGCTACGCGAATCGCAGATGACTGCTTTCAAGATGCGCTCCTATTACATTCCGACGATCTCCTTTATCACCGCGGTCGGCTCGATCATCCTGTGGTGGTTTGGCGGTAATCGAGTGCTCGCCAATACTCTGACCCTCGGCGACCTCCAAGCATTTATCGCCTATATGATGATGTTCTACGCCCCGGTGCGCTCGCTGTGCAACCTCACCGAGCAGCTAGAAACCGCCGCGACGACCGCCGAGCGCGTCTTTGAGATCATCGACACTGAGCCTGAAGTCCAAGACGCCCCCGACGCCATAGACCCGGGCGTGCTCAAAGGCTCAGTAGAGTTCCGCAACGTCAGCTTCACATACGACGGCTCGGCGCGCATTCTCGACCGCATCTACTTTAAGGCCAAACCCGGCGAGATGATCGGCATCGTCGGCCCCAGCGGTGCCGGCAAGTCGACCTTGGTCAACCTCATCTCGCGGTTCTACGACGCCACCGATGGCCAAGTCCTCGTCGACGGCCAGCCCGTCACCCGGCTCAAACAGCAGGCACTGCGCAGCCAGATCGGCGTGGTCTTGCAAGAGCCGCTGCTCTTCCAAGGCTCCATCGCCAGCAATATCGCCTACGGCCACCCCAACGCGACGCGCCAAGAGGTTATCGAGGCGGCCCGCGCGGCCAACGCCCACAAGTTCATCATGAATTTTCCCGATGGCTACGACACCCAAGTCGGCGAGCGCGGCGGCCGGCTCTCCGGCGGCGAGCGCCAGCGCATCTCCATTGCCCGCGCCCTGATCGGCAACCCGCGCATTCTGATCCTCGACGAAGCTACCGCCTCGGTCGATACCCAGACCGAATACGAAATCCAAGAGGCGCTCGAACGGTTAGTAGCCGGCCGCACGACCTTTGCTATTGCCCACCGGCTCTCGACGCTCAAAAACGCCGACCGACTGCTGGTGTTGGAAAGAGGGCGCGTCGCCGAGGTCGGCACCCACGAAGAGTTGCTCAACAAGGAGGACGGCGTCTATCGCCGACTAGTCGATATGCAAACCGAAATGGCGAAAGTGCGGGCCCTATGAGCGAGACATGCGGTTATTCGTACGAGGACTTTCTACTCAATCCGCAAAAGGTGCGCTTCAGCCGCTCTGAGCGCGGCAGTTTGATCCTCGAGCTCGACGGCGAGGAGTACACCGACCTTAAGGTGCGCCGCGCCTTCCCATTAGAAGAGTCCAACCGCTATATCGGCGTCTTTGCCGCCGAAGACCAAGAACTCGGCATACTTGAAGACCCGCAGCAGCTCGACGCCCAAAGCCGCCAAGCACTGCGAGATGAACTCGACAAGATCTACTTTCAACCGCAGGTCCTCGCGTTCAATAGCCTCGACGAGGAGTTTGGGGTACTACGCGGCCAGATCGAAACCACCAGTGGCCCCCGTCAACTCGAAATCCGCGGCTATCGCACCAATGTACGCGTACTCTCCGGCGGCCGGGCCATCATCGAAGATGTCGATGGCAACCGCTATCTAATCGCCAACTGGCGTGCGCTGCCGCGAAGAACGCGCGAGATTTTGGGGCTTTAATGGGTAGGGGGAGGGTTGCGTGCTCGGAATTTGCCTCCGTCGCGGACTTGGGGCTGCGGAAGGCGACGCCGACTTCTTATTTAGGCGGCGTATAGAACTCGCCTGAGCGCAAAAAACGTCCACTCAAGCGAAATACGCCCGCATCTTCTCCAAACCGATCCGCGCGACTTCCGCTGGGTCCTGCTCCCACAGCCCCGGATTAAACAGCTCCAGCGACACAAACCCCTCGTATCCCTGCGCTTGCGCCAGCCGCTCAATCTCGCGCAATGGCCCAACCCCATCGCCCGGCATCACCCGGTCAGCGTCGCTTTGTTCGGCAAAGGGCTTATCGCCGGGGGCATCGTTCCAGTGCCAAACCGCGACCTTGGCGCCCGGCACCTTGGCGATACTCGCGATGGGACCACCGCCGCGTAAGATGTGGAACGGGTCCATAATCAAACTGGCATCTGGATGGTCGGCGTCGGTGGCAATCTGCCAAGCTTGGTCAATGGTGTACACGCTTTGCACAAAGCCTAAGTACTCCATCGCCGGTCGCACGCCAATTTCCTTGCCGATCTCCAGCAATTCGCGATAATCAGCCCCGCCCCGGCTCAGGTCGCAGGATTCTCGCGGTGGGCTAGCGACGATCCATTCGGCTCCTACCGCTACTGCCTGTGTCATCCGCCGCCGCACCTCGGCCAATGCCTGCACCCGCGCCGCGCCCTCAGCCCCCAACCAGCCATGGAGAGCAATGACGGTCGGCACCGCCAACCCGTAGTCGGCCAGGGCCTGCCGCACATCCGCGAGCGAACCGCCCTGCTGTTCGTATGCGGTCAAGTCGTCGTTCCACAGCTCGATGCCCTCGTAGCCAGTCTGTCCGGCGATGCGGATTTTCTCCATCAGGGACGCCGGACGAATCGTCGATGTGTTGAGCGCGTATTGCACCGTCATATTACTTCCTTTCTCGTTAAGCTACACATAAAAAATCTCTTCTTTCTATCAATCCCAATTCATCCAACGCCTCCCGAATCAGCACCCGCGCCCCCCGCGATGCCACAGCCGCCAAGAGGATTGGCCGCTCATAGCGCGTCCACCACGTCGCCAAGTCATCCGGCCCGATCACGGGCCGGCGCCGCAAGGTGCCGCCAATTTTCTTGGGCGCAATATCGACAAATACATCGGGAGCGCGGCCTTCGCGCTCTAGGTGCTTGGCGAGTCGGCGACCGGTTTTGCCCGCGCCCCAGATGGCCAACCCGCCCCGCTCTTGTAGCGGCCCAGCGCACAGGTAGTGCGCTTTAACGCGGAGAAAATTCTCCACTGAGTAGCGGCTATTAGTATGGGTCGCCCGGTTGGTGTGTTCGCGCCAGTAGTGCAAGACCTCCGGCACCTTGGCGAAGTGCCGACCCGCCGCCCGATAGCGCAACCACAAATCGTAGTCTTCTGGCCATCCCCGATCTTGGTAGCCTCCCAAGGCCACCAACTCCTCGCGGCGCATCATGGCCGACGGATTGGCGATGGGACTCTCGACGAAAAACTCTCGTTCAATCGCGGTGCTGTCCACCAAGCCGTTTAACCAAGCCTCGTACACCAACATTCCCTCCCCGATCTCCGCACGTGGAAAGATCTCCACCAAACAGCTCACCACACTCAAGCTAGGGTCTCCTTCCAACCACGCGAGTTGTTTTTCCAGGCGCGCCGGGTGCATACGGTCATCGGCGTCCATGCGCGCCACGTACTCGCCCCGGCACAAGGCCAAGCCGCGGTTGGGAGCCGCGACAATGCCGCGGTGATCGGACAGCAACACCCTAAAGCGGCCATCGCGGCGACCCCATTCCAACAGCAGGTCCCCGCTCCCGTCCTCCGAGCCATCATCTACGGCTACGACCTCAAAGTTTTCGTAGCTCTGTGCTTGGATGCTTTGCAAGGTTTCCGCTAGCGTGGCGGCTGCATTGAACACGGGCAGTAGTATAGATACGCGGGGCGTTTTCATGGCCGCTAGTTACATTTTCGGGGTTACTGAGTATAAGTGCTTGACATTTTTTTGTTCAAGGCCCGATTTTAATCTTTATGATATATCTCAAATCACCCTTGGAAATCGACCGCATCCGCGCTAGTTGCCGCATCGCCGCCGAAGCCATGCTCCGCGTCGAAGAGGCCCTCGCGCCCGGAATCACCACGCTCCATCTCGACCAAATAGCCGACCGCTACATCCGCAGCCAAGGAGCAGTCGCCAGTGCCTTGGGCTATCGCGGCTTTCCCCGCAGCATCTGCATATCGGTCAACGACGAAGTCGTCCACGGCATTCCCGGCGACCGCGTCCTGCAAGCAGGGGACATCCTCGCCGTCGACATTGCCGTTAAAAAGGATGGCTTTCACGGCGACATGAACGTCACTATGAAAGTCGGCTGCGTGACCGCCAAGGCCCAGTGCCTGCTCGACGCCACGCGCCAGAGCTTGGAGGAAGGATTGGCCTTCTGCACGCCTGGGCGACGCCTCGGCGACATAGGCCACGCCATTCAAAGCTATGTCGAAGCGCACGGCTTTTCCATCGTGCGCACGTATTGCGGCCACGGCATTGGCCGCAACTTCCACGAGGAACCCCAACTGCTCCACTACGGCAAGGCTGGCACGGGGCGCCGCCTGCAAAACGGCATGGTTTTCACTATTGAGCCGATGGTCAACGAGGGTATGCACGACACGCACGTACTCGACGACGATTGGACAGCCGTCACCGCCGACGGCAAGCTCTCGGCCCAATACGAACACACCGTGGCCGTCACCCACAACGGGCCAGACGTGCTATCGCGCTTTGCCGACCTGCCGTACTGAACTTGCTCAGCCGCGGCATTTTTTTATTTTTTGAAGTAATGTTACGCAGTTTTTGTCATGACTACCTAGGGGGCCAGATTAAGAGTGCGTAACATCACTTTTTAAGTTCATCTCACAAGGAGGACAGCATGGCACGGCCCGCAAAAGTCCAATTCAACAGCGACGACGACAACGCTGAATTTCCGTTTGACCCCGGCATGCAGATCGAGTTGGAAATGGAAGACACCTGCTGCGTCACTGGCGAGCCTGTTGAGTTCAGCTTTTGTCGCTTCCCGGACTACAAAAACGCCACGATAATGGTCATGTCCAAGAGCGCGATGCTGGCGCACCTGTGCGCTGGCGACTCTATTGCCAAATTCAAAGAAGTGCTGGTCCAGCGCCACGGCGCGGAAGTCTTAGCCGAGCACTACACAGATCCAAAGAGGGTGACGTCCGATGGTTAGCGGCCAGCACCACGGTGCGAAAGTCTTAGCCGAGCACTACTCCAACTACTAAAGCTACACTACACGCAAAAGAAGGGATGGCCCACCTAGGGACCATCCCTTCTTTTGTTATATGCCGATGTCCTACGAACGAGCCAACAAGGTCTCGATATCCTCGCTGAATACTCCACGGGGATTGAGCTGGCCCCTCTTGTCGCGCGGTACGCCTATGTGCCTCTTGTACACGCGGCCTTGGCGATCAAAAATAAAAGTGAGCGGCACGCCTACTCTAGCCAAGCTTTCTTTGTAGAAAGCGCGGAGTAACTCGGCTTGGCCATCGTGAACCACCGGGTAATTGATGGCCAAACGCTCGACGAATTCGCCTATCAGGGGTAAGACGTGTTCGGGGGGACCTTGATCGAGCGAAATGCCAATGATCACCACCTGTTTGGGATCGTACTCATTGCTCATCTCAACCAAGGCTGGGATCTCGTAGCGACACGGGCCGCACCACGTCGCCCAGAAGTTGACCAAGACGACTTTGCCCTCGTAATCGCGCAAATCTACGCTCTGGCCCTGATAGTCGTTCCACTCAGCAGCTTGCGGAGGAAAGAGCTTGTCCCCTTGCGGCTCGGGGGAGGAGCCACAGCCCAGCACTAGAAGTGCCAATCCGCTCACAAGCCCTGTGATCGCCGTTGTGCGCATAGTACGTCCTGTATTTAACTGGGCTGATGTAGGCCCACAGGTACTTGCATTTTGGGCTCCAGTCGAGTGGATCGGGGACCGATCAGTTCCTCAATGCCGCGCAGCAAATCGTCGCAGGGATCAACGCGAATGGTCTTTGAGCGCACCATTTTGTCCTGCTCGCCGCCGTTTTGGAGCCGGAGCCACAACTCGCAATCGCCGGTGTGGCACTCGCACAGGTGGCGCAACCGGCTGAGGAGGGGATCGCCCACTTTCTGGTAGGGCAGCGACAAGGTGACGGACTTAGTCAACTCCGCTCGCGCCGATTTAAGGGGCAGCGCCCGGTCGGCCTGTAAACTTAGACGTCCGTTGCGCTCGCAAACGCGGCCCTCTACGAGAATGGTTTCGCCTTCCACCAGTAGCTGTTGGTGGTGGGCGAAGGCTTCGGCGAAAAACGCGATATCGCCCGTGCCATTTAGGTCTTTGAGTGTGACAAAGGCAAAGGGATTGCCGCGGCGATCAAAGAGCTTGCGCACCTCCTCAACTAGGCCGCCGACCCGCAGCGGCGCACCGCTGCGCTGCCCATCTATCTCGCTTAGAGGCCGTGCGAAGTTTTTGAGATCGCGGGCGTAGGGCTTGAGCGGATGGCTGGAGATATAAAGGCCCAATAGGTCGCGTTCCTTGGCCAATTTTTCGCGCTCAGACCACTGCTCAACCTCGGGCAACTCCTGTATCACCAACTCGGAGCCGCCGCCGTCGAATAAGCTGATCTGCCCCTTATTGCGGTCTTCTTGAGACTTGTTTGCGGCCTTTAACGCCAGATCTAGGGCCTCCATTTTCTGCGCCCGATGACCTTCAAGGCTGTCCAATGCCCCAGCAGCAATCAGACTCTCGACCACGCGCCGGTTGGCTGTGCGCAAGTCGATGCGCTCGCAAAATTCAAAAAGGGTGGCAAAAGGGCCATCGGCAATCCGCGTATCGACCATGCTCTGCGCTGCACCTTCGCCCACGTTCTTAATCGCCGCTAGGCCGTAGCGAATGCCCTCATCCATCGGTGTGAAGTTGAGCGTACTCTGGTTGATGTCCGGCGGCATAACTCGGATGCCCATGTGGCGGCAATCGTTGAGCAAGACAGTCAGCCGGTCGGTGTTCTTGCGCTCAAGGGTCAGGCTGGCGGCCATGTACTCTTGCGGATAATTGGCCTTGAGGTACGCGTTTTTGTACGCCCCTTCGGCATAGCAAACCGCGTGCGACTTATTGAAGGCGTAGCCGGCAAAAATCTCAATCTCGCCGAACAGCTTATTGGCCAACGACTTTTCCACCCCGTTTGCGCCGCAGCCGCCGACGAAGTCCTTTTTGACCTTGGCCATTTCCTCGGGCTTTTTCTTTCCCATTGCCTTGCGCAAAATATCGGCTTGGCCGAGCGTGAAACCGGCCAACTCTTGGGCGATGCGCATGACTTGCTCCTGATAGACCATAATCCCATAGGTCGGCTCCAAAATCGACTCCAATTTGGGGTGGTCGTAGGCGACAGCCTCTTCGCCGCGCTTGCGGGCGATGAAGGTCGGGATGTTGTCCATCGGCCCCGGGCGATAGAGGGCGTTCATGGCGATAATGTCTTCGATGGTGTCCGGCTTGAGCTTGCTCAGGTATTCGCGCATTCCCGCGGACTCAAATTGGAAAACGCCGACCGTCTCGCCGCGGCCAAACAGGTCGAAGGTGGCTCGGTCGTCCCACGGGATGGCCTCCAAGTCGAAGTCCGGCTCCTTGAGGCGTATGAGGCGCACCGCTTCCTCGACCAGCGAAAGCATCGTCAAGCCCAAGATATCCATCTTTAGCAAGCCGATATCCATGCAGGTCTCGCCGACGAACTGGGTAGTTATCGTCCCGTCTTTAGGGGCGCGATAGAGCGGAACGTAATCGGTCAGTTCGCCGGGGGCGATGATGACGGCACAGGCGTGGACCGAGGCGTGGCGCGCCATACCCTCTAGTTTGCGGGCGTATTCGACCAACTTGCCCTCGTTGCCGGGTGCTCGAGCTAGCTGCTGTAGTTCGGGCACCCGCTCAATGGCCTTGTCGAGGGTGATTTTCAGTTCGGTCGGCACCTGCTTGGCGATGCGATCCACTTCGCCAAAGGACATACCCAAAACCCGCCCAACATCGCGCACTACTGCTTTAGCCCCCATAGTTCCAAACGTGATGACCTGTGAGACGTTGTCCTTGCCGTACTTATCCACCACATAGCGCAGCACCTCGTCGCGCCGGGTGTCGTCAAAGTCAATGTCGATGTCGGGTGGCTCAATGCGTTCGGGATTGAGGAAGCGCTCAAAAATTAGGTCGTACTTGATGGGATCTACATTGGTAATGCCGAGGCAATACGAGGCCAAGCAGCCAGCGGCCGAGCCGCGCCCCGGCCCCACGGAAATGCTCTGATTACGGGCGTAGTTGACCAAGTCCCAGACGATGAGGAAATAGCCGGAAAAATCCTGGCTGGTGATGACGCTTAGCTCGTAGTCGAGCCGATCCTGCACGGCCGGATCAACCGCGCCGTAGCGCCGCTCCAAACCCTCCTGCGCCAGTTGCGTCAGATAGTCGTCGCTGGAGGCGTAGCCAGCCGGGATCGGAAAATCCGGCATATAGGTTTTTCCGAACTCAAGCTCGACGTTGCACTGGTCGGCAATTTCGAGAGTGCGCTCCAGCGCATCGGGCAAATCTGCAAACAGCGTTCGCATCTCTTCGGGACTCTTCATGTAGAGTCCGTCGGGATAGCACAGGCGACTTTTCTCGTCAACCGTCTTGTTGGTCTGGATGCAGATCAGGGCGTCGTGGGCGTCGTGGTCGGTGGCACGTAGGAAGTGGAAGTCGTTGGTGGCCACCAGCGGCACCCCCAGCTTGCGATGCAGCTTGAGTAGGCCGTCGTTTACCTTGGCTTCGGGGTTGATGTCGTGGCGCTGGATCTCCAAGTAGTAGTTGTCGCCAAAAATGTCCATAAACTCGCGGGCGACCTTTTCGGCGGCAGCTAGCCCCTCGCGCTGGATCAGATGTGGAATCTCGCCGCCGATGCAGGCCGACATGCAAATCAGGCCCTCGGCGTGTTCGCGCAACAACTCCTTGTCGATGCGGGGATTGTAGTAGTAGCCTTCGAGATAGCCCTTGGAGACGAGCTTGGTGAGATTGCGGTAGCCAGCGGCGTCTTTGGCGAGCAGGACCAAGTGGTTGGAGGCATGGGTTAGACCGCGAGCGGCCTGACGCAAGTGGCGGCTATCAATCGCCACATAGACTTCGCAGCCGATGATGGGCTTGATGCCAGCGGCTTGGCAGGCCTTGTAGTGCTCTATGACGCCAAAGAGGTTGCCGTGATCTGTGATGGCCAAGGCCGGCATACCCTGCTCGGCCGCTAGCTCGGCCATTTCGCCGACCCGGCACCCGCCATCGAGCAGACTGTATTCGCTGTGACCGTGTAAATGGACGAAATCAGCCGAAGCCATGACCACCTCCGCTACCTGTATGCGCTAGAAAGAATTTCTGGAAATTTAGAGAGCACAGCCGAACAACGGACCAAACTGCCTGGGGACTCGGGCAAGCATAGCCAATTCAAAAGGCGATGTCAATGGCCCACAGAGGAAATTATTTTTTATAAAATGTTATTATTAATTTATTTACGAAAAGAGAAATTTGTTGTACACCGCTGGCAAAATAGACTGCACCCATCTGCGCCGCGAACTTGTCACTGGTAACAGATGGGTCTATCTTTCATTTTTTGCCGAGGAGATATAGCTGATGATCGATAAAGAACTGTTGGCGATTCTCGCCTGCCCAGAGACGAAAGAGCCGGTCGCACTCGCCGAGGAAGAACTGATCGCCGCGCTCAACAGCCGCATTGCACGCGGGGAAGTCAAGAATAGGGCCGGTAAAACCATAGCCGGCAAGATCGATGGCGGCCTAGTGCGCACAGATGGTGCTTACCTCTATCCGATCCAAGACGAAATCCCCATCCTGCTCCTCGACGAAGCCATTCCGCTCCGCTAGCAACCAAACAAAAAGGGACTGTGCGCTTATACAGTCCCTTTGTCAACTCACATTATGGTGCCGAAGCGGGGATTCGAACCCCGACGCCCTAGGGCACTGCCCCCTCAAGACAGCGTGTCTACCAATTTCACCACTTCGGCAAAAACTAGTTTGGCCTGCTACTGAGCCTCGGCCGGGGCCGGTGACTCCTCAGCAGTTGCAGTTTCCGTCGATTTTTCTTCCTCGCCCAGCAGGTGCCCTGCTTCCGGGATGGCGGGCACCGCTGGCACCTGTTGCTCGGCCATCGTCCGTTGCGTCGCCGTCGTCGGATTGGTCTCGGCCGTCTGAAAGGCCACCGACTGCACCAAACAGCTAAGCATAAAAGCCGTGGCTAAAACGGTTGTGGCTTTGGTCAGAAACGTGGCTGCGGTACGGCCGCCCAACACGGAGGAAGAGGCTAGGCCGCCCCCGATCGATCCAGCTAAGCCGCCTCCCTTACCGGCCTGCAAGAGCACGGTCGTCACTAGGAGTACGCAAATCAGCACGTGAAAAATCGTAAATAGAATCTCAATCATAGTCTTGTGATGGCTTCCAAGTCTGAGAATTCGCGATTGGGTTAAATTTAAGATTAAAGGGCAGCCTTCACAATAGCGGCGAACTGCCCGGCGTCCAATGCGGCACCACCGATCAAGCCCCCGTCGATGTTGTCTTGGACAAAAAGTTCGGCTGCGTTTTCGGGTTTGACGCTGCCGCCGTACTGGATGCGCACCTCGGCAGCGGCGACCTTGCCCAACAGCCCGGCGAGGAAGTGGCGAATCATCGCATGGACCTCTTCGGCTTGCGCGGCCGTCGCCGTCACGCCGGTGCCGATCGCCCAAACCGGCTCGTATGCCCACAGTACTGCGCTAGCTGCACCGGCCTCAATCCCGGCTAGAGCACCACCCACTTGGCCTAGGACCACCTCCTCAATTCGGCCAGCTTCGCGCTCTGGCAGGGTCTCGCCGACGCAGACGATTGGACACAGGCCGGCTTGGAGGGCGCAGGCTAGCTTGCGATTGACCAGCGAGTCGTCCTCACCGCAAAACTGTCTTCGCTCGGAATGCCCTAGCAACACGTAAGAGCAACCAGCCGCCAAGAGCATGTCGGAGGATATTTCTCCGGTGAAAGCTCCTTGCCGCTCCCAGTGCATGTTCTGGCCCCCCAGCCCAATGGGGCTGTCGGCAAGGGCCGCACGCACGGTTTCCAAGCAGGTGAACGGCGGGCAGACGACGACTTCTACGTCGAGCCCCGCAACGAGCCGCTTAATCCCGGCGACCAGTTCGACAGCCTCAGCAGTAGTCTTGTGCATCTTCCAGTTGCCAGCGACAATGGGTCGGCGCATCTCAGTTTCCCTCGTCGTCCAAGGCCGCCACCCCGGGCAAGACCCGTCCGCTCATGCACTCCAGCGAAGCCCCACCCCCAGTGGAAATATGAGTCATCGCTTGGGCCAATCCGGCTTGAGCTACAGCCGCGGCCGTGTCCCCACCGCCAATAATGCTCACGGTGCCCTCGCGAGTGGCGGCGGCTAGGGCTTGAGCAACCCGTTGGGTCCCTTGGGCAAAGGGGGCCATCTCGCACACGCCGAGGGGGCCGTTCCACACGACGGTCCCGCCCCGGGCGATCTGGTCGGCGTAGCACTGCTGGGTCTGGGGGCCGATGTCCATGCCCTGCCAACCGCGGGGGATCGCGTCGCGTGCGACTCCTTGCGCCTTAGCGTCG
>RKRN01000098.1 GCA_007571365.1 Candidatus Latescibacterota bacterium
CGAAGTTTTGGAATGGCTGCGTCAGCGGCTGGCCGAGCGGGGCGGAGTAGAGGCGATCTTGGCGGAAATAGCCGCGACATCAAGTCCGAAAGAGTTGGCCGAAGAGTACATCATGCGGCAACTGGCTGCCACCCGCAGTCTGCGGCCGGGGGCTAGCGAAACAGAGGGGCACTACCATCTCTACTGGTACGAGACGGCGCGTTTCGGGGAGTTGGTCGCAGCCGCTTTTGAGGGGGAGATTGGTTCGCTCATCGGTCCCATGCAGGTCGGGCCTTCCTATGCTATTGCCAAAATTCTCAGTCGACGGGCATCAAAAGCGCGTCCCTACGAAGAGCGCGAGAAGCAGATACGAGCTAGTATACGCAAGGAGCGTGCGCGCGCATTGTTCGGACGCTGGTTGCAAGACCTGCGCACTTCTTACGAAGACGAGGTGCGCTATTTCGACGAGAACATCGAAAAGTTGGGTCGGGAATTAGTCGCGGAGGGACACGGCTAGATTGGAAGCGGACGGGCCGCTCAGGCGGGAGAGTAAAAAAATCTTGCTTTCCCGCCGTCGAATTTTGTATCCTATCTCCATATTTTACATAAAAATCAATATCAATATCTTGTGCCAGAAAGGAGGTGCCCCCTTTTTCGTCGGAGTAAATCAGCTTAGAGCCTGGGCCGAGCCCAGACGTTTCGCATTGACCTCAACCTCGGAGTTTAAACATGAAGAAATTTGCCCTTATTGCTGGAGCTATTTTAGTCTCCACTACTTGCTGGGCTCATTTGCCCGAAGGGCTGGTGAGGCCGGCTGTTCACTTTCCCTCCGGACACCTTCCCATCATCGACAGTGATTTGTCCGATTGGGACGTGGTTACTGATCCCTATTTGATCACCCACGAGGATTTGACCGAGACGGTGACCGGACTGGGCACTCAGCGCGATGCCGCGGACCTAGCCTTGCGGGCCTACGTCGGTTGGAGCCCGGAGACGAACAAGATCTACATCATGGAAGACCGCTGGGATGACGCCGTCTGGGTGGGCGATCACAGTTGGGAAAATGCCAAAGGCAGTGGCTGTTCCGGCAATGCGCGTGATTTCCTAGAGATCCAGATTGACGGCGACCACAGCGGCGGTCAGTTCAACTCTTGGAGAGACGAATCCCTGACCCAAGAAGAAAAAGACATTCTGCACGGCCAGCAGGCCCAGGGGTACGGTCTGCGCCCGAACGGACGCTACGCTTGGCACAAGACCTACGAGCATGCCTTGCCACCGTTTGGCGACGCGGCCTTTACCTGCACTAACGATCCTGGTGAGCCCGGCAACTTCTATGCCGAGTACATGTACACCCCGTGGAACGATCTGCGCTGGACCGACGTGCCCAATAGCGTTCAACATATTCTCACTGAAGGTGAGATCTTCGGTTTCAACTTCACGGTCTTGGATTCGGACACTGGCGGCGGCTACGATGGCTACTGGACATTGAGTGGCGACACCAATAGCTGTCACCACGCCGATTTCCTCAGCGACTTTTTTCTCAGTCCGGTTGATCCCGACATTGACTGGGCCTCGCAAGCCCGACCGGGCACGGCAGTGGAGGAAAAGACCTGGGGCCATATAAAGGCCACCTTTGCCGAGTAATTGCACGGCGCAGCAGAGGTTTGGCTGCGCATGATCGCCATGCCGCCCTGCCGAGAGTTTCTTCTGGCATGGCGGCATTTTTGTATATGTGGTAGCATGGTACCGAAAGGGGCAGGAAGGTGCAGATGAGGAGAGATTGTTCAATCTCGCGGGTTTACCGGCCCCTGCTAGTGCCGCTCTGGTTGGCGCTGGCGGCGGCCGCGTCGGCTGCTGATATCCGGGTGGTCGGCGGCAGTGCCGGCGGGGAGAGTTGGGAGGAGCATGCCACCGCCGCGCCGATCATTGATTTTACCAGCCGCCCCGGGTGGATCCTGCCCAGCTTTATCGATACTACCACCAATATCGCCTTGGGGACTTTAGCACGCGGTGGCAGGGTGGTCTCGCCAAATGCCCAAGCCGTCTTGCGGGTCGACAAAGAGACGCTGGCAGCAGGTCTAGAGAGCATGGTGGACGGAGATCATCAGACGGCTTTTGAGGTCAAGAACATAACGGCTTCGGGCATTCTCGTGATCTTCGACTTGGGCGCTCGGTTCGGGGTGAATCGCATTCGCTTTTTTCCGCGAACTTCCTTTCCGAATGACTTTATGAGAGGCTATGCGCTCTTCATCAACGACGGTATTTTCGGCGCTGAAATCGTAGCCGAGTCCATCGACGGGCTGCCGAGTAAAAACCTCTTCGCCCAGATAGATCAGCAGACTGGCAACAGCCAAGATACGGTAAACGTGCAGTTTCCCTTGCGCTATGTGCGCTATCTCCTGTTACAGGCCACGGACCGGTCCAATTGGGAAATTGACGAGATTGAAGTCTTTGGTCGGGGTTTTGTCCCCGAGGCCGACTATGTGTCCCAAGTCTTCGATTTCAATCAACCCACGCTCTGGGGCCAACTGCACTGGGCAGCCGAGGCTGTGGGACATCCCGAAAAGTCCCGGTTTTTCATCCGCACTCGCAGCGGCAGCAGCGCGTCTCCTACAGATGAGCCGGACGCTTGGAGCCCTTGGTCCGCTCCCTACCTGAGCGGCGACACCCCGATTCTTTCGCCAGCACCGAGGCAGTACTTCCAGTTCCGCTTGGACTTTGAAAGCGATGGTCTGGGGGACGGCACCGCCGTGGATTCGCTGGCGTTTGAATTTTCTGCTCCAGTAGCCGAGTCCATCGTCGGGGAAATATGGCCCCAGGATGTGCCGGTCGGAGTGGATACGGTCTTTACGTATGCCGTCCAAGTGGTCGGCAGCCGAGGTTTCGACCGCTTGGAGATCGATAGCTCTGTTCCGGTACACACGGTTCGGTCGCTGCAACTCGACGACTTGGAGATGGAGGATTTCGTCGCCGAGCCCCACGAGAGCGGCTTGGCTGTGACCTTTCCGCACCAGAGCGGCAACCACGACCTGCGGGTGGTTTTCGACGCCGCGATTTTGCGCTATGAGACGGTTTTTAGCGGGCGTTTGCGCGACAGCCAGTCGGACGGCTTGCCGCAGGAAATTGAAGAAGGAGATGCGGTGGGTGCACTGCTCGGCGACGATTTGAGTGTGCGGGTGCCGCTGGATCAGGACCCAGTCGTCCATCGGGTGACCGTGACACCCAACCCTTTTACGCCCAATGGAGATGGAATCAACGATCAGACGACCATCAGCTACGATCTACTGCACTTGATAAACGACGTTCCGGTTTCTTTGCAGGTCTACGACCTAGCCGGCAGACAAGTGGCGGAATTGCCGGTGGGAAACAACCAGAGTGGGCGTCATCTGATGCACTGGAACGGCCAGAATGACCAAGGTCGCTATCTGCCGCCGGGCCTTTACCTCTTGCAGGTGAAAGTGGCCACGGACAGCGGCACAGTGAGCCGCAGCAGTTCTGTCGCAGTCGTCTACTAGCCTCAACAGGGGGGCCATATGACCAGATGGAGTACGCGTACGGGCCGGCAGCTTCACCTCGTAGCTGCGGGTATCGCACTGCTGCTGAGTATTGCAGTAGTGCCCGAAGGAGCCGTAGCCCAAGGACTCGATTATGGCCACAGGTTGGGCCTGCAACGCGGCGGCGAGGTCTCGTACGAACCAGTGGGTTCGGGCGTGCTCTTTGACGCTCTGGACCCGGCCGTGCGGCGCTGGTACGTGCCGCAGGAACTGTTTCTGCTCTATCGCTGGAAGCAATGGGAGTACACCAATTATGCCCGGGACCACTACCAGCGTTATTTGAGCCCCGACATAGAGGGGGATTATTTCTACGACCTGTATGGGTCTTTCATCACTAAAGGATGGCTCATCTACGATTGGCGCCAACAGCAGCCGCAGCAGTTCGGTAGTGCCATTTTCAAAGATCCGCGGTTTGGGTCGTGGTTCAACCGGCTGGTCATCTCCGCGGACCGCAGCGGCCAGTACCACATGGCCCTGACCATTGGCGAACAGATCCGCACCACGCTGACGCCCATGACTTTTTCCAAACCGGCTTTCGACGGGGTACAGATGGACCTCCAGTCCGACAAACACGCAGTTACGGTGTTGATGTCGCGCATCAGCTCGCCGGGCAGAGCGGGCACCATAACCGTGGAAGCGACCAATAGCACCAATCTGCTCGGCTTTAGGACGACGAGTCAGATCGGCGATTTTGTCAAGGTGGGAGGTACGTATGTCAACGCCCATCATTCCCAGACCCTGATGGAAAGCCTCGAAGGCGACCCCATAAGCGGAGCCTTGACCGTGGGGCAGAACCTCGAACCCATCAGCCAGATCTTCGTCCGTCTAAGCGATGATTCACCCACGGATCGCCAAGGAGGAGCCGCGCTGTTTTCCCACGATATCATCATCGAGGCCGAGACCGAGGTTGTGGTTATAACAGATGACGGCGAAGAGAAGGTCGAAATTCGCAAAGAGACGGTGCGCGGCAGCGAAATAGGCTTCAGCGCCCTCGTCAATGGGGGGTTTCGCCGGCGGGGCTTTCTCGCCGCCGACGGCAGCGAGCAGATCGTGCTGACCTATGATTTCACCAGCGAGAACCGCTCGTACAACGGACCGGATCTTTCCACCATTCGCAAAGTAACCGTCGAATTGGCCGTAGCCAACGACTACCGCATTGAGATGGGGTCGGACCGCCAGACCAACCTGCCCGAGCGCCAGCCGGTCTTCCTGACGCAGGCGCGGGCCGCCGGCAATGTAAAAGACGGCTCCAACCTGCAATTGGTGCGCTTTGATTACGGTTTGCCCACGGGCAACGATATTTTCGGCGGCACCATCGAAGTAAACGATCTGCTGGGCTTTGACCTCTACGCCGAGTTTGATCGCAGCCGGCGTTTCCGCAAATACCCCAATCGCAAATTCACCGAACACCTCATGGACTCCGACGAGGCTAGTGCTTGGATGATCAATCTGTCGCGGCGGGGCTATTCCTTCTTCCTTTTTGGCGAAGTCTACAGCATGGATTACGACTACGGCACTACCGGCTTGCTCACGGAAGCCAACGGGGATATCGACTACACCAACGAACGCCGGTTTTTCTACGAATTCGTCGAGGACAACGACGATCAGGATCGCACGCCCGACTGGCAGCGCGTCAACCAGGCAGGACCGGACCGAGAAATTTTCCCGGGTTGGGACGAGAACAACGATTTTATTTCCGATTTCAACCAGAACGATACCGATTTCCGGCCGAATTACATTCCCGATTACGAAGAGCCTTTCTTGCGCTACAGCGTCGATCGCCCCGAGTTCCTCTTCGGCGTAGATATGAACAACAATTTCTGGATCGATCGCTTTGAAAACGACGAAGAGCCCGATTTCCCCTACGACCGCGACCGCCGCGGCGGCAATATCTATATAGGTGCTCACATCGTGCCGGGGATGCGGGTGACGGTTGGCCGCAAGCAGGAGCGCACGCTGGCCACCGACCGGGAGGAAAACAGCAGCTACGGGATGTTTACTTGGGATCGGGATATAGCCGGGTTGGGTCGGCTGCGGGTCTTCGACATGGTCAAGCTGGTCGAGGACACTATCGCCGACGATATCGTCCAATGGGTGCAGCCGGCGGGGACCGAGGCGAATTTGCAGCGGGTTCCAGACCTGCTGGCCGCTCCCAACACGTGGATAAATTCCGCCTATCTCGGTTTTGACTACACCGGGAGTGCCAAGCTGAAACTGGTCAACAAAGTGAAATACGATGTCTGGTCTCAGCGGGAGGCACAGGCGGACTTTCGCGACCAGTACCAGTTTTTCGGCCTTATCAACAAGGCCGAGTACCGGCAACAGTGGGGACGCTTTCAGCTCTTTCCCAAGATCAAAAATGAACTGCGTTTTGAAGTGCCCTTGCTGAGCAACGAGCCGGTGCGCAAAGAGGACACCCTGATTCTGTTCCTCATTGGCCAGACTCCTATCCTGACCGGCTCGGAAGTACAGGTGGGCGTCGAGTACACCCTATTCAACCAATTCGAAGAAGACGCGAAAGCCTTGGGTCTGCAGGAAGATTTTCAGGAGTTGGTGCTGGCAGTCCAGTACTCCAATACAGGTGCTTATTTGGGATACGCTTTGACCACCCAACTGGGCATGAGGATCAACCGCATAGACGAAAAGGGACAAAACCCCTCTACGGGCATATCGCAGTTCATTACAGTACTTGCCGGACTCGATTAACGCGCGCCCGTGCGCGGCCCTCGAATGGGAGGTAGCGGCATGAAAAGAACGATGCCGATTTCGCTGCTTGTAGCTGCTTTGGCCCTAGCCATGCTGGCGGGTCGATCTGGTGCCTTGGAGATTTTCCGCATCGGCGGCGAAAATTTTCCGCCGCCGCCGGAGGCAGCCGATCCGGCGGTTACTTTCACCCCAGTGCCGTGGAGTGATTTTTTGGGAAAGGACGGTTTTGACGACGAGGCATTTGCCGAAGGCATCCTACGGCCCCTCTTCCTGACCCCAGAGGACAATATTGCCTTGACTAGTTTGAGGCGCGCCGGCGGCCCCTTTTCGCGCGGGTGCGGGGGGTACCAATTTCTCCTCGACGGTTGCAATGCTACGCGCATGGTCGATGGGGATCTCAATACCTTTTACCTAAAGCAGCCCTACGGCTTTGTATTCCAGTCTGGGGACCGCTCGAGTTGGCTCATCTTCGATTTGGGGGGGGCCTTTTCCGTAAACCGGGTCCGGCTCATCAGCACGCTAGGCACCTCCCTTTATCCAGACAAGCTCCGAGTCACTACTAGCCTGATTCCTCAGATTGTAGAGCGGGGACAATACGGCGGCGTGGATCCCGGCCGGACGGTCTTTTCTGCGGTCGAAAATACCCAGGACACCATAGAAGCGGTCTTTCCCACTATGCGGGCCACCGAGGTGGGCTTGCAGATCACCGTGACGACCAGCAGAAACATGGAGATAGCCGAGGTGGAGATCTACGGAGAGGGCTTTGTCAACAGGGCCTCTTATGTCAGCAAGATGTTCGACTTGGAGGAACCGGCCATTTTGGGCGAGCTGCGCTGGCAGGGCCGGAAAGACCCAGAAGCCAGAATCGATATCCATTCGCGTTCCGGCAAAACACTGGACCCCAATATCTACTGGCGCAATACCGGACGGGGAGACGAGCTTTCCCGCTTTGACGAAAATGGGAAGCAGCTAAATGCAAAGGGCTATGCCGGCTTGAAAACCGGCGAAGCGGCGGAAATTACCTACGATACCGAAAACTGGAGCTTCTGGTCGCCCCCCTATGAGTTCGCCGATAGTCTCGGCGCTTTTGTGAGCTCGCCAAGCCCCAATAACGTCTTCCAATTCCGCGTCGATTTCCAGCCCGATGCCTTGCAGGGCGGGGAGGTGGATTTCGTCGAGTTTTCGGTCACCAAGCCTCCTTTGGCCCAGAATGTAGTAGGCGAGGTCTATCCCCCCGAAGTACCTTTGGGCGAGGTCTCACAATTCACGTACGCGATCTCTCCCACCATGACGCCGGACCACTCTGGTTTTGACCAGATTGAAATAGCGACCCCCTTTGGCTTGGCCGGTGTCGATTCGGTGCGGGCCACCGGTCTAGTCGATTGGTCTGTCCAGGTCGAGCGCCCGGATTCGACCCTCTTTTCCGTGAAACTTTCGCCGCGCCGCGCCGCAGGCGATCTAGGCGGGCCGGTCGAGGTCTACTTTCGCGCACCGGTGTTGCGCTACGGCACCCCATTCGACGGCTGGGTGCGGGATTCCGACCGTCCCTTGGAATTGGCGCAGCGGATCAACCCGGGCAATGCCGCGCCCGAATTCGTGAGCGAAACCCTCTCGGTGCGCACTTCGCTGAGTGCGCGTCTGCTGGCGGACCTACTGGTTGAGCCTAGGGTTTTCAGCCCCAATGGGGATGGAGTGAACGATATCTCCAGATTCTCTTTGAATCTGCTCCAAGTGACGGAAAACGTGCCCTTGCGACTGGAAATTTTCGACCTATCTGGGCGGCTGTTGCGCCAACAGGAAGGGCTGCACGAGAGCGGCCGATTCAGCTTTTCGTGGAACGGTAGAGACGATCAGCAAGACTTGGTGGTGCCCGGCCTCTATATGTACCGCATCGTCGTGAAGGCCAAAAACGGGGGCGATCAGCAAACTGGAACCATTGCAGTGGTTTACTAGGCCGCAGGGGGGGTAGAGCCGATCTTATGAACAGCATGCGAGTCATCCTCTATATCTTGTTGTTTTCCGCTATGGCGTGGGCCCAGGGCTATCGCCTTGAGCAAAATCAGTTGATCATCAGCGAGAGCGACTGGCCGGGGTGGAATTTTCCGGCGGGCAGTGTGGATTTCAGCGACGAAGGAGTCCGGCCCCATTTTGTGCGCCGGCAGACCAATGCCTCGCTAAACGCGGGTGCCTTCCGCCGCGAGGACGTGCCCGGAGGCATCCGGCGGGCGGGGACCAATTTCGACGGGGCCGCGCAGATCATGGACGGTCTGGAGGAGACCTACTGGGAGCCAGAACTGGACGCACCGTTGAGAGACTGGTGGGTCGAAATAAATCTAGGCCGGGTGGTGTGGGCCGAAAAAGTGGTGGTAAAATTTGTCGCCGAAGGGGTCGGCGATCCCTTTTTGCAGTTCAAGGTGCTCACCTCCAATGGCGATGAGGCCTTTCAGGGCAGTCAGAGCTTAGACTACCGGGTGGCCGGTCGCAGCGAGGGGTTGAACAAGACGCAGCGGGTTTTCGAGTATGCCCTGCGTCCTGCCAAGCCGGCGGATCCGGGTTTGAGTGGGGATTTAATCCAGTATGTGCAGATAGTGGCGACGGCCAGCGATGGCCGCCGCGGGGCGGCGGTGAGCGCGTCAGGTTGGGAAGGGTTGTCGGCGTCGGAGCGGGGGGATGTGCTTTACTTTCGGCAGGAGTCGTCCGGGGTGGAGCGGGAGGTATCGCAGGCGGAGTATGAGGCGATTCAAGCGGATCGTTTTAAGGGTCCGATCCGCTATTATCGTTCGGAGCGTCCTCGCTTGGCGGAGGTGGAGGTGTGGACGGTGGGGGAGAATATAAGTTTGGGCTGGAAGGAGCGCGGGGGGTCGATCGAGGCCTTTGGGGGCGTGGGCGGACAATCCAATATAGTCGACGGCGATTACACCACTGCCTGGAACGCAGAAGTGTCGTTTTCCGGCGTGGGCGGAGCACAAGTCAAGAATCGGGACCGCAACCTATTGTTTGATCTGGGCACTTGGTACTGGGTCGACCGCACCTTTATTGTCTACGGCAATAACATTTTTCCCAATTATGTGCTCAGCCTTTCGGATGGCAGTCTGGCACCCGATGGCAGCCGAGTCTTTACTTCGGTGATTGCCCGCGGCCGAGACGATGTCACACTTGGCCGCGAGGCCCAAGCACCCACAGGATCGCTGCCGACGGATACGGTCATGCAGGCCAATGCCTTCCCCGCCGTAAAAGGGCGCTATTTCAAGTTCGACTATCGCCTGATCAACGTCGGGCGGGTAGCGTGGGGAGCCGATATAAGGCAACTGCTTCTCTACGGCTTTGGTTTTCTTCCCCAGGTTACTTTGCAAACGCCGGCGATCGAGTTGGGAAAGGCTCCCCGCATCCTTTCCAACATCTCTTGGGAGGCTCAAACGCCGCCCGGCACCCAGCTGCAGATCCGCACCCGGACCGGCAACCGACTCACCGAAGACAAGCATTTCTTCAACAAACAGGGCGTTGAAGTCTCCGAGGCCGACTATCGCAAGACGCTGTCGTTTATGCGCGGGGATTCAACGGTGGCCTTTGTGCCCGACGAGGCGGATTGGAGCCCGTGGAGCCAATTTTACGAGCAACCCGGCGCGTCCATCACCTCGCCGAGTCCTCGGCGCTATATAATTATAGAGGCCGCTCTGCTCTCGGACGATCCCAACCAATCCGCCGTGTTACACAACCTGAATGTTAGTTTGCGAGACCCATTGGCCCACCAAATTCTGGGTGAAGTAACGCCCCGCAGAGCCCCGCAGAGTGGTCGACCCGAGGCGTTCACGCTGGTCCTGACGATCCCGCCCAACGAGGAAGAGTCGGTGGGTTTGGGGTTCGATCAGGTGCTCTTTGAAATTCCCCCTAGTGCCGAAGTGGAGTTGGTCGATGTGATGGTGGGCCAAGAGGTGTACTCGGCCAATGAACTGGGGATCAAAACCCGCTCTGACTCGCTGTGGATCCACATGCCCGCGGTCGTGCAAGAGGCCGGCACCGAGGTAGCCCTGCGCTTTTCGAGCGCGTTTTACTTGGCGAGCAATGCCTTTTTTGTCTCGGTGGGACTGGGCGAGGAAGAGGAGGTGGTGTGGCAGCGGGTGGACCCGACCGCAGATGGGGAGGGCCTGACCGTGCTGACGCCGGTGGCCGGTGGGCTAGTGGGTGATATGGAGGTAGTAGCGAATCCGTTCACGCCGAATGGAGATGGCATCAACGATGCGGTGAAATTCGTCTTTCCCGTATTTAAGATGCCGGGGCAGGCCTCGCTGGTATTGGAGGTCTATGCGCTCAACGGATCGCTAATGCACCGTCGAGCGCAGCCTGTAGCGTACGCCGCCGGTGTGCAGGAGGTGCGTTGGGATGGCCGGGATCAGGATGGAGTGCTGTTGCCGCCTGGCTTGTATATCTGCCGGGTCGGTCCAGAGGTGGACGCAGAGAGTGTTGGTGAATCCACGGTGGCCACTGTCGTGGCCAGTGTGTACTGAGCGTCTAGTCGCAAATTTCTCCCGGCGTTGCCGCAGCCCAGGCCGTCAATCCCGCAGGGGCTGGCGGCCTGTGGCACGTCGTCCCCCTGATCCCATTCCTCCAGTGCCGGCCCAACCGCCGGGCGGGTACTAGCCGATCTCTATGACCGCTTGGGACAGGGGCGAATACGTTTGCAAAAGAAGATCCCCGCAGCGTACCTGCAATACCTGACGAAAGAGACCAACTTGGAAGCTGATCAGCAAAGTGCTACCGGCATTCCTCTGAGGGGCCTATTGATCGGTGCGGTGCTCGCCTTTCTGATCAATGTCCTCGATGTGTATTGCACCCTCATGATACGCGGGTCGTACCTGACCCTGAATTTTAGTACGCCGGCGGCCCTGTTCTTTTTCTTTATTCTGGTGTTGGCCAGCGGCCTAGTAGCCCTCATCCGCCGGCCCCTAGCGCTCAACCAGACCGAACTGATCACTATCTACATCATGATGATAGTGAGCTGTTGTGTCCCCAGCATGGGGTTGACGCCAGTTCTGCTGCCCCAGCTAGTGGGCCCCATTTACTACGCCACCCCTGAGAACGACTGGGCCGAAGTATACAACCAGTTCATACCCAACTGGCTCATTCCGCAGGGGGAAGGGGTCGCACGCTATTTCTACGAAGGACTGCCGCAAGGGGCCCCCATCCCTTGGCAGCCTTGGATTGTGCCCCTGACCTACTGGTACGGGTTCTTCCTCGCGCTCTGTCTGGTCATGACGTTTGCGATGATCATTCTGCGCAAGCAGTGGGTGGACCGCGAAAAACTGGTCTATCCCCTGGTCCAGGTGCCCATGGAGATGATCCAGCAGAGAAAGGGCATTATTGGCAAATCCTTCTTTACCAACAAAACCATGTGGGTCGCCTTTGCCTTTTCGTTCATGCTGATAAGCATCAACGGGCTGCATTCCTATTCCCCCTCCTTTCCGTCCATTGAGCGGGACTTCAGGCTGCCCATTTTCCGCGACACGGTCACGCTCTGGTTCTTCTTTAGTCCGTCTTGGCTCGGCTTCTTCTATTTTGTCGGTCTCGACATTTCCGCGTCCATCTGGGTATTCCACACCCTCACCTTGGTTCAGAAGGGCATCTTCAACGTCGTCGGTATCCAGAGCACCGAGCGGATAGACCACTACGCCCGCGATACGTACACCTCCCATCAAGGCATGGGGGCCATGATCATCTTCGTGCTGATCATGTTATGGGGATCGCGCGAACACCTAGGCGATGTATTCCGCAAGGCACTTGGACGCGCCCCCGAAATAGACGACTCCGGCGAGGTGGTGTCCTATCGGCAGGCAATGTTGGGTTTGTGCGGTTCGCTGTTCCTGTTTGGTTTTGGCCTGTGGGTGAGCGGCTTGCCGCTGTTGGGAACTCTGATGTTCATCTTCAGCGCCATGGTAATTTTTCTCAGCCTGAGCCGCGTTGTGACCGAAGGCGGCGTCCCGGCCATGCGACCGCCGGTGATGAGCTCGACCTTTGTCATTTCGGGGGGCGGCACCCAAGTCTTGGGGGCTTCCGGCCTCGTGGTGCTGGGTTTTTCCTACGGCTGGCATTCCGAAATCCGCTCTTTTGTGATGGCGTCGGTGGCCAATGGGCTAAAAATGAGCGAACTCATCAGCGGCTCCAAACGCCGGCTGTTGTGGGCCGTGCTCATCGCCCTAGTGGTCAGCCTGATAGGCTCTACATATATGGTTTTGTCCTTGGCCTACAAATACGGCGGCATCAACCTCAATCCGCTCTTTTTTGGATGGAAGGGGGGCATTGGCCCCACGGATATGGCTCCGCGCATCGTCGCAGAGCCCACAGGGCCTCGCCTCGACGCTTGGCTTTTTATGGGCATTGGCGGGGCGGTGATGGCGGGATTGATGTGGGTTAGGCACCAAGTCCTATGGTGGCCCCTCAGTCCGCTGGGCTATTTGATCAGCGCCAACTGGAAAACCAGTCACATTTACGCCAGCGTATTCCTCGCTTGGTTGCTCAAATTGGTCATCCTGCGGTATGGCGGCCCCAAACTGTACCGCAGCTTGCGCCCGTTTTTCCTCGGTCTCATCCTGGGGGAAATCGTGGCGGCCGGAGTCTGGCTGGTCATCGATTACTTCACCGGCCACATGGACAGTTTCCTCACCCAAGTGTAGTTGCTCAACGTGGCCGCGCTAGAGCCTGCTGCTCCCAATGGAACGTCTGGGCCTTCTCCATGCGAGGTGGCAACGGCACTCGGTTGCCTCTTGCTGTCGGGGGCCGCCAGCCTGTTCTACGAAGTCTGCTGGATCAGAAAGGCCGGACTGTTCTTTGGCAGTACGACCTTTGCCTTGGCGACGGTGCTCGCGGTGTTTTTCCTCGGACTGGCCATGGGCAGTGCCCTAGCCGGTCGCTTGGCGACGGCGCTGCACCGTCCGTTGCGAATCTATGGGGTCGTCGAGCTGGCCATCGCGGTGTTGGGCCTAGCCAGCAACGCACTGCTGGACATGGCCGACGACGGCTACGGAATGCTCTATCGCTGGGCCGCTGGCGCGGCACCTTGGATCGCGCTGGCGCGCTTGGTCTTGGTGGCAGCCGCGATCCTCGTGCCCACGATTCTGATGGGCACGACGGTCCCCTTGCTGGCTAGGGCGCTCATCCGCCGCCACCGCCGCCTGGGCTTTACCGCCGGCGGTCTCTACGGCATCAACGCGCTGGGAGCTGCCGCTGGGGCGGCGCTAGCTGGCTTTGTGACCCTACCGGTTCTGGGGCTGGCCACGACCATCTACTTAGGGGCCGGTCTCAATGTCTTGTGTGGCGTCGCCGTGCTGCTGGTCTGTTGGCAAACGCGCCCGGCGCCCCTTGCCGAGCAGGCCGACCGAGCAGACCAAGCGATAGACGCGGGAAGAACGCTGCGGGTCAACGTGTTGCTGCCCTTGTTCTTTCTGACCGGATTCGTCGGCGTGGCCATCGAGATTCTGTGGGCGCGCTACTTGCCCTTGATGATCACCAGTTCGGTGTACGCGTACGCGCTACCGCTCGTCGTGATCCTACTCGGCATTGGCCTCGGTAGCCTCATCATTGCGCCGCTGTGCGACCGCAGCCGGCATCCAATTGTCGTTTTCGGCTGCCTCCAGGCTTTCACCGGACTGAGCGTCTTGGTCGCCATGAAGCTGCCCCGCGAGCTCTGGACGGCGCTCGCACAGGCTGCTCCAGCGCTGATAAGTGCCAACCACTTCATGGGCCTGCACGGTGCCATGTTGCTGCCCGGGGCGTTGGCTTCGGGTGCTTCGTTTCCCCTCGTGGTCCGATTGGTGTCGCGGAACGTAGCCGACGCGAGTTGGACCATTGGCCGCCTGACGGCTATCAATACCGCAGGTTCCATTGCGAGCGCGGTGATCATGGCTTGGGGACTTTCGTGGTTGGGGCTCGACCTCGCGCTGCGGACGGTCACTGGCATGGCCGTTGTCGGGGGTTGCGTGGCCTTTGCCGCCGGGGCTGGCCGCCAGCTAGGTCGGCGCGTTGCTGCCGTGCTGATCGCATTCAGTATCACGGGGTGGGGACTCGCCGCGGTCCTGCTCAAAACGAGGCTTCCCCACGACCATCTGTCCTCTGAAGGAACCCTGCTCGAAGTGGTAGAAGGTCAAGGCGCCAGCCTTGCTGTGGTACAACTCGAAGACAAGGTATTGCTCGGAATCGATCGCTTGTGGCAGGGTTCAAACAAGAAGAACCAGCAGACCTTTGCTGGCCATCTGCCCATGCTGCTTAGCGGCGATGGCCACGGGACGGAGGTACTCGTGGTGGGGATGGGTACTGGCCAAGCCGCCGGGCGGTTTCTGTTGTGGGACATCCACAGGCTCGATTGCCTAGATGTGGAAGCGGCTATTTTCGATCTCGCCCGTCGCTACTTTGGCGCGGCTTGGCTGGACGACCCTAGGGTGCGCGGCTTGGCGGAAGACGGCCGCGATTACATCCGCCACAGCCGAGCTCGCTACGATGTGATCGGCATTGAAGTGGGCCAACTCTTTCGCCCGGGGATAATTGCCTTTTACACCCAAGACTTTTATCAGCGTCTCAGACAGCGGCTAAAGCCCGGCGGTCTAGTGACGCAATTCGTGCCAGTGCGGATGCTCTCCACGCCGCAAATACTCGACATCGTCGCCACTTTCATCAGCGTCTTTCCGCAGAGTCAGCTCTGGTTCAATGGGCCAGAGTTTGTCTTGATCGGCCGCCGGGCGGATGCTTTTGCGCTCGACATCCCGTCCCTCGAAGAGCGGCTGCACAGGCCCGAAATTCGCCGCGATCTGCACTACCGGCACCCGTTGGACGCCAATACGGGGTGGCTCAACGAGCCCGACAGCGTTTTGGGGAGCTTGCTAGCGTCGGCCGAGGATTTGTCCATCTTGGCCCACAAAGGGCAGATTCTCACCGATGACGTACCTCGGTTCGACTACGAACTCAATCCGCATCAAGATATCGAGGTGCGAACTGTAGGGGCCTTACTCGCAATCGAAAAGCCCTTGAGCAAAGTGGCCACACTCGACTGGCGACGCCTGGCCTTGATCGAACAAAGGCGCAAACAGAATCTGTACGCCTTGGCCAACCTAGTTGTCGAGCGCGGCAACAAAGCCTTGCAGGCCGGGCAATTA
Source organism: Candidatus Latescibacterota bacterium (assembly GCA_007571365.1). GTDB lineage: Bacteria > Latescibacterota > UBA2968 > UBA8231 > UBA8231. Next base: position 15,380 of record RKRN01000098.1, read on the forward strand.
AAGTTGGCCGAGCGGACTGCACAAGAGGTGCTGGCCGAGGTGCCAGCACATACGAAGGCACTTTGGCTCCGCGAAAGGACGAAGGGTCGGCCGGGCCAGGACTAGTAGGCGGCTGACGTAACGCTAGTACCATCAGGGGCAAAAAAGATTTCAGTACGTCGCGTACACGACGCCGGTTTTTTCGACCTTGCCGCGGTCGGTATCGGCTGAAACCCGATATAGGTAAATCCCCGGTCGCGCCAAATCGCCGGCCTCGTCCCGACCATCCCACGCCCGCTCATACTCGCCGATTGCATCGGCGCCCGCATACAACTGCCGCACCCGGCGACCCGACAAGTCCCACACCTCCACCGCGACCTGGGCAGTGCCCGTAATCTCCAAGATGTGGTAGAAGATGCCTAGCCGGTCGTTGCGGCCATCGCCGTTGGGCGTGAAAACGGTTGGCTCAACCCGCACCTGCAACAGCTTCTGCCCTTGCGCGGCGGTAATTACCGACACTCGGTTGCCCTCGTATTGGGCCGTAGCGTCCCCCGCATTGACCCCCTGCGGCACCTCCAAAGGTCGGCCGCTGTCCGACACCTGCGCCGCAAAGATAGCTCCGTAGCGCAGCACCTGGGCTGCGAAGTCAACCTCTACTAGCGTTCCCGAGTCCTGCTCCTCGAGGCGCGGGAAACGGACCGCTAGCCGATGGGGCTCTTCGGCTTCGAGCGCAAAGGCCACGGGCACATCGCCGATGCGCACCGCTTCCACCGCGCTAATGAGCGAGGAGGTCTCAATTTGTAGCTGGTCAAAGCCGGCGTCGCCCGGATGAATCGTCGGCCGCAACGCATAGGTGAAGGACGATTGTTGCCCGGCTTCTGCTTCGACCGGCCAGACCTCGCCCACTAGGTTTGTCGCCAACGGCGTGGAGGCGTGCAACTCCACGAAACCCACCCGGCCGCCGTCGTTTTCTTGGGGCAGAAAGTCGATCTTGAACTGGAAGTAGCGTCTAGGGCTTGCCGATACCACCGGCGTACCGCTGCTGTCGGCAAAGTCATAGGGAGCCGACCAGAAGGTCCAGTGGTCTAAGTCGTGGGTGATGCCGGCCCTTTCGTTGCGTTTGAGGCCGTTGTAGGCGGCGCGACTCACCTCGGCTTTGTCGCCGCGTCCGGTGAAGCGCCAGAACAGGTCCGCATCGTCGTCTAGGCCGCTGCGGGTCTGGATGAGGACTTGGGCTCCGGGCTCCTGAACGCCGGACCAGCGCAGATCGCCCCAAGCCATGGGCCGCTCGAAATCGATGACAGCGGAAATATAGGTGGCCTGTTTGACGAACCCCCGCGCATAGACTTCTATCTCGTTGACTTCCCAATCCGTGTTGTGCTCGGCCAAGGCCACCTGGACAAAATCTACGGCCTCGTGCGGGGGGATGGGAATGTCGAGGACTTGCTCTCGGTTGTCTCTTACTTCGACAATCCAAGGCGATTTCGGTGGAACGATGCCGTAGTTGACTATAGGTAGCGGGCCGATGTGGACGCGGAGAACTCCCACAGTTCGGCCCGGGTCAGTAAACCCGGATATCACCCGAATTCGGTCGATGTTGTAGAGGCCGCCGAGAAAGATATTGGCCGTGCCCGCCCGACTGAAATCGTCGGTGCAGGCCCCGGATCGGGTGTTGTAGTTGACGCACAGATACTTTTCCGCCAGCCAGAAAGTACCTGTGTCCCCATCCCACACCGCTGCGTTCACATCGGCTCTTAAATACTCCCCTCCCTCCTCTTTGATGCCGGGTGCTATGTTGGAGTCTGGATTGCGTTTGAGGGGCTGGATACCGGTGCTATCCACAGCCAAGTCAATGGGTTGGGCCGCCAAGTCCAGCCAGCTCAACTGTCTGAACTCCACGCCGACCTGCCCTTCCTCTTGGGGTTTGGGCCGATCGGCGCCGCCGAACCGGTAAATGGTCAGACCCGA
>RKRN01000047.1 GCA_007571365.1 Candidatus Latescibacterota bacterium
GATCAATAGGCACCAGCGGCCCCAAGTCCGCCACCTCAACCTGCGTGCGCGGCGAGCCATCGAACACGTTGACAAAACGACGCCCCAAAGCCTGATGCCGGCACAATTCCACCACCTCGTCCTGGTGCGACTGGAAAGCGTGATACTGGCTGCTGAACCCTCCTTCCGCGTCGACCTCGACCACCCGATACCCCTGCGGTTCGCGTCCGTGCGGGCCGCGGCTTTCCAGCCCCGCTTTCCACCAGTTGCCTGCCACGGCCGCGGTGGTCATTACCTCCATCGAGCCGACGAAGTGCCGGCCGTTTTCGTGGTGGTGGCCGTGCAAGGTGATCACCCGCTCAAAAGGCTGCAAGAGCGTCAGTAAGTGCCGCACCCCGGCAATCTCGTTGACGGGAAAGGCCATGTTCGGCACCTGCCCCGTGCGCTGTGGAAAGGTCGTCGATAGAGGTACGTGGCTTACTACCACCAGCGGCATGGCCCGGTCCAGCCCCGCCAAATCTGCGGCCAACCACTCCAACAGCTCGTCGTCGGCCAAGACGTGCCAGTTGGCCGGATGATCCTCGGTCGGCTCGAAATAGCGCACCACGTCTAGCAGCACAAAGTGGACGCCGCCCATATCGGCACTGGCGTGCATCGTCCCCCCTTGCTCCCGCGGCAGATAGCCGCTGCACATCTCGTGGTTGCCGTGGCTCAGCAGCACCGGCACGGATACATGCTCCATGACCTCGGCGTATTGCGTTAGAGCCGCAGACGTGATGCCCAAGTCGCCGCCGTTGATCAGCGCTTCAGGCTGATGCGACAGCATGGATTCCACACACAACTCAAATCCCCGGCGAGCATCTAGCCCGGTGTCGAGGTGAATGTCGGTGAAGTAGATGAATTTCATCGGGTTATCCCTGCCTTTGTTGGTTGCGCTGAGCGTTGCTGAGAATCCAAAGGTCTTGGAAGAATTCGTTAAAGGACGGCCTGTAAAGACGCTCCCTTTTCTTGCTCACTGTAGATTAATCAATGTAAATTTATCCTACAAACGCAATTGCTTCTGGCTGGTAAATTTGGAGAAATAATGGAACTACTCAAACTCGGCGTCGTCGGCTGCGGTTGGGCCGGTCAACAGGCCGTCAAAGCGGCTCGGGCCAGCTCCCTAGTCGATGTCGCAGCCGTGGCCGATCTAGACGAACCGCGCCGCCGCCGCGTCGCTAGCGAAGAAGGCGTACCGCGCCAATACGGCCCCTACCAAGACCTGCTGGCCGACGACCAAGTGCAGGCCGTGCTCCTAGCCGTCAATCCGCCCGCCCGCTACCCCATGGTGCTAGACGCTTTTGCCGCGGGCAAACACGTCTTGGTGCAAAAGCCGCACGCAGTGCGAGCCACGCACATTTTGGACTTTGCCGCCGCCGCCGCGGACGCTGGCACCACATTGCAATTCTGCTACTTCATGCGCCACTTTCCCCACAACCGCAAATTGCGCGTCGCAGTACAAGAGGGCTGCATCGGCGAGCCGTATCACGCCCGCATTTTCCTCAAGTTCAATTCGCGCCCACCGGCCGACAGCTTTGAAAGCTGGACCAATGTGTATGGACACAAAGGCGGTGCTTTGGGCCAGCACGCCTCGCACGAACTCGACTTAGCTTGGTGGTGGATGGGCTGCCCCAAGCCGCAGTGGGCCTTTGCCGTCAAGCATACCCTTGAGCCGCTGTACCACGGCCCCGAAGGCGCGGCCGAAGATTATTTTTCCGGCTTAGTCGGTCTCGAAGGCGACAAAACCATCCAGATAGACTGCTCGCGCTGGCTGCACTGCGATACCCCCACGACGGTGGAGTTGTACGGCCGCGAAGGGGCTCTATCTCAAGGAGTTATATGGCACTGGCAAGGTGGGCAATTCACCAAGCGGGAAGCCACCACAGAATCGGATATGCCCCACACCCAGCCGCCTGCGGACGGCCTGCCCTTCTACCACGAAATCGAGCACTTCGCCCGCGCAGTAGCCGGCCAAGTCAAGGCCGATGTCGATGCCCAAGACGCCTATCACTTCATGCAAATCCTCGACGCCTTGTACGACAGTGCCCAACGCCGCGAAAAGGTACTTATCGACTGAAATTCACCGACGCCAAGACGCCTTTAGGTCGCCCCAAGTAGTTTGGAAGACTGCGCTGGCAACCTCCATGCGGTTAAGTTCCAAAGTTCCGACCTCGCCCTCCTGCGTAGTAGTGATGAACAGGGTGTCGCCCTCAATGGCATAGGTACTATTTATCTTCTCGGCTCCACCGAATTCGAGTGCAGCGAGGAACTCGTCCTCATCGAGTTCGACGAGGAACTCATCGATGAATGCCTGTTCAAACGCCGGGTAGTCCTCATCGGAGACTCCCTCCAAGTCTGCGGCTAAACGGGCGAAGCCACGGGCAAAGCCGATGTAGAATTCCCTCATGAACTCGCCGAACTCGCCGGGGCTCATCTTCTCATCGTCGATGACATAGTATAATTCGACTATATCAACCCACAGGCTATCACCCACGACTCGATAGGTGCCGGCGAACTGGACGGAGAGCGTCTCCAGGGGAGATTCATCATCGCCTTCTCCCCCCTCGATGTTTTGGTCGAGCGCAAAGGTCCCATCCGCTTTGAAGGTCAGGCGCGTGGTAATCTTGCTGCCTTCCCCCTCGGTCATAGTCCCCTCCCAAGTGCCGTGGAGGGCCTCTTCTTGGGCGGCAAGCGGCAGGGCGAGCAGACCGAGGTACGCGATAGACGACAGGAGCTGGTACATGACGACTTCCTTTCCTTTAGAAGACGGGGATACGACCACGGCAAACGTGGACCAGAAACGGCGATCTCGCTCCCGATTGACAGGGCAAAATTCAGACGCTACCATCCATTCTTCGTTCCACTTCCCCACATTCACAGAAAGCCCGCGCCATGACCGAAGCCACCCCTCTCAGCAAGCACATCACCCAAGGCCCGGCCCGCGCCGGGGCCCGCGCCATGTACCGGGCCGCCGGCTTCGACGCCGCGGCCCTGCGCCAACCCCTCATCGGCATCGCCAATACTTGGACCGAACTGGGGCCCTGCAATTTTGGCCTGCGCGGCCTAGCCGAGCACGTCAAGGCCGGCATCCGCCGCGCTGGTGGCACCCCCCTCGAATTTAATACGATAGTGATCTCCGACGGCATCACCATGGGCACCGAAGGCATGAAGACCTCGCTCATTTCGCGCGAAGTCATCGCCGACTCCATGGAACTGGTGGTGCGCGGCCACATGCTCGACGGCTTTGTCGCCCTCACCGGCTGCGACAAGACGACCCCAGGGGCCATTATGGCTATGTGCCGTCTAGACATTCCCTCGGTGCTCCTCTACGGTGGCTCCATTATGCCCGGCCGCCACAACCAAGCCGACATCACCATCCAAGACGTGTACGAAGCCATCGGCGCCCACGCCACCGGCCGCATCGACGACGACCAATTGCGCCTCATCGAGGAAAACGCCTGCCCCGGAGCCGGCTCCTGCGGCGGTCAATTCACCGCCAACACCATGGCCACCGCGGCCGAGATCTTGGGCGTGGCCCTCATGGGCTCCGGCTCGGTCCCAGCCACCGACCCGCGCAAAGAAGCGGTCGGCACCCGAGTTGGTTCCTTAGCGGTCGAGTTGGTGCGCCAAGGCCGCAAACCCTCGCAGATCATCACCCGCCCGGCCCTCGACAACGCCATCCGCTCTATTGCCACCACCGGCGGTTCGACCAACGGCGTACTGCATTTTCTGGCCATCGCCCGCGAGGCCGGCTTGGAACTGAACATCGAAGACTTCCAGACCTTGAGCAGCGCCACACCCCTGATGGTCGACCTCAAACCCGGCGGCCGCTTTGTCGCCCCCGACTTGGACCAAGCCGGGGGCATCGCCTTGGTGGCCCGCCGCCTCAAAGAAGCCGGCCTGCTGCACGAGGACGCCCTCACAGTATCGGGCCGCACCATTGGCCAAGAGGCCGACCGCGCAGTGGAAACCCCCGGCCAGCAGGTCGTGGTGCCGGTCGCCAAACCGCTTAAAAAATCCGGCGGGTTAGTCATACTCAAGGGCAATCTCGCCTCTGAAGGCGCGGTAGTGAAACTGGCCGGTTGCGAACGCGCCCAGCACCAAGGCCCGGCCCGCGTCTTCGACAGCGAGGACGAAGTAATGCCGGCCATTGAACAGGGCCGCATCCAGCCCGGTGATGTGGTGGTCATCCGCTACGAAGGCCCCAAGGGCGGGCCTGGGATGCGCGAGATGCTAGCCGTCACCGGCGCCATCGTGGGGGCCGGGTTGGGCGACTGCGTGGCCTTGGTCACCGATGGCCGCTTTTCGGGCGCCACCCGCGGCCTGATGATCGGCCACGTCGCACCCGAAGCCGCGGTGGGCGGCCCCTTGGCCGTTCTGCACGACGGCGATACCATCACCATCGACACCACAGCCGGCCGGTTGGACGTAGCCTTAGACGAAGCCGAGTTGCAGACCCGCTTAGCCGCTTGGGAGGCTCCGCCACCGCGCTACACCTCCGGCGTAATGGCCAAATACGCCCGCTCGGTGTCGTCGGCCGCGCAAGGGGCGGTGACTAGCTAACTGACGTTCCGCAATCCCCGGCCTTCGCCGGGGCCGGCTCTGCGGCTTCCGCCCGCTCCGCCCGGGGTCCTTGCCGCACACGCGGAAATCCAGTACGCCATGCGGGCGAGACGCCCGCGCACCCAGCGTACGCGGCAAGGACCCACCCTCTGGCCCGCAATGGGCGGGGAAGGACGCCGGGGGCCAGCAAGAGGCCGACGATAACCAGCGACAGCGGAACAGAGTAGCTAAGGCGTTGGTATCATTTGCCCAAGGACGGCGTAGGCGCGGGTTTTTAGCCGCCGAATTGGGCTTAATGGTAGGCCAGCAGCAAGGCCGCCTTTTACGTATCTGCCCGCTAGACAGACGAGTAAAAGGCGGCCTTTCGTAAAGAACGGGGCGGGGGTAAACGCCGTTATTTTAGCAG
>RKRN01000146.1 GCA_007571365.1 Candidatus Latescibacterota bacterium
CATCGGATACCGGGGGCATCTCGCCCTATGAAAAACGTTTGACGCCAAGAGATTTTGTCCCCCGCAAAGCGGCCCGATGGGAATTTTAAAAACGCTTCTCAATTTTCTTTTTAGAATCGCAGTATGGCGACGGCCGATAGCCCGCCCTTGGAATCTGGGACCAGATTGACCGAGACCCGGCCAGCTTCAGGCGGCTTACGCGACTTTTCCGATACAATCGTTGCCATGACCATAGGAGCCAATACCAGCGGTGGACCTAGATCCTCTGGCAAAATTAGCCGCGTTGCCGCTGCTCCGGCAAAACTACCTACCAATGTAGGGAGAAAACGATCGTATGGATCAACACGAGTCACGCCAATAGCTACTCCGAGCGCATAGCCGACCGACAAAAAATCAAGGGCGGCAATACCTGCAAATGGATCGTCTGCATCTGCTTTGATTAGAAAGAGCCCAATTCCAGTGGTGGCAGCACCCAACGGGACACCCCAAAAAGTTCCACTCAGTACTTTTCCGGCTATCCGTTTGCCGGCCCCCATAGGTTCTCGCCCCGCATCCGCATTCACCTTTTCAACTATGAGTGGGAGGCTCAAGATCAGTGCAACGATTTTGAGTTTCATTGTATATCTTTCTCTTCAATTTTCTTTTTAGAATCGCAGTATGGCGACGGCCGATAGCCCTCCCTTGGAATCTGGTACCAGACTGACCGAGACCCGGCGAGATTCAGGCGGCTTACGCGACTTTTCCGATACAATCGTTGCCATGACCATAGGAGCCAATACCAGCGATGGACCTAGATCCCACGACAGAGTTATCAGCACTGCCGCTGCTCCGGCAAAACTACCTACCAATGTAGGGAGGAAACGATCGTATGGATCAACACGAGTCACGCCAATAGCTACTCCGAGCGCATAGCCGACCGAAAAATAAAGAGGGACAGCAATACTTACTAAGTCATTTCTGTTAGATGGGTCCTCTTCGTTGCCTTGAAGCGAGAACCCAATTCCGGTGGTGGCCGCACCCAACGGGACACCCCAAAAAGTTCCACTCAGTACTTTTCCGGCTATCCGTTTGCCGGCCCCCATAGTTTCTCGCCCCGTTTGCGCCGAAAGACTATCGTCCCGGACGGCCGGGGGTGAGTCATTCACCAGCAAGGATTCGGTCAAGACGGGCACCAGCAGAGTATCGCTGGCCATAAGCTCCATATCATCGGCGTAAATCCCGTCCACCATGAGTAAAATGGATAAGGTGCTTACAGCAGCCCGAATCTTCATAATCGGAGGCTCCTTGTTGAATGCCTCATACTTCAATGGCTGGACGCCACGGATGGCAAACCGCTGGACGCTGAGTTGCTTCACGCCCCAAGCAGCCCGCCCATAAGCGGCGGCGTGAAAAGGCGTAGGTCGCCGTGGTAAGAGGAAGAAATGGATGGAGGCAGGCTACGCATGGACCCACACAGGATGCCACGAGGAGCTGGTATCGCCGGACGCCGCCGCACAGACCACGCCGCCCAGCACGGTCACCGATACGAAACTAACTTTTCAACCCCCTCGTCCAGATACCAAGTCTCTGGATAATACGGCCACGTCCAGCGCGAATCCCAACCCCAATAGCCCTGGAGCGGCACATTGCGCAGCTTGCGGCTGACCACGACCGGATGCGGCCCCAAGCCAATGATGCCGAGTGCCCACAGGTTGTCGGCTTGGCTGCGGAGAATTTTCTGGCCCATCGCGATGCGCTCGTCCTCGTCCGTAGTGCGACGCAGCACCTCCCACCAGCCGATCAGCTCCTTGATCTGCGCCGGCGGCTCCCAGCCGAGCGCGCCCGCGGAAAAGTACCACCGCGTCCACTTGGACCACTGGCTCTGCTCCCAGCCGCCGTTGGTCGGCACGTACCAGTACGGCTCAATGGGAAAGAGAATATCCGCGTTGCGGTCGGCGTGCCAGATGGTCATGTCCATCAGGCCGGCCCTAGCGCGGATCCGCTGCAACGTGCCGCTGATTTGTTTGAGATTGACGCTTATCCCGACCTCGCGCCAGTGCGCCGCGACCAAGTCCAAGGTGACCTGCTTGGGCGTCTCGCCGATCATGTACTCCAAGGTGATCTGCAAAGGCTCGCCATTGAGCCGCTCGCGCTGGCCGTCTCCATCGCGGTCGACAAGCCCCATCTCGTCGAACAGGGCCTGCGCCTGCGCCGGGTCAAACGCCGCCCACGCCGTGGCAAATTCTGGCTCGAAGTAGCGGCTCGCCGGCACCACCGTCAACTGGCGCGGCACCCCGTAGCCGAAGTAAACGATGTCGTTGATTTCCGGCCGATTGATGGCCAGCGACATCGCCCGGCGGAAGCGCACGTCTTGGAAAATGCGCCGCAACTCTTCGTCGGGATGATTCAAATTGAACTGCAACACCACGTCCGAGCCGTACGGCCGCGGCCAGACGTACGTGGAATAGCCGTTGTGCTGCTCAAAGCGCTTAAACAGCGGGATATCGGCCGTCATAAACTGCCGCCCGGCAAAGTCGACCTGTCCGGTCGAGGCTTTGGCCGCCATGATTTCCGGGCTATCGACCCGCTGCACCTCCAGATAGTCGATATAGGGCAACTGGTTGCCGGCGGGATCCACCTTGAAATAGTAGGGGTTGCGCCGCAACCGGGCGCGCGTCGAGGTTCGGCTGACCAATACGTAGGCCGTCAGCACTGGGCGGCCAAAGTGCAGCAGATCGGTCGTGCTATTGACCGCCCCAAAGTAGGTGAGCCAGTCCTGCAAACCCAATTCGGCGGCCTCGCGCTCCAATTGCGCCGGATCGGTAAAGGCCGGGTGGTAGCGGCGCATGAAGTGCGCTGGCATCACCAAGCGCGAACTGTTGTGCGCGAGGTGGTTGACAAACAGCGGCATGGGTTGGGGAAAGTGATAACTAAAGCGGTGCGCGTCGTGCTTTTCGATCCGCGCCCCCTTGAACCGCGGCTCCACCACTGGCGTGAGCTCGCGGTTCATCAGCACGTGGTCGAACCAGAACAGGTAGTCGTCGGCCGTTACGGGATGGCCGTCGGACCACTTGTGGCCGGGGCGCAGGGTGATCCGCAAGGTCCGTGCGCCGTTGCGGTATTCGGCCTTGGCCGCAAAATTCGGCAGATTCAACCGCATTTGCGGCCCCGGACGCAACACGCCCTCGGGCACGTTGAGCAGGCTTTCACCGGCAAAAAACAACCGGGCCGTGCCCCCGTAGCGGCCCATTGCGCCGTAGGGCTCGACCACCACCGGGTCGTCGGGCAGGCGCTCGGCGACCGGCGGCAATTGGCCGGCCGCCACCCATTCATCGAGCATGGGCGACTGGCGGAAAGTCTGCAATCCCACGGCTGACGCAGTGGCCGGTGGTTGGAACCAAGCCGCTGGCCACGCGCTCGGCGGAATGTCGCCGCTCGGCACTGCATGTTGGACGGCGGCCGCCGCGATCGGATGGTCCGTTTCGACCGGCGCACAGCCCAACCACGCCACCACACCTAGGTGCCCCATCATCTTGCCCCAGCCAATGACCTGCATAGCCTCTCTCCTTTTGCCCATCTTCTTGACGAATTGGGCGAAGTTTAATAATTTGCCCACTCAGCACCCGCCGCGGGCGGCCACTCGTGCTGCCGAAACTGCCTCTAAGAGAAACCGCCATGACCGCGCAACTCCAGTTACAACAAGCCCCGCCTGCCAAGCCCGGCTGCGCTGCCGCTCGCCTGCTCCACGCCGCCCTCGCCGACATCCCCATCCCTTGCCAGTTCACTTTTGCCCAGGGCGAGACCTTGCGCTTGGGACCGCCTGGCGAACCGGCCTTTAGCGTCGTTTTTCACTCCGACGAGGTGCTCAGCAAAAGACTCAACGAATACGCCATCGGTCGCGCTTACGTCGAAGGCCAGATCGATATCGAGGGCGATGTGAGCTACTTCTTGGAGCTGCGCCAGTACGTCAAGGGCAATACCAGCCTCCGCTTCCTGCTGCGGGCCTATTTGCAACTCTTCTGGAGCAACCGCATCCGCCTCAATCGCGCTTCCATCGCGTACCACTACAATTTCGGCGACGATTTTTACTTGGCGTTCGTCGATCGCCAGTACCATCTATACTCGCATTGTCTCTTTCACGACGACGACGAGACGCTCGAACAGGCCGCTGAGCACAAGTTTGCCACCATGGCCCAAGCCCTGCGCCTGCAAGCGGGGGACCGCCTGCTCGACATCGGTGCCGGCTGGGGCGCAGTTACCCGCTACGCCGGCCGGCGCGGCATCTACTGCACGGCCCTGACCATTGCCGAGGACTCGCTGCGGCTGCACCAAAACCTCATCGCCGAACAAGGGCTGACGACCTGCCAAGTCCACCTCGAAGATTTCCTCGCGCACGATCCGCCCCAGCAGTACGACGCCATCGTCATCTTCGGCGTCATTGAGCACATTCCCCACTACCGCAACTTTGTCGCGCAAGTGTGGAAGTGCCTCAAGCCCGGCGGCCGCATTTATCTGGACGCCTCGGCCATGCTCGAAAAATACAAGGTGAGCAATTTCGTGCGTCGCTATATCTACCCCGGCACCCATACGTACTTGTGCCTGCCCGATCTGCTGCAAGAATTCCTCATGCACGGTTTTAAGGTGGAGGAAGTGGTCGACGAAACGCACGATTACGCGCTGACGCTGGGCCATTGGGCCGCTCGCTTTGAAGCCAATCGCCAGACGGTCGTCGAGCGCTGGGGTGAAGCCGTTTTCCGCGCCTTCCGCCTGTACCTGTGGGGCGGGTCTCACGCTATGCACAACCGCCGACTCCAAGCCTATCGCGTAGTGGCCCAGCGCACCGAGGACCCCGGCATCCAGCCGGGGATTTTCAAGCGCCTGCTCTACTTCATTCGCAGTCTCAATTAAGCAGTTTCCCACGTCCCACACTACCCGCCCATCCCCCTGCTCTTGGCGCGCTATCTTCACGGGTTTACTCCTCGTGGGTGCGATCAGTGTGCTCAGTCCTTGGGGTATCCTCATCGTCAAGGGATCGCAGATCACCAGCAATGCCATCCCCCTCATCGCGGTCCTCTTTCTCTTTCTGCTAACGGCTGTGGCCCGGCCCCTGCTCAAGCGGCTGGGCCAAGCGTGGGCCTTTTCGCGCACCGAACTCATCGCCGTGTACGCCATGATGCTGGTTGGCTCGGTGGTGGTCACCACCGGCTTCACCGGCAGCTTTCTGTCGGTCATCACCGGAGCCGCCTATTACGCCACGCCGGAAAATGCTTGGCAGGAGCTGTTCGTCGAATACATCCACCCTTGGCTAGCACCCACCGATGCGGAGGCCGTGCGCCTGTTCTACGAAGGGCTGCCCCAAGGCCGGGTCATACCGTGGGCTGCTTGGATAGGCCCGCTGGCTGCTTGGCTCTGCTTTATCTTCGCCTTCTACTGGGTCCTCTTTTGCCTCAGCGTGTTGCTCCGCGGCCAGTGGGTCGCCAACGAGCGGCTCGTCTTTCCCCTCACCCGCCTGCCGCTGGCCATGCTCGAAGACGCGGACTCCGCGTCCTTGTTCGGCCGCTTGTTCAAAAATCGCCTGCTGTGGCTGGGCTTTGCCGTGCCGCTGCTGATCCACTCGTGGAACTCGCTCAACTACTACCACGACGCCTTCCAGCCCATCGCCCTCAACGGCAGCCTGTCTCTGCTGCAAGGTAGCATCGGCCTACCTTGGCGGATCAATCTGCCGATCTTGGGCCTAGCCTACCTGATGGCGCTCAGCGTCTCCTTCAGCATCTGGTTTTTCTTTTTGTTTTTCACCCTAGAAAAAGTCGTTTTCACCCGCATCGGCCTCGTCATCGGCGGGAGCGACATCTGGACCTCAAGCGGCGGCTCGGTCCCTGTTTCGCATCAGCAGGCCGGCGGTCTGTTGGTGTTGGCACTCTTCGTGCTGTGGACCGCCCGCACCCATCTGCGCCGCCTGTGGAGCCAAGCGTCAAAAGGCGAGCCAGCCCCCGGCGAACTCATGGCCCCGCGCACGGCCTTTGGCGGCTTGGTGGTCGGCGTGGTGCTCATGGTGACTTGGCTGACCCTCACCGGCCTCTCCCTGTACGCAGCCGTGCTGCTGGTGGCAGGGGCACTCATCGTCTTTATTGGCCTGTCGCGCATCGTCTGCGAGGCCGGCATCCCGGGCTGCCAGACGCCGATGGCCCCGCAGGCGTTTATCACCCGCGGCCTTGGGCCTGAGACCCTCGGCCTCGGCAACATGACCGGCTTGGGCTTGAGCACAGTGTGGATGGGCGAGACCGCGGCCAATATGATGAACGCGGTCATGCACAGCCTCAAGCTCACCTCCGGCGACTCGCCCGCGCCGCGCTGGCTGCCTTGGGCTTTGTTCGCCGCCATCGCCGTAGGGCTGTTCGGCTCTATTTGGTTTACCATGACGCTGGCCTATACCTACGGCGGCATCAACCTGCACGGCTGGTATTTTAGCGGTGCGCCGCGCTGGCCCTTTCTCTACATGGCGTCCGTGTACAACGCGCCCGAGCCATCGTTTACCCCGCGCCTCGCCTTTACCGCCAGCGGCAGTTTTATCATGGCGGGCCTGCTTTTTTTGCGCCATCGCTTGGCGTGGTGGCCGCTGCATCCTTTGGGTTTTCCCATCGCCTCCACCTTTACCATTGTGCATTATGGCTGGTTGTCCATCTTTTTGGCCTGGCTGCTCAAGGCGACCATCCTGCGCTACGGCGGGGTGCGCGCCTATCGCGCCCTGCTGCCGTTCTTTTTGGGGCTGATCCTCGGCGACTTCACCACGGCCTGCCTGTGGCTATTCATTGACGGGGCCTATGGCGTCGAGGGCAACATGATCTTCAATTTCTGACTTGGCCCCGCAATACCATGTAATTTGACGCAGCCGGTGAAAAGCCGGACACTTGGCACCAATCTAAGCCAAAGGAGACCCCATGATCCGCAAAGCCTTTGTCATGCAAGTCAATCCCGACCAGCACGCCGAATACGAAGCGCGCCACAACCCCATCTGGCCCGAGCTGGAGCAGACCCTCAACAAGCACGGCGTCCACAACTATTCCATCTTCCTCGACGCGGACACCCACCAGCTTTTTGCCTACGTGGAAATTGAAGACGAGGAGCGCTGGAATCGCATCGCCGCGACGCCGGACTGCCGCCGGTGGTGGACCTACATGAAGGACATCATGGCCACCAACCCGGACGACAGCCCCTGCGCCAAAGACCTGCGCGAAGTATTCCACCTCGACTGAGTTAGCGTTGTCAGGGCCGCGTCCTTAGCTTCTAAGTGCTAACTTCGCGGCGGAACTTGCCTGAAAAACCATGCACATTTTGGTCGTCGGTGCCGGAGCTATCGGCTTCCAGTTGAGCAAACAACTGAGCCAAGACGGGCACGATATTACGCAAATTGACGTCGATTCCGGGCGTCTCAAGCGGGTCAGCGAACAGCTCGACATCATCGTCGCTGAGGGCAATGGCACCAGTTTGCGGGACTTGCGCGAGATCGGTATCGAGCAAGTCGATCTCGTCGCGGCCATGACCACCAACGACGAGGTCAACCTACTAGCCTGTCGAATGGCCAAGAAGCTCGGCGTCCAATCGGCCATCGCCCGCATCCGCAATCCCGAATTCACCGCCCCCGACTTTATCTTCAGCCCCCAAGAACTCGGCGTCGATCAGTTCATTCACCCGGAGAAAGAAACCGCCGACGCCATCATCCGCCTCATCCGCCAGTCTAGCGCGACCGACGTGGTCGAGTTTTCCGAGGGCAAACTCGTCCTGCTCGGCATGCGCTTGGATTCTCAGGCGTCTCTACTCCGCGCGCCTTTGAGCGAATTAGGGCGGCAGCTTGCCGACATTCCCATGCGCATCGTCGCCATCCAGCGCAAGCAGCAGACCTTGATCCCCAGAGGCAACACCAAGTTGCTGCCCGAAGACCGGATTTTCGTCATCAGCGATCCCAACTTCACCCCCTCGGTGGTCCGCTTAACCGGCCTCGCCGACCACCGCATCGACGACATCGCAATTTTGGGGGGCGGCCTCATCGGCCAGTTCATCGCCCAAGAGCTTTCCGCCCAGATGCACGTCAAGCTCATCGAAAGCCAAGCCGAAAAATCCCGACAAATCGCCGACCAACTCGCCAACGTATTGGTCATCCAAGGCGACGGCACCGACTACGACCTGCTGGCCGTTGAAGGCTTGGCCGATATGGATGCCTTCGTCGCCGTTACTGGCAACGACGAGGTCAACATCATCTCGACGCTCGTGGCCAAGCACCTCGAAGTGCCGCGCGCCATCGCCTTGGTCAACAACGTCAATTACATGCCCATCACCCCGGCCATCGGCCTCGATTCGGTGTTGAGCAAACAGCTTTTGACCGTCAACGCCGTCCAGCGCTACGTGCGGCATCAGCGCATCGCTTCCATCGCCAGCTTGCCCGGCCTCGACGTGGAAGCAGTCGAGTATATCGCCCACGGCGGCAGCAAAATTACTCAAAAACCCCTGATCTCCATCCGCCTGCCCAAGGACTCAATCATCGGGGCGGTGGTCCACGGCGATAGCGTGGTCATCCCCCGTGGCGATACGCGCATCTACCCCGGCGACAAAGCCGTGGTCTTTGCCCGGCACTATGTCCACGAGGAAGTGAGAAAGATCTTCGGGGGTTGAACGGGAACATTATGCGCTCCGCAGTGGTATTTCGGGTACTCGGCGTTCTGCTGACGCTGTTTAGCGTCACCATGTTAGTGCCCGCTGGCGTATCCCTCCTCTACCGCGACGGCACGGCCGCCGCCTTTCTGTTGGCCTTTGCCATTACGCTTGTCACCGGGCTTGTGTGCTGGTTGCCCACGCGCAAACAGCACGCCGAGTTGCGGATCAGGGACGGCTTTTTGATAACGGTCTTGTTCTGGGCCGTCTTGGGCTTTTACGGCTCCTTTCCGCTGCTGTTATCCGCCCAGTCGCACCTGAGCTTTACCGACGCCGTATTCGAGTCCCTCTCTGGCTTGACCACAACCGGTGCCACCGTCATCCAAGGGCTAGACGACCTGCCCCGCTCCATCTTGTTATACCGCCAGCAACTCCAGTGGTTGGGCGGCATGGGCATCATCGTCCTCGCCATTGCCGTATTGCCCATGCTCGGCATCGGTGGCATGCAGCTTTTTCGCGCCGAGATCACCGGCCCTATCAAGGATTCAAAGCTGACGCCGAGGATCACCCAGACCGCCAAGGCCCTTTGGTACATTTATTTGAGCTTAACGGTAGCCTGTGCCTTAGCCTATTGGCTGGCCGGCATGGAACCTTTCGACGCTATTGCCCATAGCTTCTCAACGGTTGCCATCGGCGGCTTTTCCACGCACGACGCCAGCATCGGCTTTTTTAACAGTCCGGCCATCGAGTTCGTCGCCGTCTTTTTTATCGTAGTGTCAGGCATAAACTTTACGCTGCACTTTTACGCCTTTCGCCAGTGCTCGCTGCATCCGTATCGCAGCGATCCTGAATGCCGCACGTACCTAGTCATTTTGCTAATCACCGCCCTAATCGCCTCGCTGATCCTCTTTACCCACAACGAGCACGACGCCGGCTCGTCCCTGCGCTACGGCCTCTTCGCCACCGCGTCCATTGTCACCACCACCGGGTTCAGCATTGCCGACCATTCGGTCTGGCCCAGCGTGCTGCCGTTTTTGTTGTTCCTTGGCTCGTTTGTCGGCGGCTGTGCTGGCTCGACGGCCGGGGGGATCAAAGTGATGCGTCTGTTGCTCATTCTAAAACAGGGTAGCCGAGAGATTACCCGCCTTATTCACCCCAACGCCGTCCTCCCCATCAAAGTGGGGCAGCGGGCTGTTCCCGATCGGGTGATGGAAGCGGTGTGGGGGTTTTTCTCAGTGTACGTGCTGACGTTCACGACCATGTTCCTCGCCGTGCTCGCCACCGGCTTGGATCTGACTACGTCTTTTTCCGCGGTAGCCGCCTGTATCAATAACTTAGGCCCGGGCCTAGGGGCAGTCGTCCACCACTACGGCGACATCAATGCGGTCGCCAAGTGGATTCTGTGCTTTGCCATGCTGATTGGGCGGCTGGAGGTTTTTACGCTCTTGGTGCTGTTCAGCCCGGCGTTTTGGCGCAAGTAATGGCCGCGAGCACTTCCCACAGATAGGCCGCCAAGCTGTAGTCGACCCACAAGCGGTACGCATCCCCCTGCGGCAGCACCCCGCAAGCGGCCCCGGCCACTTGGGTGTACACCATCCGCTCTGCTGGCGCACCAGCCAAATCCACGGCACAAGCCTGCGCCAAAATACGTGCGGCATCATCTCCGCGCACCACCAAGGTCGCCGATTGCTGCTCCACCCGATAGACCCCAGTCTCCTCAGCTTCCAATGCCGCGTTCAGGCGCACCCACAGCTCGTCTGTAGGCCGGCACTCCAAGATCAGTTCACCCGCGCCCACTCGCGCCAAAACCCCCTCCGCTCCCACTGGCCGGGTGTCGTAGATCCGCGCCGGCAGGACCAGCCCGCGCTGCTCGGCCCATTCGACCAAGCGCGGACCTTTGGCCCCGAGCTTGACCAGATCAAGCGGATGGTACAAGGCGGGCGGAGCGGCGGCGACGAGATGGGCAATGGGGCTTTTGCGCGTCGTAGTCATAGCAAAATGGCCAAACGTCAGGCTATCAATTCTGCTGGGTCGGCCGCTTCCGCTCCGTCGTTTCGCAAAAGAGCGACTGCGTTGCGATCGAAACTCGCGAACACGGTCCCGCCAAGCGTTTCACCTTGATAAGCGAGGGCACCGTCGGCAAAGCAGTTAATCCCGCCTCAACCGCTGGCAGATCAGTAACAACAGCATCGACTTTGACAATCGCCTCAATTGCCGAGGCGATGTCATTAACACTGGCGGCGTATCCGCGCTTCAGTATCCAAGCAAATTCACAGAATACTGGAACGGGTATCGCTATGACCGTCGCCTGTAGGAACAACGCTCGGGCTGTGGCAGCCTGTTTTGCGTCATCTTGCATGACTATGCGCACCAAGACGTTCGTGTCAGCAGTGTAAGGCATTATTGCCTTTCTCTCAATCATTGGGTAGTAGTACGCTTAGTACGCTTTGAAATTCCGCTCTGTACCCGACTCGAAGGGCTTAGCTAGGAGCGCGGGCGTTTGTTTGCAAAACCACATACCCTCGCTCAATCTCCCGGTGAAAATGCTCCGGCAGCCGCGCCCAATCGTGCGCCTGCACAATAATGGGAACATTCGACGCCTCCAACGCCTCGGTCAGATTCGCCAACTGGCCGCTGGGTATCTCCTGCAACTCCGGGCCTCTGAGCACCAAGTCCAAATCACTGCCTTCGTGGCTGCGGCCGTTGACGCGACTGCCGTAAGCCCACACCTCCACGCCGGGCACGTGTTGGCGCAGTAGGGCTTCGATCTGCTCCCGGTAGCGGCGCGGCAGGTCCAGACGCTTAATCATCTGCCCCCTCTCCTATGACCAGGGCTAACTCCGCGGCGTCGGCTATGAACTGGGGCAACAGCGCAAGCGTTTTCTCGGCAAACCCCGCGCCGTATAGGTGCGCCGTGTCGTTGCGGTGATCGCGATATTCCAGCCAACGCTCACAGCTCGCCACCGAGATCAGCCCGTGCTTGGCAGCATGGCGAAACAAATTCTTGAAGGTGAGCTGGTCCGCCTGCCCATTGCTGGCGAAATAGGGCCGGAGCCGTTTTTTTAACAAACTACCGCTTTGCTCCAAAACCAACTCAAACTCCTTGATGCAAGCCGCCCGATAGATGTCGTACCAAATGTCGTTCTCATCGTATTGTGGCAACTGCGCCAACGCCATCTGTAGTGTGTGGATGCAGCGCATGAGGTATTCAGTATTGATGTTCATGTTTTACCGCTCATTCTCCGTACATCTCCGCGATAAGGCGTCGGAGCTGGGCCGCTGCCTCGGCAGACAACCTGTCGATCTGATCCCTCAGTCGCTGCTTGCTGATGGTGCGAATCTGGTCCACGGCAATTTCAGCTTGCTTGCCCGCGCATTGCACTTGCAGCCGGCTACGCCACTGAGGATGCAGCACGGAGGTGAGCGGACAAACGACGACCGTATCGAGAAACTGATTCATCTCATTCTGACTGACCACAACCACCGGACGCACCTGGCGAATTTCTCCCCCCATGGTGGGATTGAGATCGGCAAAGTAGATGGCGTAGCGCTGGGGAAAAGCTGCCATCAATCGAGACCATCAGCGACCGCGGCGTCGAGATCGCTCCAGTCTTCGCAGTCAGCCGCCATGGCCCGGTAGGTTTCTTGCCAAGAGAGCTTGTTCTTTTCGTTGCTGTACAAAAAAATTCCTTCATCGGTTTCTTCGAGGACGAGGGAATCACCCCAGCCGTATTTCTGCAACAGAACCTTGGGAAGGCGAATGCCCTTAGAGTTGCCGATGGCGATCAACTTGACGTCTCTAGTTGCCATTACTTGGAATTTCTCCTGCAAAGAATGGTTGTAATTATAGTAATTACTCATCGAATAGAGTCAAGCCGGCTAGCCGATGCGCTCCATCCAAGCGAAGACGGTTGTGCGCCGTCGCCCGCGCCCACAATCACGGCTCGAATGGCCGATACTCGACCAGTGCCGACCGGCCCGCGATATGGACGATGTGCCCCCACATTTCGACGCCATTGGCATCGGTGAATCGCAAGTCTTCGCTAAAAGAAAAATGCATCGGCTGCTGCTGGCCTTGGTTGATAGCGATGTTCGAGGCGTAGAGATACGAATGCTGTGCCAACCGGTCCGATTTCCCCGCAACGCCTCTAGGCGGTTGCTCGGCAAGTCAGCCAGATCTGGGAGGGACTCCGCACGGTCCAAATAAGCAAGACGGCGCGTGGCTTGGTTGGCGAGTCTTTGGAACTCTGCGACGCGATACCCGGCAAAGAAGCGCTGGGGCTTTCGGTCTCTGAAACTGCGGATCATGGATGTAGAGCCCAATGGGCCGCCGGCTGCTAACGCCACTATGTAATAGTAAAAAATTTAATACACCGGCAGGCGATTGCCCACCGCCCCGGTGAACCCATCGACGAGGAGCCAAACTCCCGCAGTGACGATCTGGCCGAGGGCTAGGCCGAGGAAGAAGGGCACGGTCTGGTGGTAGAGTGCCGCGCCCCCAAAGCGGAGCACGAGGGCCTTGATGAACCAAGCGAGAAAAATCGAGCACCAGATATGGTCCATCACCCAACCCATGCTCGCGGCAAAGCCCAAAGGATGCAGCGGCCACCACGCCCAGTGGTTGCGCGCGCCTATCAGTATACTCATCAACAGAGCACCGCCACCCGTCCACAACCAGCCAATGGCGTCCGGGCCACTGGGATGGAGTAGCTGCTGCGCGGCGAACTTGGACGGCTCGGCCGCAAAAGTGGAAAAGTACTGCTTGTGGAGGTTGACCGCTCCGTGCGTATAGGCCAAATGCAGGGTGTACCAAGTCGACAGCAACAGACTGATGAGCATGGCCGCGGCCAAGCCCCACAGCAACCGGCGGCGGTCGCCGGCCAATTCGCTGCCCAAGCGCAGGCTATTGGCCAAAGGAGCGGTCATAAAAACCAGCAGGTCGTTCATCCAAACGAAGGTATAGCCCAGTGCCACCACGCCCGGTGCCCCCAAAGCCGGCACCCCGACGGCCCCAATGGTAAACCCCGCCGGGACCATGCCCGACGTAATCGTCGGGGTCCCGGCCTCGGCGACGATGCGAGTCAGCGCGACCAACAGGCCCAAGGCCACTACCACCACCAGCGCGGCGACCCATAGCGGCAATCCGCTCTGCCACAGCCACAGCACCATGCCGGCCGTGCCCAAGGCCAAACCGAGCAGCGAGAAGCGATAGGATGCCATTTCTCCTTCGTCTTGGGCCGGATGCAAAAAGCGGCGGCCCACCTCGGCCAGATGGGCGCGGGCGGTCCACAAGCTATAGGCGACCAGCACGGCGCAGGCTCCTATCATCTGATGCCCCATCCCCGCATTGGACCACGCCCCCAGATCGGCGGTATGCTGTAAGTGCAGGCTGTGCAACAGGCCCTCTTGCAGGGCGTGAATGAGATAGAAAACCCAAAGGCTAAAGGAGAGCTGGACGCCGATGAGATAGGCGAAGCCGAGCATCAGAAAGTTGATGTCGAGGCGCAGGACTACGATCTGCCGCAGCAGCGACAGCCGCGCATCCAGCGCGGGCGCCGGCAGCGCGGGGAAGTAGTGCTGCAGGGCTTCTAAACTGCCGAGGCCCAAGGGAATGGCCATGCCCAGCCAGACGAGACGTTGGCGAAAGAAAGGCGCGAGCCGACTGTCCGCCGCGCCTTGGATCATCGCCAGCGGCACTTGCGCTAAAGGATAGGCCAACCGCTCGTTATCGACCCACGGGCGGCGCAGGATATTCATCAGGCAGATCAGCGACAGATAGAACGCCGCGTAGAACGCCAGCCAGCACCCCAAGGGCACCAGCCAAGCGTCCCACGGGATTGGCGCATCGCGCCCCACGCCCTCGTAAAAGGCCTGGACAGCCTCTAGGTCCGCGACGACCATCCAGTGGGCCACGTGCGGATGGATCAACTCGGCCCACTGGTTTTCGGGCGTGGCGTAGTAGAAGGTGCCGGTGATCATCGGCAGCAGCATGCCCACCACCCCGCGGGTGGGTATGGCCGTGGCCACCGCCATCATCGCAAAGATCGTCACCAACTCGCCGCGGCCAAACGCCCACTCGCGCCGCACCGCCCCCAGCGCCACCTGCACCGTCAGCAGCAGGACGAACAACAAGAAAAATGCCGCGGGCGTGGCCGACGAAAGCCCCAGCCGCGACCCTTGCACCACCATGCTCCCGTAGGGTACGCCGATGGCGATGAGGGCCGCCAAGAGGCCGCCGGTGAGTAGGGCGCGGCCCGTAGCCCCTCGGCCCGTGCGCTGGCCGCGCCGCCCTACGCGCTGGCGGTACGGCGGCGGTATTTGTCGCAGCAAGACTCGTCCTTTCTTGGCACGGCCCCGACCATCTCACCGCTTTTGCCGCTCGTCCTCGGGGTCGTAAAAGGGCAGTGCAGCGACCTGTGCCACGCTCGTCGAACCATCGTCTAAGCGCACTTCCACCCGCGTCCCGGGCGCGGCCATGTCCGCTTCGACAAAGGCCAAGCCCAGCGGATAGCCCAGCGTCGAGACCGGGGCGATGCTGGTTATGCGACCCGCTATCCAGCCGCCCCGCACGATCAAGTTGCACTCTGCGGGCAGCTTGCCGGCAAAACCAGTGGGCCACCGCACGCCGACGAGCGTGCGCCGAGTTGGGCGCGCCGCGTAGATTTGCAGACTGCGCTGGCCGACGAAGAATCGCTTGTTCTTGCCAATAGTCCACGCCAGCCCCGCCTCTTGCGGATAGGTCAGCGCGTCTGTGTCGTGTCCGACGATCAAATGCCCTTTTTCCAAGCGCAACAGGCGCTGCGCCTCCACGCCAAAAGGGCGTGCTCCGGCCGCTATCAACGCCCGCCACACGTGCTCTCCTTGCCAAGCGGGCACGTGGATTTCGTAGCCCAGTTCGCCGACAAAACCCACCCGCATCACCAGCGCCCGCACCCCGACCACCTCGCCTTCGCGCACCCGCAGATAGGAGAAAGGCCCGGACCGCAAATCGAGGTCCGTCAACGCCGCCAGCGCGTCGCGGCTGGCTGGGCCGGCCAGATTGAACGCCGCCAGTTGGCCGGTGACATTACTCAAGGTCACGTCCAAGCCCCAGATCGCGGCCCAGCGCAACATTTCGCGGTAAAAGGCCGCCGCGCCGCTGCTAGTCGTGGTGACGTAGAAACGGTCTGCACTCAGCCGCGCAATCACCCCATCCTCAACCACCACCCCGCTTTCGTCGAGGGCCACGCCGTAACGGCAACGGCCGACCACCAGCTTCTTGAAGCGGCCCGTATAGAGGCGCTCGAGCAGCTCGCCGGCGTCCGGGCCGCAAACCTGTAACTTGCCCAGCGTACCCACGTCGATGATCCCCAGCCCAGTCCGCACCTGCTGCGCCTCCTGCACAATACACGCGTCGCGGTCAGCGTCGCCCCGGGCATAGTACTCGGGCCGATACCAGTTGCCCATGTGGGCCAAGACCGCGCCGTGCGCGCAATGCCAAGCGTGGATCGGCGTCCGGCGCAGCGGGTGAAAGCGCCGGCCCGCCAAATGCCCCAGCGGCACCGGCTGGTAGAAGGGCCGGGCGGTCGTCGAGCCGGTTGCGGCCATGCTGTCGCCATTGAGCTGGGCCAAGATCCGCGTCGCGTTTAGGTTGGCCAGCTTGCCCTGGCTCGGCCCCATGCCCACCGTGCTGTAGCGCTTGAGCAGTTCGACGCTATCGTAGCCTTCTTGGTGTGCATGAACCAAATCCGCCAAGTGCAAGTCCTCGTCGAAATCCACGAAGTTCTTTTGGCTCGGATGGGCGAAAATTGGATAGCGGTGGCTTTGGGCTTCTCGCGGCGGCCGCGGCGGCGCGGGAGCCTCGCCAACGCCGTGGCCGGCGTAGTGCGCGGCCTTTAGCCCAGCGACCCGCCCATCTTCCCGCTGCGCGTCTAGGTCGTACACGCCGCGTCCGCGCCCGGCGACAAAAACCCCGTCTGGACGCGAATGGGGCACGAGCTGCTCCAGTGCCTCATCGTAGGCAAACTGCACCCCCGCTTGGCTGGGCAGCCCCGCATTGGGCATCCAACCGACCGACGCGGCAAGGCCGTCGCAGGCGATCTCGGTGCCGCGTTGGGCATCTAGGGTGCCGTCGGCCGCTAGCGGGGCCACCACGGCGCCGCGCAGGCCATTCTTCTGGCGGTTGGGCACGGCCGCATAGACCGCGCAGCCGCTGTGGATGGGCACCCCGGCGGCCGCGATTTTTTGCGCTAGGGCCGGCCGTGCTGCGTCGGGACGCAAATCGGCGATGGCCGCCACCGCGACCCCGGCGTCGAGCATGTCCAGGGCCACCCGGTACGCAGCGCTGTTGGCCGCTAGCACCACCATCCGCTCGCACGGTTTGACCGCGTACAACTTCACCAACCGCTGGGCCGCGGACCCGAGCAGTACGCCCGGCAGGTCGTTGTGCCCAAAGACGGCTGGCTGCTCAATCGCCCCGTTGGCATAGACGACGGCTGTGGCGCGCACCTTGGTCATCCGCACCGCGTCGAACAAGGCGACCCAGCCATCGGCGTAGTGGCCGCCGGCCACCGTCCCGCAGCGGACCTCGGCCTTCGGTAAGCCGGCGAGCTGCTGGACCAACTCGGCGCAGGGGCCCCCGTGCTGCCACGCCCAACTCCCCCCCAAACGCGCCTGTTC
>RKRN01000072.1 GCA_007571365.1 Candidatus Latescibacterota bacterium
GCCAACTCTTTCGGACTTGATGTCGCGGCTATTTCCGCCAAGATCGCCTCTACTCCGCCCCGCTCGGCCAGCCGCTGACGCAGCCATTCCAAAACTTCGAGATCGCCGTCCATCTCCCGCAGCACCTGCACTTCCTCGGTCAGGTCCTGTCCGGCCTGCTGCTTTCGTTTCACCCTCGTGAGCAGGTCAATCAGCGGGGAGGCCCGGCCGAAAAGGACGCGAATCTCGGCCAGCAGCACCTCGGCCTCGGCCTCGCTAGCTGACTGGATCTCCACCACGCTCACCTCCGAGGCGGTCCGGTACTGGTCCTTGGTCTCTTCGTAATAATCGAGTACCTCCTGTTCGCTTATCTCCTCGTCAATAGGAGTGGCGATCTGGCGCATGGTCACAATCAGCACTTCTTCTTCCTTGCGCTGGACCCATTCTTCGAATTCGCGGTCGAGCTCCAACTTATCCGCCTCCATCCACATGAGCTGCGGTATTACTACGTCGCGTTGCAGAAAATGGTCCACTCGCGCACTGTCGGACACGTCGCGGCCTTGGCGAATGACCGGCGATAGCAAGATGGCTTCCCCGAGCGCGATCTGTCCGCCCGCATACCTGAAGAGCGGCATCTCGGCGGTGCCTTCTGGAATCTGAAACGTCTTTTTGCCGGTCGCCGGATCCTCCCGACCGCGGCGCAAAATTTCCATCAAGACGCCCAAGCCATGCGGATCTGGAGTCAATTGGAATTGCTCGGCCAGCGAATCCGCATACGCCTTTCTGCGGGCGTCCAACCGCTCCTCGGACAGTGTTTTAAAGAGAAAATCCCTAGTCTGCTCGTAAGTCCCTTGCAACTCGTTTAGGACCTTAAAAATCTCGTAGCCCTGCGGGACGGCTATAGGCTCGGATATTTCCCCGACTTTGAGACTGAAAAGTACATCACGCACCAGTGGGACGGCGTGGAAGCGGCTGTAATACAGGGGTTTCACGCCCCCGAGCGAGGCCGTGCGCGAATGGGTCGAAAATGCGCGCGCCACCTCCTCAAAGGGAGTACCGGTCTGCAGGGCCGCCATCGCCTCCTCAGCGCGCTCTTGGGTAGGTACGACGATATGGGCTATTTTGATCCAGCGCTCCCAGTTCTGCTCGGCAAAGACGCGCC
Organism: Candidatus Latescibacterota bacterium; assembly: GCA_007571365.1. Lineage (GTDB taxonomy): Bacteria > Latescibacterota > UBA2968 > UBA8231 > UBA8231. Next base: position 1,142 of record RKRN01000072.1, read on the forward strand.
GCATGTCCTCCTCGGTAATATCGACCTGATGTTCGACGGCGCGCTGCTCAATTTCTCGTACCAGCCGCCGCCGCAAAGCCGTCGCCACTTCGCTGACAAACGCCGGACTCCGGTCTAATTGGCCGGCTCGCGCTTCTCGCAGAATGAGCGTCCGATCGATCAGCGACTGCAAGTATTCGCGGACCTTTGCGCCGCCCTCCTGTTCGCTTTTGGCCCACTCGGCCACATTGTCGATCAGGTAGCGCATATCCCGATCCGTGATCAATTCTTCGCCCACCTGAGCCAGCGGCAATGCTTCCTTTTGCATGGTTGGCTCCTGCTTACCACAGGCGACCAGCGCCGCCATGCCTAGGGCACTCCACATCGACAAATTTCGCCAGTACATTATGCTCTCCTGTTAGCGCGGCCACAGCAGCGCCCGCTCGGCGTCAATGCGCGGATACACGGTCTCGCCCGGGGCAAAACGCCGCTCCTTAGACGCGATAATATGGATGGACGCCCCGGCCCAATCCACCCACAAAACCCACGCAGCCCCAGCGTCCTCGACGACGCGCACCACCCCCGGCACCGATCCGCCTTCGGGTGCGATGTCCTCGGGCCTGACGCCGAGCAGCATCTCGCCGGCTCCATTCAGCGCCGGCATTCGCTCGGCCTGGTTCGGGCCAACCCACGCAGCCCCGCGCCGCTGGACGCGGAGGATGTTGATCGCGGGTTGCCCCAATTGGCGCGCCACGACCGGCGAGACCGGCTGGCGATAAATAGCCTCCGGGCTACCCTGCTGCAAAATTCGCCCCTCGGCCAACACGGCAATAGAATCGCCCATGGACAGGGCCTCGGCTTGGTCGTGGGTCACGTAGATCGCTGGGATGCCTAACTCTTGCCGCAACAGGGCCAACTCTAGGCGGAGGGACTCCCGCAGCTTGGCGTCCAAATTAGTCAGCGGCTCGTCAAAAAGAAACAGCCGCGGCCGCCGCACAATCGCCTGCCCAATGGCCACCCGCTGCATCTCTCCGCCCGACAAACGGGCCGCCGGTCGGTCGAGCAGCCGCTCCATGTTCAGCAGCTCGGCCGCCCAGCCGACGCGCTGGTCGATCTCGTCGGGCACTAGCTGCTGGCGCGGTGCCTTGAGAGGAAATTCCAAGTTGCGCCGCACACTCCAATCGGGATAGAGCGCAAAGTGCTGGAAGACAAACGCAATGTCGCGGTCGGCCGGCGGCCAGTGCGTCACCTCCTCGCCGGCCATCTCGACCCGGCCGGCGTCGGGCGCGTCCAAGCCGGCGATGATCCGCAGCAGCGTGGTCTTGCCCGCGCCAGTCGGCCCCAACACCACCAGCATCTCGTCGGCTCCCAGTGCCAGGTCAATGCCCGACAGGACCTCGGCCTGGCCAAAGCGCCGCATCACTCCTTTTAGCTGCAACCAAGACATCTTAGAGTCGTTGGCCGCTCGCCGGGTCAAACAACAACGCCCGCGCAAAGTCCAAGCCCACAGCCGTGCCCACAGCCACCCGCTCCCGATCGGCCACCCGCATGACCAGCCGACCGCAATCCGCCTGTAGGTGAATGTAGCGGCACGCGCCTTGATATTCGTCGTGCACCACCGCAGCCCGCAGCCGCCCGGTGGCGGCTGGCCGCACCAACTCCGGCCGCACCCCCAGCGTCGCCGGCCCCGACCGCAACCGCTCGGCCACAGGCCAGACCAACCCCGGCGCAACAAAGCAGTCCTCGCGGATGGCCCCACTGATGAAGTTCATGCTGGGGCTACCGATAAAGTGCGCCACAAACAAATCGGCCGGCTGGTCGTACACCAAGGCCGCGTCCCCGCTCTGGCGGATCTGGCCTCGATCCATGACCACCACTTGATCGGCCAAGCTCATGGCCTCCTCTTGATCGTGGGTCACATACAAGGTGGTGATTCCGGCGTCGAGCTGTTGGGCGCGGATCAGCGCCCGCATCTCCAGCCGCAAACTCGCGTCGAGCGTGCCCAACGGCTCGTCCATCAGGTAGAGTTGCGGCCGCCGCACCATGGCCCGCGCCAAGGCCACCCGCTGCTGATCGCCGCCTGATAGCTGGCGCGGGTAGCGCCCGGTCAACGCACCCAGCCCCAACCGCTCGACCATGTCGGCTATCCGCTGCTGTCGTTCCCGCCGCTTCAATCCCATGCTCTCCAGCGGAAAGCCAATGTTGTCCTCGACCTTCAGGTGCGGATAGAGCGCGTAAAACTGAAACGCGAATCCCACGTCTCGCTCGGCCGGCGAGCAATCGGTGATGTCCGCACCGGCCAGCACAATCTGCCCAGCCGTCGGCCTTTCGAGGCCGGCGACCATCCGCAGCGTCGTCGTCTTGCCGCACCCAGAAGGCCCCAACAGCACGACAAACTCGCCTTCGCTACAGCGCAAATCGAGGCCGCGGACCGCCTGCGTACCGTCGGCATAGGTCTTGACCAAACCCCGGCACTCGAGAAAGCTCATGGCTCGTCCAGCGTCCGCCGCGAGGTCGCAATGTGCAACAACGTGCTAAAGGCCGCGACAAAAAACCCGTACTTCAGCCCCGCGCCCCACAGCGGTTGTAGCATCAATCCCACGCCGGCGACCATGCCCAAGCGCGCGCCGCGATCCAACCAGCGGATCATCGCTTGATCGTCCCAAAGGTGACGCCGCGCAGCAGATGCTGGCGCACCAACACCGTGAAGACGATGATCGGCGCGACAAAAATCAGCATCCCGGCACTAATCTGCGCCCACGGCAAACCCGACACATTGCCCTGCAAACCAGCGAAATACACCGGCACCGTAACGGCTTGTTGGTTGTTGAGTGTCATGGCAAATCCGTACTCGTTCCACGCCGAGATCAAGCAGAACACCGCCGTTACCGCCATCCCGGGCACCGCACGCGGCAAGACGACCAGGCGGAAGGCTTGGAAACGAGTGTAGCCCGCCACCAGTGCCGCTTCTTCGTACGCGGTGGGTATTTCGTCGATAAAGCCCTTCATCAGCCACACCGCCAGCGACATGTTAAACGCCGTGTACAGCAGCACCAGACCCAAATGGCTGTTCTGCAGATCGAATTCGCGGTACATCATCAACACCGGCACCACCACGGCGAGAGGCGGCAAAAAGCGCGTCGATAGGATGAAGAACAGCCAGTCGCGCCCCCCGGCAATGACAAAGCGGCTAAAGCCATAGGCCGCACTGGTGCCAATGAGTACCGAGCACAAGGTGCTGAGCAGGCCAATGACCAAGCTGTTGCCCAAGTAGTGGAAAAAGGCGTGCTCCCCGCCGGCGTACACCGCGGCCAATTGGCGGTAGCCGTCGAGATTGGCGCGGAAGTACATCCCATCAGCCACCACCTCGGCGGCCCCAGTGGGCACCCACTTTGGATGCACGGCAATGCTGTCGTCCCGCGTCTTAAACGAGGTCAGCACCAGCCATACCAGCGGCAGCATGGCCGCGCCAAAGTAGCCCCCGACAAAAACGAGGCGCAAAACCTTCACCGCGCCCCGCCCTCTGCGCGCCGCATGTAGCGCACAAACACACTGGCCAGCGCCAGCACCAACACCAGCACCACATACGAATACGCCGCCCCCAACCCCACCTTGCCGTCGCGGAACACCACCTGATAGAGCAGCGCACTCACCGTTTGCGTGGCCGGGTCGTTAGGACCGGTGATGGCCATGACCAAATCGAACTGCTTGAGCGCGTCCGTGGCCCTGAGCAACACAGCCAGCCCCAACAGCGGCGCGCACAAAGGCAGGGTAATCCGGCGAAAGACCTTCCAGCGCGAGGCCCGATCAATGGCCGCCGCCTCGTACAGGTAGCCGGGGATGGCGTTGAGTGCGGCCAGCGCAATAAGCATCATAAACGGCGTCCACATCCACACATCCACCAGCAAAATCGACAGCAGCTTGAGGTCGGGGTCTGTAATCCACTGCGGCTGACCCAGCCCCAGCGTACCGAGGCCCTGATTGAGGATGCCATAGTGCCCGTTGAGCACTAACTTCCAAAAGAGCGCGATCACAGCCGGCGGCAACATCATCGGCACTAAAAGCGCAGTCAGCGCGAACCCCCGGCCGCCGAAGCGATCTTTGAGGGCCAGCGCCAAGGCAAAGCCCAAGACCAACTCCACCGCTACCGCCACGCCGACAAAGAGCGCGGTGGTCCGCAGCGCGGCCCCGTATTTAGCAAACTTGAACGCCACGGCGTAGTTGAACCCCCCCACGAACTTCCACGCCCCGCCGACCAAATCTACATTGGTGAAGCTGAGCGCGATGCTGTATAGCAGGGGGAAAACATTGATGCCGATGAGCAAAAGGAGGGCCGGCCCCACAAACGCATAAGGCGTCCAATCGCGGCACCGGCCCGTACTACTACTCCGCATGACGACGCCTATTCCATCTCTAGCAAGCCCGCTTCCATCAAAATCATCTCGTGCTCCGCGGCCAGCGCGTCGAGGGCCGCGGCACTCGCGCTGGTGCCGTCAAGGGCCGCGCCCAAGTGGCGCACGGCCGCCGCCAACAACTCGTTGTACACCGGCACGTTCCAAAAGTCCTGCAAGTAATCCAGCGACGCGGCAAACACCGCATTGTACGGCGCCGCCGCGGCGAATTCCGCGCTCGCCAGCAGCTCGGTGTTGGCCGTAAAGGAACCTGGGTAGGCAATCCACCGCTGCTGCACCTCGGTCTGCGCAAACCAAGCGATAAACTGCTTGGCCCATTGCTGCTTTTGCGGCGTGGTCTTGGTCGAAATGCTAAAGCCCTGCCCGCCCAGCGAGATGACGCGCCTATCGCCGTGGCGCGGCACCATGAAGAAGCCCACTTGATCGCCCATGCTGGCGACGATCCCCGGATAGAACGGAAAGTAGTCCAAAACCATCGCCGTAGAGCCGTTGGCAAACGCCTCTAAGTTGAAGAAGTAATCGGCGTTGGTGCCGCCTTCGGGCGTAAATTGCAGCAGGGACTTGAAAAACTCCAGCCCGGCCACAGCCCCCTCGGTGTTGAGGTGGCCCTGCACCTTGTAGCTTTGCGGGTCGCCCCACGCGCCGCCCCATGCCCACAAAAAGGGCTGGAACCCCATGACGATGGAGTCGTAGCCGCGGCCGGTCAGCAGCGAGCAGCCGTAGCGCTTTTGCTGCGGGCGGTGAAAAAACTCGGCCAAGTCGCGGAATTCTTCCCACGTAGCGGGCGCAGCCAGCGGGCGACCGTAGCGGGCGACAAACGCCGCCTGCTCGGCCGGGTCTGTAAACCAGTCGCGGCGATAGACAAAGCCAATGGCGTCGGTCTGGCAGGGCGCGGCAAAGAATCGACCGCTGCCGGGCGGATACTCGCACAAGTAGCGGGCCGCCCGCGGATGAATCGCGCCCATGTCGACGGCCTCGGGCAGCCAATCGGTCAGTTCCAAATACAGCCCCTTGGTCGCGCCGCGACCAATCCACTGGCTGTCGCCGACGACGATGTCGAAGTCGGTCTGCTTGTTGCCAAAATTGAGAAAGACCTGGTCCTGATAAGCCGGCCAAGGAATCTGGTACACCTCGACGGCAATCCCGGTCTGTTGGGCAAACTCGTGGCCCAGCTCTTGTAGGGCCGCCGCCGGATCCCATTGCGCCCACCAGATGGTGATCTTTTTATCTTCGGCGCCGCCCGTTTGTACCGCCAGCAGCAGGACTGCTGCCAGCCCGAATATCCGCATTCTCATAGAGGTCCTCCGGGTTAGTGGTTAGTGATCGCCGAAGTCAATATCCGACCGCTTGGCACGGCACGCAACGGCCCCAATGGCCTCTGAGCTTGTCGAAGAGATCGGCTTGTAGTAGTCACTAGGAAAAGGCTTATGCGTATCTGGATGGGCCTGCAGATGGATTATGCGTTAGATAGGGCCGACGACGAACTATCTGGCCGCTTGCAGCGAGAAGTGCAACCCCGTTTGGAGACAAAATAATAAGGACATGACGCCGCTAGGCCCTAGCAAAGCTCCACACCTGCAAAGCCGTGCGGTGGAAGAGCCACGCCTTGTCGTCGTCGGTGAGAAAATCGACGTGGTCGCGGAACATCGCTAGAGCCGGCCCGTACCCCACCCCTTTCAGGACGCCGGGGAAATTAGTGCCCCACATCAGCCGCTGCGGCCCAAAGGCGTCGTAGATGCGGCGAAAGGTGGGAAACGTATCCGCGTGCGGAAAGGGCAACTCAGACTTGTGCGCCTGCGGCGTGAATTTCACGTACACCCGCGGAAAGCGCGCCAAGTCGAGCACGTGGCTCAACAGCGGAAAGGGCGGTTTTTCCTGAGTCGGCGCACCGCCGATGTGGTCCAGCACTACCGGCACTTGGGGAAAGCGGCCAATGATGGGCACTAGGTGGGGCAGATTGGCCGCCGGGCCGTGGACGATAAAGCAAGAGCCCAGCTCTTCCGACCGCCGCCACAGCGGATTCTGATCGCTGGCGGCCCACTCCGCGGGGTGGTCGAGCCGCGACGAGTGAATGCGTAAGCCGCCAAAACCGTCCTCGCGCACCAGCTTTTCCAAGCGGTCGGGCGCGTCCGGGGCCTTGGGATTGACCAAGCCAATGGCGGCAAAGCGGCCCGGAAAGCGGCGCAGACAGTCGGCCACGTACCGGTTGTCGAACAAATAGTGAATCGGCTGCACAATAACCGCTTTGGCGACCCCGGCCGCGGCCATGGTCCGGTTGAGCAATTCCACAGACCCACCGCCCACCTGAGTCCGGCCCGCGGCAAACGGATAGCGCTGCGCGTCGTCGCTCCACACGTGCAGATGCGTGTCGATGATCATCTTAACACCTTTAGTTGGTAACGCCCAAGCCTATCCGCCGCCTGTGCCCCCACCCTCCTCCACGCATTCGGAAGCCAACGCCGCCACCGCCAAACGGGCGACTTGAGCAATGGCCTCGGCCGCCGCCGCTCCGTCGCTGCGAGCCAAGGCAAAAGCCACCACCACCAAAGGACCTTTTGGCAAAAACACAAGGCCGGCATCTCCCTTGATGATACCACTAGAGCCGTACTTGTGCGCCACCTCCACATCCGGCTTGAGGTAGTGCCGAATCATGCGGGTATCCCGCCCGGTTTTGAGCAGCTCGATCATGGCTTTGGAGGCTGCCGCACTGACGACCTGCCCGCGGTACATAGCCGCCAATAAAGAGGCCAACTCGCCGGGAGCAGCCACGTTGTTTGCCAGCGAATCCCCAAAGGATACGCTGCCGTAGTCAAGGCCCTGTGTGCGGACTCGCTCCCCGTACACAGCATCGTTGGCTCGGTTGGTGGGCATGTCGTCCATCCCCACCATGCGGTAGTGATAGCGGCCCATGGTCGCGGCGGCCCGCACATTGGCACAGCCTAGGCGGTCGAGGGTAGCGTTGATCGAGCCTAGCCCCAGCAGCCCCATGAGGAAATCAGTGGCGATGTTGTCGCTAATGCCCATCATCAGGCGGGCGTAGTCGCGCAAGGTCAGCTCGGGCTCGTCGCGGGCGATTTGCAACACCCCCGAGCCGTGCCTTGAAATATCGCCCCGCAGCCGGTGCCGGTCGTCCAGCGACAGCCGACCGGCCTCGGCTTGGTGAAACAACTCGACCAATACGGCAATCTTGATGACCGAGGCCGTGGGAAAGCGCTCGGCGGCCCTATACTGATGCACTTGGCCAGTGGCCAAATCTTCTAGATGCCAGCCCATGCGACCGTCAAAGGCCGCAGCTATCTGGCGCATGGCCGCAGCGGGAAAAATGCCCATCGTCATTCTCCATCGGCTTTCAACTTTTCCAATACCTGCCATTGTTGGCGCTGGCGGCTTTCGGCCGAGTCAAAGACCTCGCGGACCAAATGGCCCCGGCTTTTGCCGCCGGCTAGTTCGGCTAAGCGGTTTTGCAAATCGTCGGGCGAGGGGTCGCGACCCAGTGCCGCGCGGTACACCCCGCGCACAAAATCCGCCGCGTCTGCTTCGTCGAGCCAGTCTGGGGCTTCGTAGGCAAAGGCTTTGAGGGTATGCGCTAAAGAAGCCGCCAACCAAGCCTTGGTGGGCACTGTAAGCGGACCTAAAATACCGTACAACTCAGCGCACAAGGCCGCATCGCCCACCACCTGCTGAGCTTCTTCAGCAGACGTACCTTCGCTCCAAGCTTGTAGGGTTTGCACATACGCCTTGGCCCGGCGCCGGCGCCGGTCGTCCATTTGCCAAGCTCGGGTAAGCACATCAACGGCCGGCTGGCCCGGATACGTGCCCGCGCCGATGGCGCGGACGATAAGGTCGAGGTTGTCAAAGGCTCGGTAGTGGGTCAGCGAGTCAAAGCGCGCGATCAAAGAGCGGATGTGGCGCACCGCGTCGGGCAGTTCCTCCAGCGGAGCGACCTGAGCGTCGATGCGCTGCATGGCTTCGTTGGGTTCGTCGTCGTGATGCAGAACATTGCGCCAGTGAGAACGGGACATAAGGTCTCCTGTTGAACGGATTGTGGGTTATGCGCGGAACAGATGGCCCTCAATAGGCAGGCTCACTTCCACGCCCGAGGTGGCCGCCTGCAAGCCGGCTTCCATAATCTCTTGGGCGTGGCGCGATTGGGTAGCGTTGGTCGTGCCTTGGGGCGGCTGGCCCGAGCGAATGCAGTCGAGAAAATGCGCGGTGGCGTTGCGCTGAGCGGCGGGCAGTTCGTCGAGTTCCACTTCTGTTCCCGTGCGGTTTTGGCGGGTGTACACCGTTACCTGATTGCCCACCACTATCGTGCCCTCCGTGCCGTAGAGCACCACGTCGTGGGACGGCACGTGGGGCACGGCTTCGGTCCAAGTCATTTCCAAGCGGCACAAAGCCTGGGGGTAGCGCAGCACCATAATGCCGTTGTCGTCGACGGGCAGATGGGTCTTGAGCAAGCGGCCAGCCATAGCCACCACGCTGTGCGGCCGACCCAAAAAGTGGACGCACAAGCTGGCCCCGTATCCGCTGTAGTCGTTGAAAGCCCCGGCCCCGTTGAGCTGGGCATCAAAAAGAAAGCCACAAAATTCGTCGGAGCAGCCCAGTTCGTCGGGGCCGCAGTGCCCGCCGCGCCAGGTGAGCTGCCACAAGGACCCAATGGCCCCTTCCCCGACGAGGCGGTGGGCCGTGTGCAAGGGCCGCGACCAAGCGGTGGGCCAGTTGATCATCAGGCCGATCTGGTGGCGCTGGGCCGCGCACAGCATGCGGTCGGCCTGTTCGAGGGTGGCGGCCATGGGCTTTTCGACCATCGCGTGAATGCCTCGGGCCGCGCACAGCTCGACGATGGGGGCGTGGTGCGCGGTCGCCGAAAAGACGAAGGCCGCGTCTGGGGTTTGCGCGTCGAGCAGGGCTTCGTATTCGCCGTGTACTTGGTCGCAGCCCGTGCGCTCGCGGAAGCGGTCCAGCAGCGCGGGGTTGGGGTCGGCACCGCCCACGAGGAGAGCCCCTTCCTGATTGATTAGTTCATTGAGGTTGCTCCACAAATGGTCGTGGGCCATGCCCAGCACGGCGACTTTGATCGGATCAGTCATAGCTAACAAGCTCCTGAGTGTCGTTGAGGTGTGAACTATTGCTCTGGTCAATCTATACTATATCCCTAGGGCTGGTCGGGGCAAGATGCCCGCTATAAGCTATAATGGGAATACCCTTGCTACCGTATAACGGTGGAGTTCTTATGAGGGTCGTTGCCCCACCTTATCCAATCGCCTAATTTTGACGCGACGGTTCTTGCTCAGCAAAAACGAGAATCTGCTTAATAGGACGCCCGAAATTTAAGGTCACTTCTCCTGCACCAATTCTTTAACACTTATGAATGGCATCAATTTAAGTCAAAGCGAGACTGCATCTGCAACCGAACTGGCAGAGAGCTATCGCTTGGATATATCCCGGAAACTAGTTCCCAAGAAACGTGCGGAAATGGGTCAGTTTCTGACTTCTAGCTCTATTGCTCGGTTTATGGCCTCGCTTTTTGACTCTGTCGCATACAGTCAGATTCGCCTTTTAGATGCTGGTGCCGGCGTTGGTTCCTTAACGGCCGCTTTTGTAGAGGAATTTTGCTCTCGTACTACTCGCCCCCAAGAGATTTACATCAAGGCTTACGAACTAGAGCCGACGATGATTGAGTATCTACAATCTACGCTTACCAACTGTCGCCGATTGTGCCAAGACAACGGAATCGACCTGCGAGAGAAAATTGAAGCTGAAGATTTTATTGAAAGAGGAGCGAAACAACTGGCAAATGACCTATTTCAGAGTCCTCCAGCCAAGGATTCCTTCACTCATGTAATCATGAACCCTCCTTATAAAAAAATCCACTCCAATTCTCCACATAGAAAATGGCTGCAAGCCGTGGGTGTAGAAATCTCAAATTTATATGCAGGATTTCTAACAATTGCTATCGAGATGCTAAGACCAAGAGGTGAGCTTGTAGCCATCGTACCTCGTTCGTTCTGCAATGGTCCGTACTTCAAGTCCTTTCGCAAATTTTTACTCGAACGGATGACGATCAAGCGTTTTCATGTATTTGAGTCTCGCACTCATGCATTCAAAGACGATGCAGTCCTGCAGGAAAACATAATCTTCCATGCAATAAAAGGAATAGCCTCAGGAACTGTCAGAATCACCTCAAGTCATGGTGTAGAATTCTCTAGGGAGTACGGAGAAATGATCGTAGAGGATATGACCCAGAGGACAGTTCCCTATACCAGCGTTGTCAAGCCCGACGATCCAGAGAAATTCATCTATATAGCCACTACTGATTTTGAACAGCATGTAATAGATCAGATTTCAGTATTTAATTATACGCTAAAAAATTTAGGCATCGAAATATCCACTGGTCCCCTAGTAGATTTTAGACTAAAAGAACATTTGCGCCAGAAACCTGGACCAGGTACGGCACCCTTGCTTTATCCTGCCCATTTTGATGCCGATGGACTGACATGGCCCAAGGATGGGAAGAAGCCCAATGCTATTAATATTACACCTGATTCTGAAAAGTGGCTCTGGTCTAATAATGGCTACTATGTAGTGACCAAACGCTTTACTGCCAAAGAAGAACGAAGGCGCATCGTAGCAGCGGTATATGATTCATCTCTACCTGCCCGTAAAGTCGGCTTTGAAAATCACCTAAACGTATTCCATCGACAAAAGCAGGGATTGTCTAAAGAAATAGCCTTGGGGCTGGCCGTCTATTTAAATTGTACTCTGGTCGATAAATACTTCCGCCAATTTAATGGCCACACACAAGTCAATTCTGCAGATCTCAAGACAATTCATTATCCAAGTATAGAGATCTTAACTAAATTCGGTTCTCTGGCCAAAGGTAAAATCCCGTTACAAAAGGATATCGATTATCTGATCAACCAAGAAGTCACTAGAATGGGAAAGAAACCCATGATTGATCCAATCCAAGCGCAACAAAAAATAGATGAGGCACTAGATCTCTTGATAAGTTTCGGCCTTCCCAGAGGCCAACAAAACGAACGTTCCGCACTGACGCTGCTTGCCATTTTGAACCTCAAACCAGATGGAAGCTGGCAAGAACTAGAACAACCGCTGATGGGTATCACCCCTATCGTGGAATTTTGCCGGGCTTTCTACGGCAAAGAGTACGCGCCCAATACTCGTGAAACTTTCCGCCGTCAAACCATGCACCAATTTGTCGAAGCGGGAATCACACTGTACAACCCAGACGAACCAAACCGTCCCGTAAATAGTCCCAAAGCATGTTATCAGATCAGTCCGGAAACTTTTGCAGTCATTCTCACCTATGGCACAGACCAGTGGGACCAAACCCTTTCTTCGTATTTAGAAGAGCGAGGAACCCTAGCTCAACTTTACGAGATGCAGCGAAAAATGCAGATGATTCCCGTAGAGGTCGAAGAGGGCTATGAAATCGCTCTCACTTCTGGTACACACAGCAAGCTGATCAAAAATATCATCGTCGAATTTGCATCCCGATATGCCCCGGGAAGCGAAGTGATTTATGTAGGCGACACGGGAAGCAAAATTGGCTATCTACAGCAAAGCAGGTTGTTAGAGCTAGGTGTTGAAGTAGATGAACATGGCAAAATGCCGGACATAGTGCTCTATTATCAGGAAAAAATTGGCTTTTTTTAATTGAGGCTGTGACAACCCATGGGCCTGTAAATAGCAAAAGACACCGTGAACTTTCCGCATTATTTGCTAAGGCTATGCCCGGTTTAGTATATGTTACGGCCTTTCCAGACCGCACGACAATGGGAAAGTATATAACTGAGATCTCTTGGGAAACTGAGGTATGGGTTGCGGAAACACCAACGCATATCATCCATTTCGATGGGAACCGATTCCTTGGACCCTACGAAACTTCCTGAAATCACGCGGCTGCGGCTAGTATTAGGGGGCATCGTCGCCTTCCACGCCGTCGCCAGAGCCCTGCAAGACATGGCCTGAAGGAGAAAGGATCAGCTATGAAAATCGCTTTGGCACTCGGGCCAGACGCCAGCACTGTAGGCGGTGTACAGCGAATGACCGCGGAGTTGCTTAGTCGCCGCCGGACGCAAGTCCCCAGCTGCGATTCCGTTGCTCAGGAGGAGTGCTTGTGAAAGTAGCCATCATGGGGGCCGCCGGGTGGGTCGGCCGCGCCGTGCTGGAAAACTTCGCCGGTCGCCACCAAGTACGCGCCTTCGATTACAACCCCGCAGCTTGGGCGGTGTATCGCCGCTTCGACGGCGACTGGGCGGGAGAAAAGCACTACGGAGACATCGCCGATTTCCACGCCGTCCACAGGACTTTGGCAGACATGGACGGCGTCATCCATCTAGCCGCCTATTTTGGCTATGAGGCCCCACCCGAAGATGATGTGAACCCCTTTCTCATCAATCTCAAGGGGCTGTGGAACGTCTTAGAGTCGGCCCGGCGCCACCAACTCAAACGAGTGGTACACATGGGCTCCTGCGTCGTGCAACATCCAGACGGTCTTTTTCTGTCGTCAGATGTCCGCAGCAAGGAAGGCAATCTGTACGGTATCTCCAAACGCCTGCAGGAGGAAATGTGCCGCCAGTTCCACGACGCCCACGGCCTGCGGATCATCGTTTTTCGGCCCTGTAGTATCGGCGACAGTAGGCTCGGCATCAGTCGTGCCGGCAACCCCGCTCGCAGCGGCGTTAGCTGGGTTTGCCGGCACGATTTGGCAGAGGCCTGCCACCTAGCCCTCACATCTGAGGCCATTGACTTCGACATCATGCACACGGCTAGTCATCCAGATGCGGATAAGTACTGCAATGTGGCCCGTTCCCGTGAGCTACTAGGCCTAGAATACAAAGGACACTTCCCCGGCGACTAAACCCGCGGATAAGAATACGGATTGCGGACCACGCTCCACGTTTCAGCCCAACTGTGCAACGTCAGTTCCTAATCCCAAAAGGAGTACCATGTCTCCCCACTACGATGTCCTGCTCAAAAACGGCCACCTCATCGACCCTAAAAACAACATCGATGGCCCGGCCGACCTCGCCGTCAAAAACGGCAAAATTGCCGCTGTAGGGCCGCAGTTGCCCGGCACTGCACAGCGAGAGGCCGATGTTGCCGGCCTCTATGTCACCCCCGGTCTGATCGACATCCACCTGCACGTGTACGGCGGCTTTGACGCCTGGCTCTTCCCCGACCCCCATAACCTGCCGCACGGCGTCACCACCTGCGTCGATACGGGTGGCGCTGGATACAAGGATATTGCGGATTTCAAAGAGACCATCATGGACCAGTCCATCACCCGCGTCCTCGCCTTTGTCAACATCGTCGGTGCGGGCATGACCGGCCCGCCTGAGCAGGACACGACTGATATGGATCCCATCCCTTGCGCCGCCGTGGTTGAGCGCTACCCCGAGCACATCGTCGGGGTCAAGTCGGCCCACTTTGGCGGGCCGGGGTGGGAATCAACCGGCGGGGCCATTGAGGCAGCGCGGCGGGCCGGCACCATTGTCATGGTCGATTTCTCGCCCAAACCCACCCGCACGTACCCCGAATTGCTCGCTCGCTACAGCCCTGGCGACATCCACACGCATTGCTACTCCATGCGTACCCCCATGCTCGACGACAACGACCGCATTTTCGACTTTGTCTGGCAGGCCCGCGAACGCGGCGTAATTTTCGACCTCGGCCACGGCAACGCCTCCTTCCGTTTCCACATTGCCGTGCCAGCCATGGCCCAAGGCTTCCCGCCCGATACCATCAGCACCGACCTGCACCGCCGCAGCCGCCTGCTGCCCAATGCCACCATGAATATCACCATGTCGAAAATGCTGGCCTTGGGGATGCCGCTGCAAGAGGTCATCTACCGCTCGACGCAGCGCCCCGCTGCCGTCATTCGCCGGCCCGAATTGGGCCACCTGAGCATAGGCGCTGAAGCCGACGTGGCGGTGCTGGCCGTACACGAAGGCCGCTTTGGCTTTGTCGATGCCACCCGCAGCACCTTGCCGGGCCGCCAAAAAATAGAAGGCCGCATGACCCTGCGAGCCGGCGAAATTGTCTGGGATCAGGACGGTTTGAGCTTGCCGTCTTGGGAGGAAGGAGCGCGCTGAAACGGGCCGCGGATCGCTTTTGCGTTTCTAGTGGGTTCAGTACGCTGAAAACAACCCTGACGCTACACCGGGTGCCGGTATCTTCAATTCAGTATCCCGTATCAGTGTCGAAGGGTTTTCACTGCAACCCGGCGTAAAGCGCGACAAAGCTCTGAGTAGTTGTGAGCGTTTCGGCCTCGGCAAAACTTTTGCGCTCCACCACCAAGCCGGCCAAGGCTTGGATTCGATACCCCAGATAGGCCGACTCGGTCACTACCTGGAAAGCCCAACTCAGCGAGTTGAAGTCTTGGCTATCGCGGTCTAAATCGTCGAAAAAGGCGTACTCCACCCCGGCCTGCGCCCTAGTCGCGGATAAAAGCTGGGTCTCCAACAACACCGCGACTAACTCCAGCAGCGTTGTTTGCTGCGCCTGATCAAACAGCGACCGGCTCTGTTGCACCCACTCGCTCTTCCAGCGCGGCTCCACAATAACGCCCCGCCAAGCGTAGCGATAGCTCGCCTTGTTGATCAAGCCAGAGAAAAAGTCCGCCGGCGCCAAATCGCGCTGTCGCCGCTGCTTGGCACTCATCAACTGCCGGAAAAGCACCCAGTTGAACTTGCTCATAACCTGTAGTTTTTCACCGGTCAGGCTGTGGCCGACAAAGAGCTGGTTGATCCACGTATCCCGCGCCAACAGCGGATCGTCAAGAGGCACCAACTGCCCGCCCCGCAAGGTGTTGTCCGGCCGCCATTGCAAGAGCGGATTGGGTATGTCGTCGGCGACCCGTTGGCTCATCTCAAACAGCCGCACCCGGCCCCAGCGCGGCCATACCTGCTCGTAGCCCACTTGCACGTACGTGCTGTGATTTCTGCGGTCGGCTGAGATTTGTTCCTCGCGCAACGCCCCGGCTTTGAGCTGCCAGTGCCGACCTAGCTCCACCCCACCATAGGCGTTGAAGCCTCGTTGATTGCGGCGATAGGGATAATCTGGCTCGGTATCATTCTCGTACAGATCAACCCAGAAGTTGTGGTTCATATCTACGCCAAAGAGGAATTCAGGCCGGTCCACTTGGAAGCGCAGGAAAGGCTCTTGGTAGTCGGGAACAGCATTGGCCTTGACGCGGTTGTCGTTCTGGTTGAAGTCGGGCACCAAGTCGTTGTTGAGATCCCAACCGGGAAAGACCTGTCGGTCATCAACCAGAAAATCGGCGCGGAAGGCATCGGGGAAGCGATCTTGGTCGTCGTTGTCTTCGACCAGATCAAAGCGGTTGCCCTGGCGGGCGTAGTCGAGGCCGGAGGTCGTGGTGACAAAGGCTTGGGTGTTGTAGTGCGGGTCCATGGAATACACCTCGCCGAACAACGTAAACGGCCCCCAAGCTTTGCGCACATTGACCATCCAAGCTGGCGCACTGGGTTGACCTTTAATCCCGGCCGCAGCCCTATGAGTTTCCGCGGCGACGTTGGGGTATTGACGCCAACGCCAACTCAAGTCGTACTCGCCGTACACGTCGCAACCGAGCAGGTCCTGCACCCGCAGCGTACCGCCGCCCACAGTGGTAGCGGTGGGCAGGCCGTAGGCAAAGCTGACCACGCCTAAATTGGAAAGGTCCTGCACATTGCCCGCGGC
>RKRN01000136.1 GCA_007571365.1 Candidatus Latescibacterota bacterium
AACTATCTGGCAAGGGCTATCTAGAGCCAGAAAGACATGGTCTTGATCGACTCCGCGATGTCGTTGAACAACAAATCATCGCCACCAAAGGCGACGGTATTATCGCGGCACATCAGAGCCGTTTGGACCGCGTCTTTGAAAAGGCCTCTAGAGGCATCTCGGATGAGCAAGCGGGATTGACGGACGAGCTCAATGATATTAACTCATCGCAGAAAGAGCGCAGTAAAAAATTGGCTCGGATGCGCGAAAACATTGCTTCGATAAATTCAGTTGTCAACAACGCGAGGGAGAAGTTCCAGAAGGGTCTCCGCGAAGCACAAGGGCCTCTGCACGATAGCATTAATGAAACGATTCGTAAGGTCTTACAAGAGATTGACGCCGATCTCAGCGGAGCGACGGAGATCGACAACATGGCAGGACTAGCGATGGGTATTGGGAACCGTCTGTCTCAGAATCGTAACGTTCTCGCGAAAGCTATCGTGGCTATTGTGAGTGATATCGAAATCATGCTCAATGGGGCGGAGAATGACCTCTCAGAGGAGTTGTTCGCAAGCGGATTCACTGCACGGTATCACTTACTACCGATCTCACCTCATACCATTTGCCAACAGGTAGAAGAAGAACTGATAAACAACCTTAAACTTGAAGAACTGCAGAGTGTTGTGAAAGATGCAACTACTTGGTGGCAGAGGTTTTGGGATACCAGGGTAGGCAAACATGCTGCTGTTAGTAATTTGAAAACTAAACTTGAGTCGCGTCTGCGAAAGACTCTTAAGGGACTCTCTGAACACATTGGTAGAGAGTTGCGTGAATGCGGACAAAAGGCTCTTAATACAATGGAATGGAGTTGTCAGCACATTATCGACGAGAGGCAGGATCGGTTAGAAAAGTTGCAAGGAGAAATTTCGTCGGATGAGGACATGAAGCAAGAGATTGACGATCAGCTTGTGGAATTAGATCGGCGAAAACTGCAAGTGGATGAACTCAAAGCTGAGTATGACCTAGCGAGGAGTGCCTAAATGAATACGGTGAGTATATTGATTTTGGTCGTAGGTACTGCGCTCATTGTAGGAGGTCAAGAAATGAACTCAAAGCGCGAGGAAATGGACTCAAAGCGCGTCGCCATAACCGTTGCGATTTTGACTACGCTTATTGTAGGCGGCACTATTATATGGTATAGGAAGCGTCATGGCCTTCGCAACGCAGAGACGTCAGCCTCAGCTCCCATAAGCCGTCCCGCCTCCCTATCCCCAGATAAGTGCTTATTCGTCCGAAAGCGGGTGGAGACCTATCTCGATGAGATGCTCTGTTACGAGCTTCGCCTTGAACGCAATCGCCGTGGGGCATCACGGGCTGTCTTGCAGAAGCTGCTCAACGGTAAAGAGGAAGTACTAGCCATGCCGGTTTTGTATCTCAATTCCGACGAATGGCGATGGGAGCAACAACAGCTCCAACAAGCGGTAGAAGCTGCGCTTGGCGAGCTCGGTCTTTCTGTTCCCCCAGATGTTCGCGAGCCAACTGCCCAAGCCGCACACGCCTGCGAACAATGGGCCGCTGCCGAAGCCAAACGGCTATTCGACGAGGAGTTGGGCAACGATTCTCGGGAAGGATGACGCTCGTGAACTGCTTTGACGTCGAGTGAGCCTAGCGGTATTTCTCTTTTACCTGCTCTACCGCGTCTTTCACCTTTTGAGCCGCCCCCTTCGCGCACACCAGCAGCGCGTCTTTAGTATCCACCACCACCAAGTCCTCCACCCCTAAGAGCAACACGACTTTATCGGCCTGCCCATATACCGTTGAACGGGCCGCGTCCAACGCCACCACCTCGCCCGATAGCAAATTACCGGCCGCATCCGTCGGCAATACATCCGTCAGCGCCGCCCAAGAGCCGATGTCGCCCCAATCGATATCCGCCGCTAGCGTGGCCACCTTGGGGGCGCGCTCGACCAAGGCGTGGTCGATGGAGATGGGCTTGAGCTTTGGATACTCGCGGGCGATGACCGCTTCCTCCTGCGGGGTGCCAACGGCGGCTTGGATGCGCTGCAATCCAGCGTGCATTTCCGGCTCAAAGCGGGCCAAAAGCTCCAGCACGGTCGCCGCCTTCCAGACAAACATGTTGCTGTTCCACAAATAATGGCCGCTGGCCACGTACTCAGCCGCCTCTTGTGCGGCGGGCTTTTCCGTGAACTCGGCAACCGCGTACACCGGCGTTCCGCTCACCTCTGCTAGCACGGGACCGCGGCGGATGTAGCCATAACCCGTTTCAGCGCGCGTCGGCTTGACCCCAAGCGTGAACAAGCAGTCGGGCCGGTCGGCTAGTGCTTGGTCGGCGACCTGTAACAAGCGGCAGAACTCCTCGGGCCGACCGATGTAGTGATCCGAGCCCAAGCTGGCGACCGTGCAGCCCGGATGGCGGGCCTCTAGCAGTGCACACTCCAAGCCGATGGCCGGTCCGGTATTGCGCAGTGCGGGCTCGACGATGAGCTGCTCGGGCGACAGCGCTGGCACCTGCTCGCTTACTAGTGATTGCAATAAGTGTCCGGTCGATACGTACACATCGGCTGGCGCGGCAATCGCGCCAATGCGGGCGACCGCGTCTTGCAGCATGGTCTGCTCGCCGGCCATGCAGTGGAACTGCTTGGGCTTGTGCGTACGGCTATAGGGCCACAGCCGCGTGCCGACCCCGCCGGCGCGGATGACAAATTTCATCGGTTGACACTCCCATATAGGTGAATTCATTAATTCAGTGTTGGGCAATATAACCAATCGCCCGGCCCCGAGCAGGACGCCCTATTGACAGCTTAACCTCATGCTGTACTATGTACTCTTCTTGTAGCAATTACCCGAGGAGCTTCGCATGGCGTATCGGCAATTCGACCGGGTCCCCAATCACTACGCCGGCCCCACCATCCAGCGCGTCAAGGACTATCGCCTGAAAAACGGCAAGCGCTCGCTGTGCCCGACGCTGCTGCAAATCGGCCAGCTACAGGTCTTAATCCCCCGGCACTTTGGCTTTTGCTTCGGGGTTGAGCGGGCCATTCACATGGCCTTTTCAGCCGTCAAGGAAAACCCAAGGCGCAACGCGTACCTCGTTAGCGAAATCATCCACAATCCCTTGGTCAACAACGATCTCAAAGAGCAAGGCGTCCGCTTCATCTACGACTCCGCGGGGGACCGCCAAGTCGCCGAGGCGGAGCTAAAAAGCGACGACATCGCACTCATTCCGGCCTTTGGCACCACCACACAGATCGAAGACTCGCTCCGCCAAAGCGGTATCGACATCGAGTCCGATGAATACCGAGAAAACTACGATACCACCTGCCCCTTTGTCTCCAAGGTGTGGAAGCGCGGCGAGGAGCTAGGCCGCCAAGGCTATACCATCATCATCCACGGCAAGTACAACCACGAGGAAACCCAAGCGACCCATTCGCATACCGAGGAACACACCAAAACCCTAGTGGTGCTCGACGCGGCCGAAGCCGAGAAGGTGGCCGCGTACATCGCGGGCGCGATGCCACTGGCCGACTTCGAGCGCACCTTTGCCGCTAAAAGCTCCGAAGGTTTCGACCCCCAAAAAGACCTAGCGCGCGTGGCCGTGGTCAACCAGACGACTATGCTCGCCGAAGAAACGCAGGAAGTAGCCACCATTTTGCGCCGCGCCATGCGCCAGCGCTATGGTGAGGAAAACCTCGACTACCACTGCGCCGACACCAACGATACCCTGTGCTACGCCACCCACCAAAACCAAAACGCCATCCGCACCCTGCTAAGCTCTGGGGCCGATTTGGCGCTGATCGTCGGTGGTTACAACAGCTCAAACACCGCGCATTTAGTCGAGCTGTGCCTCCAATCCATGCCGAGCTTCCTCGTTGCCAACAGCGACGAGCTCTTATCGGAGCAGCGCATCCGTCATTTCGATGTTCACGCTAAAAAAATAATCGAGAGCGAAGCCTGGCTGCCACGCCCCCTGCCCGTGCGGCTAATTATTACTTCGGGCGCGTCCTGCCCGGATATTCTCATGGACCAAGTATTGGAAAAAGTTGCTGGTTTGTACGGGTACAGCGCACGAGAAATCAACGCCGCCTGCTTGCAACTCTTTGAGGAAAGCTCGTGATACTCGGTCTCGTCAAAGGGCACGTGGTCTCCAGCGCCAAGGTAGATGCCCTTAAGGGCGAGAAGCTCTTAATAGTCGAGATCCTCGCCGCCACGCCCGAGGGCTTACAGCGCACCGAGAAGCATCTCGTCTGCATCGACGGCGTGCAAGCGGGCGAAGGCGAACTCGTCGTCGTCGTGCAAGGTAGCTCGGTACGGCAGGCACCGGGCCTGGAGCAGATGCCAGTAGATGCGCTGATCATCGGCATCGTAGATTCGCTACAGGCGTTTGGACGCTCCCTAGCAAAGCAAGTCGCATGAAGGTCTGCCGCGTTATTGGCCACGTAGTCGCCAGCAGCAAGCATCCCTTGCTCGCCGGGCAGAAGATCATGGTGGTGCGCCCCGAAGACGAAGAGAGCGGTGCTCTGCAAGTGGCGGTGGATGGGGTCCAAGCGGGGATCGGCAGCAGAGTGCTAGTCGTGCAGTCGGGGGCTGCCGGGGCCGAGGTGACCGGAGCCGAGCGGCCGCCGTGTAGAAGCGTGATCGTGGGAATTATCGACGAAGGAGCAGCCGCGTGAAGCTAGCTAAGGTGGTGGGCACCGTAGTGCTCTCGCAGTCCATTGAGCCGTTCTGCGGCCAGATATTGCACCTCACCCAAGACCTCGACGAGCACCTAGAGCCTACAGGTGAAGCTGAAGTCTGCGCGACCTGGACGGCCCTGCGCGAGGGAGACGCGGTGATCGTCGAGGTGGCACGCGAAGCCTGTAATGCCTTTGCTCCTCCACTGCCTACGGACGCAGCTATCGTCGGCAAGGTGGACGAGATACACCTCGGCTAAGCGGCACAGCGCTCGGCCCGAGCATCGCGCAGCCTTTTCAGCTCGAGCATCCAAGCATCTTCGTACTGACGCAGCACCCGGGACCACGCGCTCAGATCCGCTTCGCCGCGGAGGAGCTGACGGGCGGTTTGATTGACGACTTTTTCGGCTCGCTGGACTTGGGGACGGGCGGCTGAACTGTGCATGGGAATGGGGCCGAAGGCGCTCCGCACCCGATTGATGACCGCGCTGAGCTCGCCGCCCAGATGAGATATAGAGGGGGATGTGGGGAATGTGCGCTGCCTATGCATGGGAAACCTCCAGCGGAAGTGCTGGCGCTCGGGGATGCGCCAGAGAGGACTTGGGGAATCGCTTTACTGCATTTATGTTCAGCAATTAAGATACTGAACATAAATGCAGTTGTCAAGCAATTTAACTCCTTTTTTCGTCCTCAAACTCTCCTTCTCCGCAGGCTAAACTCGCCGTTGTTAGGTACTGCTAGACGAGTCCATACGCTACGCTGGCGGAGGTCAGTTTCGGGCTATAGGTGTCTCGATAGGCTGGAGAGCAGAATCTCGCGCTGGCGAGGAGGCCGGAGGAGTGCTGCCTCTGCCATTGCGCCGAATTGCATCCGCAATAGGCCCCAAACGCGACGGGCCAGAGAATAGCCCATCGTCCAATATCCTTTGAATTTCTTCGGCTTCCAGCAACGCTATGTGCTTGAAAACCCTCGGGATGGCACTTGCGCGAGTCTTGGATGCCGGCACCTCGATCCCATATGTATGACAGAAATGAGCGATATCGCCGAAAGTGGGCAGAAACGCCTTGCGTTCAAAGCGTTCCGCAAGGTCAGCTACTGGTGCCATCTTCTCTGAGGAGAGTTCCAACTTGGAAACGTATTCCGGTGCCGTAGCTTTTGCCCTTCGCTTCTTGGGCTTTTTCCTCCTATCGGCATCGGACGATCCGCCGACCTGCACAGAACTTTCGCGTTGAGCGTCCACAATTTTCCCCAGCGATTCAAGAACACGCCTTAGGCCATACTCGCTGACTATTGGGCGTAGTGCCGCTTCAACAGGATTCTTCATACACTCTCAACCTCCGTCAAAGAGTCTTCCGAAAAATTCACTCGCGAAAAGCGTAAAGAGGTGAGCATTTCTAAGATTATTGAAATCGCCGCGCATCATTTTGGGAAACCCACGGGAGTAATATATCTCATGCCCGAATACGTGCCATCCATTCTTATCTGCCTCTTCATGTATCTCTACCTTTGCTCTTTTTGATTCAGGCCCTCCATCGTTGGAGCTTTGATAAGTGGTATTATTGATCACTACACCAATTACATCAATCAAGTGGCCTTGGTTTTCGTCTCTGAATTTGGTGAGGGAATCATTTAGTAATGGGAAGCCAATAGTAGCGAAGTATTCTGGTTTGACGGGAACAAGAATGTAACGCGATGCGTGATATGCAGCCTGAGTGAATATCGATTCAGTCGGAGCGCAATCTATGAGTATGAGATCTTTGTCCTGAAAATTGTTGGCAATGAGCCGCGCCAGAACTCGGGGGTCAGGCTTAATCGAGTCAATCAGGTTGTCGGAAAAATCAAACCTCGAAGGGATGATGTCCAAACCAGAACGAACCGAGCGGACTGCATCACGGATATTGAGCGGGGTTGGTGATGGCTTATCGGAAGTTGGGGGCTGATACTCCTTAAATACCTCGACAATTGACGGGGATTTGTCCTCTAAGAGCCTCCTATAAGCAGTACCTCCCATAAGGGCTTGAGACAGATTAGCCTGTGGGTCCAAGTCAATTGCTAGAACTTTGCGGGGATTGCGAGAATAGAAAGGCCTTGCTCCTGTCGCATAGAGAGCCAGTGATGCCGCGACTGTGGTCTTGCCAACGCCCCCTTTCATATTGATCACCGAAACACAAACAGGACCTTGTTTATTGGCCATATATAACACCTTCCTTGGTTAAAAGTAAAAAGGTACGGGGCGTCCACTAGGAACGCCCCATACGAGAGGATGGACATTTATGAATTGTACTACCTGATACGGTCCTTTATAATGACCATATCATACAAAGTCAAGGCTATGCCCATCCTCTCCCCCCCTCTATCTCAGGCTCTTCCGAAAGCCGCTTTAGATATAGTTGCCTCGTCTCCGCAGGCTAAACTCGCCGTTATCTAGCCACCGCCAGCCTACGTAGAGCATCGCCAGCACCAAAGCAACTTGCAGCAGCAGAAACACAGCA
Source organism: Candidatus Latescibacterota bacterium (assembly GCA_007571365.1). Lineage (GTDB taxonomy): Bacteria > Latescibacterota > UBA2968 > UBA8231 > UBA8231. The sequence goes on from RKRN01000136.1 coordinate 7,163, forward strand.
CCAAAGACGCTGGCCACCAAGCCCAATGTAGCCTCGAACGCCAGCCAGATTCCGGCGAGTAGGACCAAGGCCCCGACGACCCGGCCCAAGATGCTCTCGCCACGCAGCCAGCGCAGACCTATGTAGAGTGCCCCAGCAGCCAAAAGGCCGACCGCGACCACACCGAGCAAACCAAAGAGGCCGCCGAACAAGGGCCAAATCAGTTTGACCCCCCAAGCAACGCCCCCAATTAGCAATAGTACACCTAGTATTCTGGCCAACATGACCGGCCTCCTTTACGATGTCTTTTCTGCTTTCAGCGCAGTCAGCTCCTCTGCGACCTTGCGGTCACGCTCGGCGCGGCGATTGGCGGCTAATTCGCGCAGCACTTCGGCTTCGGCCACAGCCTGCTCCACCTGTTCCTCAAAGCGAACCAACTCGCACTCACTTTGTTGCACCCGCTGTGCGATCGCGTCAAAGCGGGGGGCTGCTACACCACACTCGCGCTCAGCGCAATAACGGGCGATCAGTTTGCCCCGCCGCGTGTGCATATCGCGCAGCTTTTGGCGCAAAATCTCGACCTGCTCCTCTAGCTCGGCCACGGTGTCGCAACTTTCTACGAGGGCCGGTTCTAGCTGCTTGTGAACCTGGTCCAGCTCTGTTTTCTCGATCAAGGCGAGCCGCGCCCCTGCGTCATCTCCAGCCTCCACGGCGGCTGCGGCTTTGGCTTGCCACATCTGCATCTGTTTGGCGTTGCGCTGAAGGTCGCGTTCTAGACGCCGCTTGGTGGCTCGCGCCTCAACCAGCGCAGCTACGGCTTGGTCAACCTCACGCTCTGCGTCGCGGACGATTTGATCCACTAGCTTAGCTGGATTCTCGATCCGGTCCAGCACTTCGTTGAGGTTCGCCTTCCAGATAGCGGCGATCCGCTCTATTGCTTTCATGCTATGTCTCCTATATGGGGTTGTTCGTGCTTTGGGCCGCCTGCCGGTGCTGCCGCTGCCGCCGCGCAAAAGGCGATTCAATGTCGTGTTTGCGGCAGAGCCGGCTAAAGCTGCGGATAGTGATCCCCAGTGCTCGGCTGGCGTCCTGATTGCATTTGTACATCCGTGCGACGCGCTCAATCTGCTCCCGGCTAAATCCTTTGTTCACCACGGTATCCTCCTTGTTGGGGTAAGGGATGCACCCCGTTACATAGCAAAGGGCGTACCGCCATTTTGTGCAGATCATAACTTATTGGTAAACAACCGAATAAAACTAAGCGAAGCGTGTATATCGCCCGCATTTATGGCGGTGTGCGCCACTTTTGGCGCGGGCCGCCAGTCGCCTGCCTGCACATCGCGCTTGAATCAATAGCTCAATTTGTCCATTTTGTCTTATATTCAATTTATAGTCTGATGTTACCGCAGTCGCTGGTTCTGGTTATCGTCTGCCCCTTGCTGTTTTTCCCGCACCGGCTGCCAACCGGCGGCTCTGGGGCCTACTTACCCAGGCCGGACAGACGCGGCGGAACGTCAGTTATATTGGCCGCCGGCGTTCCAGTTAGATTATTTTTAATCATTCAGGGATGGAGAAACTTCGTTGAATCCGCATAAGAGAGAAGTCATCGCGAGTATGGAGGATTTTGTCAGGAGCCAACTCAAGTTGCTCAAGTCCGTAGAGGATAGTTGGCAGCCCGACGATTTTCTTCCTGATGTGAGCGTGGAAAACTGGGAAGACTCTATCCGCGAATTCCGCGCCCGCGCCCGCGCCCTTCCAGATGATGTCCTCGTCGTCCTCGTCGGCGATATGATCACCGAGGAAGCCCTGCCCACCTATCAGACCTTGCTCAACAGCTTTGAAGGCGTGTCGGACACTACCGGCACAGACCCCAGCCCGTGGGCCCAGTGGTCGCGCGGTTGGACCGCCGAGGAAAATCGCCACGGCGACCTGCTCAATAAATACCTTTTCCTCACCGGCCGCGTCGATATGCGCGCCATTGAGACGACCATCCAACACCTGCTGCGCAATGGCTTCAACCCGCAGGCCGCCCAAGACCCCTACAAAGGCTTCGTCTATACGTCTTTCCAAGAGCGGGCGACCCGCATCTCCCACAGCAATGTAGCCCGCCTAGCGCAAAAGGCCGGCGATTCGCACCTCAAGACCATCTGCGGCGTCATAGCCGGCGACGAAGCTCGCCACGAAAAAGCGTACACAAATTTTATCAAGAAAATTTTCGAGCTAGATCCCACCGGCGCAATACTAGCCTTCCGCGACTTGATGAAACGCCAAGTCGTCATGCCCGCTCACCTGATGACCGATGGGCAAGACCCCAATCTTTTTGAACACTTCTCAATGGTAGCCCAGCGGCTTGGGGTGTACACGGCCAAGCACTATTCCGAAATCACCCAGCATCTAGTCCGCCAGTGGGAGTTGGATTCGCTCTGCGGCCTCACCGGCGAAGCGGCCGCCGCCCAAGACTACTTGTGCTCGCTCGGGCCGCGCTACGCCAAGCTAGCCGAGCGCAACGAGCGACGGCTAAAGCACACCGCACCGCTGCGGTTTAGTTGGATCTACAACCGCAGCGTCTAACCGGGGCCGTAGTTTATGCGCCCACGGCCTTCCGACCCTTTTTTCGCGCTCGTCCACTCCTCCGGCGAAATTGACCTCGCCCGCGGGGCCTTGCTCATCGCCCAGCAAGCCTATCCCGACCTCGATATCGAACACTACCTGCGGCAACTCGACGCGCTGAGCGAGGACTTTCGCAGCCGCTATGCCACGGCCGATTCTCTGGCGGCCTCGCTGGTCAACCTGAGCCAATACGTGTTCGGCGACCTCGGCTTCTGCGGCAACCACACGCACTACGACGATCCCCGCAACAGCTACCTCAACGAGGTCCTCGACCGCCGCCTCGGCATTCCCATCACCCTTGCAGTCGTCTATCTAGCGCTGGGCCAGCGGCTGTCCTTGCCCCTTGCCGGGGTCAATTTTCCCCATCACTTCCTCGTGCGCAGCACCCAAGGCGCCGAGCCGCTCTTCGTCGATCCCTTTGCCGACGGTGCTTTTGTCGATGGCAAGTCCTTGGGCCAGCGGCTGCCGGTCATTGAGGGACGGCGGCTCAAATTGGCCCCCGAGTTCATCGAGCCGGCCTCGTCGCTGCACACCTTAGCGCGCATGCTCCGCAACCTCAAACGCCTGCACTGCCAAACCCGCGAGTTTCCCACCGCCATCGGCTGGGCCGAAAAAATTGCGTACCTACTGCCGACCGAAGCCGAAAACTTTCGCGACCTCGGCTTCCTCTACCACCACACCCGCGAGTACCTCAAGGCCATTGAAGCCTTTAACGAGTACCTGCGCCAAGCCGGCGACGCCGCGGACGCTCCCACCATTGAGCACAACATCCGCGTTCTTGCCCATCGCCTAGTTCCGCTCAACTGACTCAGTCCGCTTCGCGCTCGGCCGGGCTGATTTCTTCTTTGGCCGTCAACCAGCGCATGATTTCTGCCAAGCGCGGCGGCTTGCCCGTCATCAAGATGCCGATGCGGAAGATCTTGCCCGCCCCCCGCACCGCCAAGTAGATGGACGACAAAAGCAGCACGGTGGTGGCCAAATACTCCCACAGCGGCGGTGGGCCAGCGGCCCGATTCATCATGACAAAAGGGGTAAAGAGCGGGATGTAGGACATAACCCGCGCCAAGGTGCCGTTGGGGTCTTGCGTAATGGGTATCATGGTGAGCAACGGCACGATCAGCGGTACGAGGAGCGGCAACATCAAGCTCTGTGCATCTTTCAAGCTGTTGCACAGCGAGCCGGCCCCCACCAACAAGCAGGCGTACAGCAGAAAGCCAGCCAAAAAGTAAAAGACAAAGGACAACAAGTAAGGCGGGGTGCTGGCAATGCCGACGATGGAAGCCGCATCGTTTCCCAATGCGGCCGGCGCGATCACCACCGCCACTGCGACGCACGCGACCCACGTAAAGACCAAGGTCAGCCCAACCGCAGCCGTGCCGGCGATCTTGCCGGCCATCAACTCAAAGGGCGACAGCGCGGACAGCAGCACTTCGATCAGGCGCGACGACTTCTCCTCTACGGTATTGGTCATAAGCGTCTGCGCGTTGATAAATACCGCCATCCACAATAGATAAACGAACGGTATGACGGCCCACTGCTGAACCCGGTCGACTGTGGAAACCTCGGCCTCCCCGCCGCGCTTATCGACCTTGCGCTCCGCGAAATGCACTGGGGTCTGCAACCAGGAGCCCGTTTCCGCGTCGAGGCCCGCCTGTTCAATCCGCCGCGCTCGCACCACTTGGGACACCCGGTCTGCAAACCAATGGCGCAAGTCTTGGTCGGTCAGGTTCAAAGAGATGTATTTGCATTCCTCGTCGCTGGCGACTGGATCCGCAGCGATGACGAAGTACGCAAAGAGCGAGCCGTCGTTCACCATGCGATTGAGCGCGGCTGGCCGATCGTCGCCGGGCGTCTCCACCCGCACGTAGCGGCTGCGCGAGAGTTCCAAGCCGAGGCCCTCTAGCTCCCCGGCCGACACCTGCTGCCACCACTCGACGAGGCCGGCTGCGACCGCACTTTCGCCGGCCGCGAGGTCTTGAATCAGCGCCGGCCGCTCCGCTTCCGCCAAGCTCACATAGACCTTTGCGGCGGCCCGGACCGCCCCCGGCAAGTGCTCCCAAGTCCGACCGCCATCGCGATAGCGCTCCGCCGCATTCCGCAGCACTATGCCCAGATCCTCGGCCAAAATCCCCGCCTCCACCTCCTTTAGCACAAAACCCGAATGGTCGATCACGGCATAGGTGCGCGCCTGTTTGGTTTCACTCAATAGAATGGGCATCACAACGCTCAACGCGAGAATGAGCGGAAAAGCCAAAACGCCGATCCAAAAACCCTTGGTGCGGATGTGCTCCATGTATTCGCGCTGTGCAACTAAAGCAATTTTACGCATCGTCGGCCTCCCCGATGGCGCGGATGAAAATCTCGTGCAAAGAAGCCGTACGCAGGGCAAAGCCCCGTATCTGCACCTTGGCAACGAGCGCGGCTAACAGGGCTTGCGAGTCGGCGTCTGCGGCGAGAAAAAGCTCGGCCCGCTTGCCCGAGTCGTTGACCCGGACAACGCCCGGCAGATCGCGCAGTAGAAGCCCGTCGCCGTCGTAGTCGAGCACTGCGGCGCGCCCCCCGCTGGCGAGCACTTGGCCCAACGGGCCATCGACGACCTTCTGCCCCTTATTAATCAGCGCGACAAAGTCGCATAACTGCTCGGCCTGCTCCATCAGATGGGTCGAGAAAATCACCGTCTTGCCGTCGCGGCGCATCTGCAAGATGACATCCCGCATCAAATCGCGGTTGACCGGGTCTAGCCCGGAAAAAGGCTCGTCGAGAATGACTAGTTCAGGCTCGTGGATCAGCGCCGCGAGCAACTGCACCTTTTGCTCCATACCCTTGGAAAGCACCTCGCAGCGCCGATCCTGATAAGCACCAAGGCCATAGCGCTGCAACAACTCGGCGGCCCGCTGCTGCGCCACACCCGCGGCAACCCCCTTGAGCTGGGCGAAATAGATCATCAGTTCGGCGACCTTCATCTTCTTGTACAGGCCCTTTTCCTCGGGCAGATAGCCGAGTTGGTCCTTGACCGCGAGGGCCTTTTGTCCATCCAACAAGCCGATGCGCCCGGAATCGGCCAAGAAGATGCTCATAATCATGCGGATAAGGGTCGTCTTACCGGCACCGTTGGGACCCAATAGCCCGTAGATACACCCAGCGGGTACGCATAGCGACACCCCGCGCACAGCCTCGACCGCGCCGAAGCGCTTCCACACCTCTTCGAGCCGCACCGCTGTCAAAAAAGCCATACCTTCTGCACTCCTTTCTCATGGGTTTGAGTTGGCAAGAAAAACCTATAAATATTGTTTTAACGCGAGTTCGCTAGCGTCGTTCATCTGCTTAATAACACGCGATTGCAAAGAGAGCAAAACCAGGCCTCAACCCAATAGATGCCGCTTTTGAGTTTGGCGATCACCTTATCCCGAACTTACGTTGTTTTACCATGCAGAACAAAACCCATCCCGGCGATAGTCCAAACCGCATCTCAGCATTTTCTCGTAGGAGGTTCCTCATGCCCAAGCTCTTCGGTCGCAACTTTACCCGCCGCCAATTGCTCAATCGCGTCGGCGACATCAGCCAGCTCATGTATGCCCGCCGCGCCGAGCGCCGCGAAGGATTCGAGCGCGGGGCCGACCTCATCGACGTATTCAACGCTTCGGGCTTGGGGTTTTCCGTCCTGCCCGGCCGCGCCCTCGACATTGCCTCGGCCCACTACAAGGGCCAGTCGCTGTGCTTCCGCTCCGGCCCCGGCGACGTCGGGCCGGCCTTCTACGAGCCAGAGGGCTTCAAATGGGGGCGCGGCTGGTTCGGCGGGCTGGTCACCTCTTGCGGCCTCGATTTTGTCGGCCACCCAGAAGTCGATCCCGAAGAAGAAAACGCCGAAATGCCGCTGCACGGTCGCCTCTCGTACATACCGGCTAAAAATGTCGGTATTGAGGAAGGCTGGGAGGGCGAGGACTACGTCGTGTGCATCCGCGGCCAAATGCGCCAAGCCGAGGTCTTTGCCGAAAATTTAGAGCTGTCGCGCCAGATCTCGACCGTGCTCGGCCAACGGAGCATTCACATCCGCGACCGCATCGAAAACCTCGCGGCCGCTCGCTCGCCGCTCATGTTCGTCTATCACTGCAACCCCGGCTTCCCCCTGCTCGACGAAGGAACTCGCCTCGTCCTCCACAGCCGCGAGAGCACCGAATGGACCGCGGACCGCCCCGTCGGCCCCGCGGACTACGCCGTAGCTAAAGGCCCGCAACCGCACGCCCACGACGATGTGTACGTGCATCGGCCCGCCACCGACCGCCAAGGGCGCGTCCACATCGGCCTGCTCAACGAGAAGCTCGGCTTGGGCTTGTATTGGCAGTTCGAGCACAGCGAGATCCCCATCGTCAACCAGTGGCAGCACTTCCACAAGGGCACGTACGTCACCGGCATTGAGCCGGGCAACTGCTCGGTGCTCGGCCGCGCTTGGAACCGCCAGCACGGCACCTTGCAGTACATTGAGCCGGGCGAGGTGCGCGAGTTCAACATGGAAATCGGCGTGTTGGACGGGGCGGATGAAATGCGCGACTTTGAGCGCAAGGTCGAGCGGGGCTTGGCCCAATAAGGACTCGACAGGAGAATAAAGTATGGCAGTCTCCCTAAAGGCGTGCGAATCGGTCCAGACCCCACCTAAGTGGGCCCTGCTTCAGCGCCAGCTCTTCGACGCCATTGAGGATGCCGCTCCGCAGGCACTGGCGCGGTACACCCATCCCGATGGGCGCCTGCTCTGGCCCCCCAGTCCCGACTTCCACAGCATTGACGCGCTGGATGACTGCTACGAGAGCTTCCACAACTGGCCGCTCTTTTATCTGCTCGGCGGTAGCGACCAGTTCCTAGCCGACGCCCAGCGGGAATTCGACGTCATCAATGAGCAGATGAGCCAGCACGACACCGGACACGGCTACCCCATGGTGGTGCGGGAGTACCAGCCGGGCTACGACTGGTTCCATCAGGGAGAGGGCAACTACCTGTTCTACATGCTCTGTATGGCCGATCCAACCCACGCGACCAACATCGAGCGAGCCCGGCGCTTCGCCGGGCTGTTCCTCGGTGCGGACCCGGCAGTGCCCAACTACGACCCGGCACAGCGGATCATCCGCTGCGCGAGAAACGGCAGTAAGGGGCCAGCCTACTGGGCCTTTGACGAAGGTCCGCACTGGCCCTATGAGGGGTATAACCTGCCCTTCTACGACGTGCCGGGCTGCACCAATCACGCGGCCGTGCGCGGCCGTCCCGAGTTGGCCGAGCGGCTGGGCCGAGCCATGCGCGATCGCATGGGCCGCGGCGACGCCGTGGTCAACCTCCTAGCGACCACCCTAGGGACCAACGCCTATCTGCTGACGGCGGACGAGAAATACCGCGACTGGGTCCTGGAGTACACCGAGGCTTGGATGGAGCGCGCCGACGCCAACGGCGGCATCGTGCCCGACAACGTCGGCCTCTCCGGCATCGTGGGCGAATACACCAACGGCAAGTGGTATGGGTCGAGCTACGGCTGGGCTTGGCCCCATGGTTGGCACAGCGTGGGGCAGGCCGTGGGGGTCGCCGCGCAGAACTGCGCCCTGTTGACGCGCCGACTGGAATACCTGGACTTTCCGCGGTCGCAGATCGACGTCCTCATCGCCCGCGGAATCGAGCGCGACGATCAGCTCTACGTGCCCCACAAGTACGGGGATCCCGGGCGGGTCAGTTACGAGCCGGGCGAGTGGATGTGGTACCCGATCCGGCAGGACGACGGCACGGCCCTGCAGCGGGACGGCTGGTTCGAGTTCATGCCTATGTACCCGTCCGACATCGCCCATCTGTGGTGCATGTCGATGGCCCGGTCCGATTCGCGGCGCTTCGAGCGAACCCGCAAGCGGTCGGGCGATCGGTTCGCCGTCAACTCGTGGCACCACACCAAGGATCAGGGCGGGCACGACTGGGGCTGGCTGGCTTACCTGCACGGCGAGTTCCCCGAGTATCCGCAGCGGATCCTCGAACACAATCTGGCCCAAGTGCAGGCGCGTCTCGACTTCATGGCGCAGGACGAGCAGGACCCCGCCACCTATAACGACGCCTATTTCCAGCAGCGGAATCCCGTTACTTGTGAAGGCCTAGTGCAGCTTACCCTGGGCGCTCCTCTGCCGCACTACAATGGGGGCCTGTTGGTCGCACGGCTGCGCCACTTTGATCCTCAGCGGCGGCGTCCGGGGCTTCCGCCCGACGTGGCCGCGCTGGTATCGGGGCTGAGCGACGACCGGGCCGAACTGACCGTGGTGAACGTAAGCTCGACGGAACGCCGGGAGGTGCTTATTCAAGCGGGGGGCATGGGCGAGCATGAGTTCACCGCAGTCGAGCTCAACGGGGCGTCCCAGCGCGTTCCGGTGAGCGACAAGACGTTCGCGCTGGTGCTGCCGCCGCGCACCCAAGCCCGACTCGGGCTGGGCATGAAGCGCTTCGTCCACGAGCCGAGTCTGGCCCCGCCGTGGTGAAAGTATCGCGTCTCCCGGCCGAGGCTTTTTGCAGAAAGACTTTCGGATGGTTTTGCCCACCAACTAAGCCCTACAGTTCGGCCGTCCATTCCTCATACGCCCGCCGCACCGCTTCCCGATCGACGAACGGTCGATACAGGAGCCGTGCCCGGTAGCGGTAGGTCCGGCCGACCTGCGGGGCGCGGATGACGTACTGCCAATCCCAAGCCGGGCTGTGCGGGTCCGGTCGGCCGCGCTCGTCCCGGATGAAGTTCCACAAGGCGAAGCGGATGGGCTCCTCCTGATCGAACATCATCGCGTAAGCCATCCGGTCGCCGCCGCTCGACAGGTCGCCATCGCCGTCGGCCAGGCCGTAGTAGAACGGCAGGCGGAAGCGCTTGTGGGGATCTTCGACGATGTTGAGGGTTTCGGCCCCTCCTTCGTACGGGAGCGGATCGACCGCGGCATGGGCGACGGTGCCGGTCTCGAAGCGGCCGTCCGGCAGGTCTTCGCCAAAGCGGAGCCAGCCTTCCTCCCCTTGGCAGGTCCCGTAGAAATGAATCGCCCGGCCGCAGGTGCGGTTCATATAGGAAGCCCACATAAAGGCGACGTACCCGAGCGGGGCGCATCGTTGGTCGGTCAGGCGGGCGGTGAACTCCATATCGACGCAGTCCGGCCCGAGACAGTAGCGCATCGCGCTCTCGATCCCCCAAGAGGAGTCCGCGGCCGGGTGGCGGACCGCTGCTTCGCCGGGAGCATGGGAGCAGAGGAGGCAGCGGTCCTTGCGGGGCGTAAACATCGAGCGGGCGGCGTCGGCCACCGCGCCGTTCATGATATGCTCAAAATTGAGACCGACCGCGTCGCCCCGGTAGAGGCTCTGGTCCGGGTAGCTCAGATGGCACAGGGGGTTGAAGCCACTCCCCTGGCGGTCGGCATTGGCCTCGTTGTCGAGGAGGAGGCCCCGGAAGGAGCCGCCGCTCAGTCCGATTGTCGCGGCCATGCCGCTGTTCCCCTCATCTCAAACTTCATCGGTCTGCTCCATTTGTGGATCTCAGCGCCGCGCCCCTTCCGGTCGCCGGCTGGAATCGCTTATACTAGAGATCGGCCTTGGGCGCGTCAATCCGTCTGCTCGCTAGCCGACCGAACCGACTTGGTCGACAATCCCGACGAAACGGCCCGGCCGGAGGTGTTGGGATTGGTGCCCGATAGCTATATTTGGGCGACGACGTGGCCACCCGTCAACGCGCAGGCGTCCACTCCCCCGACTCCAGCCCACCTCGCACCGCTTGCGGGGATTCACCGCCGCCGCGTCGCCTCCGAGCAACCCCGGGCCTCAACGAAAGACTGCGCGATGCATTCGACGTACGCAGCTTTGTTTTGCCGCACCGCCGCGGCCCTAATGACGATCTGGCTGGGCGCGTGCCAACCGGCACCGGACCCAGAGAGAGACCGGCTGCAAACGCTCGGGCACACCTATTTCCACCAAGCCCGGTACCGCGATGCACTCGCCGCGTACCAGCAGGCCGTGGCCTTGGACTCCCTCGCCGCGGAAGCCCACTGCCATCTAGCTACGGCCTACATGAAACTGGGTCGCCGGGATTCGGCTGAGACCGCGTATCTGGTCGCCATTCGCCTAGATTCGAGCCTTGTTCTGGCCTACCACAATCTGGCCGTGGCCTACGGAGAAGCGGGACGCTACCAGCAGGCCACGGCCCTGCTGGAAGAGGCCGTGCGCATCAATCCGGGCGCGGCTCCCTCGTACCGTCTGCTGGCCGGTCTGCACCAAGAGCAGGGGGCGTACGACCGAGCTGAGGCGGCCCTAGTGCGGGCCGTGGCGGCCGATTCGACCGATGCTGAGGCCCTGTGGACCCTAGGCCGGCTCCTCCGGCTGCGGGGACGCCGGGCAGAATCCGAGGAACTGTTGACGTGCGCTGTCAGGTTCGATCCCGGCAACAAAGAAGCCCACCGCGAACTCGGAATGCTCTATACCTACGCCGAGCGCTACGACGAGGCCGAGGGAATGCTGCGCCGGGCTCTCGAGATTGACCCGGCCTATCCCGAGGCCTACTACAACCTGGCCAGTCTCTACTCCGCCCAAGGGCGCGTGGAGCAAGCTCAGATACTGCTCGACCGCTTTGCCGAGCTGAACCGGCGAGCCACCCAAGTGCGAGCCTTAGAAAAACAGGTGCATCAGGCCAGCGGCGACCTGAACTCCTATCTGGCGGCGGGGCGCTCCTACGGCGCACTCGGCCAGTGGGAGCAGGCCAGCGGAATGTACCGGGCGGTCCTAGAGCACCAGCCCGGGCATGTCAGGGCGCTCGCGGGATTGAGCCATGCCCACCTGAATCAGGGCAACTTGAATGAGGCGGTGGCACTGGCCCGCCGGGTGATCGCCCGTGCCCCGGGTCGGCGCGAGGCCCGTGAGGCCCACTTCACCATCGGCTATGTAGAGACCATGGGTGGGCGTCTGGACCAAGCCCGTCGGTCCTTCGAGCAGGCCCTGCAAGTAGACGCGACTTTTGCCAAAGCCCACCACGCCCTAGGCAACGTGGGGCTGCTCCAGGGACGCCTAGACCAAGCCGAGCAGGCCTACAAGGCAGCGATCCGCCACCGACCGGATTGGGTCGAGCCCCGCCTGAGCCTCGGACAGTACTACCTCCGCCAGCAGGCCTACGATCCGGCGATCGCGGCGTTTAAGGCCGTGGAGAGGTTGGACGCCACCAACGCGAAGGCCCACTACGCGCTCGGGAAGGCCTACGAACAAACGGGCCAAATGGATGCGGCACTGCGGGCCTATCGGCTGGCGGTTGCCCACGGGTGGGGAGATGCTCGTCAGCTTGCGGCGATAGAAGCACGCCTAGCACAACTTGTCCCCTAGCGAGTGTGGTCGGTCTTGGTTTTTTTGGTTGCATTGTTCAAAGGCCAACGCATACATTACCCTAACCTTGTGGCGAAAAGAAGTGAGTGAACGACACACATATCGCGGTCGATACCAACTGATCTACGATATTCTCCCTACAACCCGATTCCCGTAACCCCAGAGTGCCTGGGGTCAGGGGATCAGCATCGTGGAGGTTCTACATAATGAAGAAGACTATGCTTATTGCCCTCTACTTAACCGTGAGCGTTGCCTTTTCCGCTTGGAGCCATGTGCCAGAGGGCCAAGTTTTGCTCGCGTTCCAGTTCCCGGCGGGTGCCGAGCCGACCCTAGACGGCGATTTGTCCGAGTGGGCCGTGGTTCCCGAGGACTACTGGATCGGGCCAGAGTACTACACGTCCACGACGGGCGAGAAGTGGACAGACCTATCCAGTCTGAACAGCAAGATCATCGTCGGTTATAGCGCAAGCACCGACCGGCTCTATATGCACTACGAGTTGTTCGACAACTTCCGCAAGCGGGACGTCTCCGGTATTGAAAGTAGCCCTCCCCCCTTACCCGACACCATCGAACTAAGCGTTGACGGGGACCACGGCGGTGAACGCAGCTGGGCGGACGAACCCGAAGATCGCGGGCGCTTCGCCCAAAACATCCACTTCCGCCTCCCGGATATCGATCCGACCTCGGTGAACAATGAGGAGACAGCGTGGTACTGGTTCTGGCATAGCCAAGCTACTTGGGCCGGCAACCCGCCGTACGCTGACCAGGGCTACACGTCGGATTCCGCCGTGCTCAACGCCGCCGACGTCTCCAGCTATGCAGAGTGGATGATGACGTTGTGGGACAACCTGCAGTGGGATGACCCGGACGGCAGTGAGGTCCACGACTTTGTAGAAGGCGAGATCATCGGTCTGAACTGGATGATCGGCGACTATGACAGTATGGAAGATAACACGGCCGTACAGTACGTCCTGAATGGCGAGGGAACCTACTGGGAAACCGCCGCGGTAGCCACCGATTTCCTGCTGGCTCCGTTGGAGGATGTCGATTTTGGCACCGCGGTTGAAGCCGAAAGCTGGGGCCGTATCAAAGCTGCGTTCGGGCAGTAACTGGCGGCGAGTACGTTCGCTACTAACGGTCCGAGCTCCACAGCGCGAACCGTCTTGTCGGGGAAGGGGGGATGTGGTCTCACATCCCCCCTTCCCCGATAATCAGCCCAACAATATACGCGAGTTAGGCCCACACACGACAACAGGGGCTATCTTGGCAAAAGCGCGATTGGCAGGTTTGCTCTTGTGCTTGGTGGCGGGCGCGGGAATGTGGCGTCCGGCAGAGGCGGTCAAAATCTACCGGCTGGGCGGCGATGACTACGCGAGCTTTCCCCTGTCCCCAGAGGTGGCGTCCGGCAGCGTCGAGTTTGAGCAGTTGAACTGGGCCGACGTAGAGCCCGCCCAGGCCGGCGACTTCGACAGCGTCGACCTAGACGGAGTGCTGGCACCCTACTACTACGGCAGCGACGAGAGCCTCCTAGCCACAGTGGCGGAACGGGGCGGTTTCCTGATGACCGAGCGCTACTCGGGCTATGGCCGCGATCCGACCCTCGACGTGGTCGCGGATGGGGACTTGACCACCTTCTTCTTAGAGCACAATGCGTCGCTATCGGATTACAGCCCGGGTGGCGGTATCACCGGCTTCACCCTGTACTTCGACTTGGGCGGCCTGTTTCCGGTGAACCGGGTGCGAGTGTCGCCGCGTATCGGCTCCCCGCACTACATCGAGCACATCGCCATCGCCACTGGTAGTGGCGAACCCCACGGTGGAACGCCGAACCGGTCGCATCTCGCATTCCAGCGCAAGCTCGTCGGTACGAAACTCGACTTCAATCTGGTGGCGGAGATCACGGAGAACAAGAGCCCGGTAGTGGAGCTCCCCCTAGACCGGACGCCGGTGCGACAGCTAGCCCTGTGGGTCGACCCGTTTCAGCGGCAGGCGTGGGAGATCGCCGAGGTGGAGGTGTTCGCCGAAGGGTATGTGCCGTTCGCTAGCTATACCTCGAACACCATTCCGCTAGGTGCCCCCTCCAGCTTGGGCTGGGTGCGCTGGTCGGGCCGCCAAGACGAGTCGGCCCGGGTATCGATCCGCAGTCATGGCGGCGACGACCCCGAGCCGTCCCGGTACTGGCGGCGAACCTTCCGGGGCGACGAGCAGGTCCCGTATGGGGCGGACGGATCGCCGCTGACCCGGGCCCGGTATGGCAAGCTAAAGGAAAAAGAGAAAGGCCGCATCACCCACGACGCGGCAAACTGGGACCTGTGGTCGGCACCCTATTCGTTCAGCGACAGTTTGGGGGTGCCGATGGTGGCACCGCGGCCGCGCAACTACGTGCAGTTTTCAATTGACTTCGCCAGTGATTTTCTCGATGGGGGGCAGGTGAACTTCCTCGAATTCGCGGTCTCGTCGCCGCCAGCGGCGACTGATCTGGTGGCAGAGGTGGATCCGTGGCAGGCCGAGGCTTCGGAGCTGACCGAGTTCACGTACGCGATGCGGCCCACCTTGTCGCTGCAGGATCGGGGTTTCGACAGCCTCGAGCTGCGCTTTCAGGGAGGCCGGGTGGCGGAGGTGGTCGAGGTCGAAGTGGCGGGAGCGGCGGTGGCCTTCGCGGAGGTGGACAGCCTGCGCACCGCGGACCGGGTGGTGGTGAACTTTCCGCGGCTGGAAGTGAACCAGAGCGGCGAGTTGCTGCAGGTTCGGCTGCGGGGCGAGGCGTATCGGTACGCGGCGACCTTCCAGGGGCGCATTTTCGACAGCCGAGCACCGGCCGAGGTCTGGCAACCGGTGCGGGGCGGCGATGCGACCAACGCGCTAGACGGCAACCGTCTGTCGGTCGAGACGCTGGCGCTGGGCGCGTCGATTGTGGGAGGGCTACGGGCCGAGCCGGCCGCGTTTACGCCCAACGGAGACGGGATCAACGACGCGGTGGCGATTCAGTACGACCTGCTGAAGTTGACCGAGGACCGGCGAGTGGAGGTGGGGGTGTGGAATCTGTCGGGCCGGTTGGTGCGAGAGGTGTATGTGGGCCGGAACCATTCGGGTCAGTACATTCAGCCTTGGGACGGCCGCGACAGCGTCGGCCAGCTAGTTCCGCCGGGGCTCTATGTGTGCCAAGTCGCAGTCGATCGCGAAGGCGGCCGCGACAGCGAAACTCGCCTGATCGCGGTGGCGTATTGAGTGCCCAGCAGCAACAGAAGTGTGGCCACGTGAACGGCAAGATCAGTACAGTGCTGGCTTTCTGGATTCTATGTAGCAGCAGTGCGGTCTGGGGCCAAGGGTACGTCATCCGCGGCAACCAGATCACAGTAGAGGGCCGCCATCTAAAAACTTGGGATTTCCCGGTCGGCACGGTGGAGTTCTTCGCCCCGGCGGCCACAGCTCGACCCTACTTTGTGGCCAAGAATATCGACGCGACCCAAGACATTGTCGAGCACCTGAGACGGAACCCGCCCAAAGGAGTCGCAGCCGAAGACGTCGACTTGCTGGCTGCAGTGAGTGCTGGCACCAATGCAGCCGGGGTGGCCAACCTCTTGGACGGAGATCGGACCTCGTACTGGCAGCCAAACGCGAGCCAGCCGTTGCGCGATTGGTGGTTTGAGCTGGATCTAGGGCGGGTCGTGTCTGCGACTCGCATCCTCCTGACCTTCGTGGACGAAGATCTCGGCGATCCCTTTCTCCAGTATACCCTTCTGACCTCGGACGGCACCCGGCCCGAGCAGGGCCTGAGAAACGTCAAAAGCTACGTCGTCGCCTACGCGAGTCCGGGCGCGAACAAGAGCCAACGCGTCTTCGACATCGAGCTGAAACCGTCGGGAGACGCCCGCGATCCGCACTGGCGGGGAGACCAGATCCGGTATGTCCAGCTCGTGGTGACGGAAAGCGACTCGGTGCGAGGCGCCGAAGTATCTCGCGAAGCCTACGACGCCCTAGGGCCGGCTCGCCAAGGGTCGGTGGACTACTATAAGAGGGTGGCCGATGGGAGCATCCGGGTCGAGCCGGCGATCTACGAGGCGACCGACGCCCAATGGCGTGGAGAGGTCCGGTACTTCCGCCGCGAGCGTCCTCGTCTGGCCGAGATGGAAGTGCGGACGATAGGCGAAAACATCGCCTTGGGATTGATCGCCCGCCGAGGGGTGGCGCAAAAGATAGAGATTGATACCACCGTAGTCACCAGCCTAGTGGACGGCTTGTATGAAACGACGGTCGGGACCACCACCTTGGAGCCCCGCCAGCGCTGGTTCTTCTTCGACCTAGGGGCCTTCTTTTGGGTGGACCGAGTGCAGATGTTCTTCCTGAACGCGGGGTACTGGGGCCCCATCACCCGGTACGAAATCCAGACCTCAGACGGCAGGCTAACACCTGAGGGAACACTGGCCTGGACCAGCCAGGCACTCGGGGGCGAGGGCGGCATGGATTACCACGCCAACGCATTCGAACCCACCGTCACCCGCTACATCAGCATTCCCTATTCCGGCGGCATGGCGGGCGGCAACGCAGACACGCGGGAGATACAGTTCTACGGCGAGGGATACCAGCCTCGCGTTTCACTCACGTCCCCCCTAATCGCGCTGGACGGGGCCCGGACGTTGAGTTCGATCGAGTGGACCGGAGATACGCCCCCCGGGACCTCCATCGCGCTGCACAGTCGGACCGGCAACCAACTCGTCGATGTCCTCCGCTATTTCAAGAAGGACGGCAGTGAGATTACCGAAGAGGCCTACAACAAGCTGAACAAATTCGCCAAGAAGGATATCGAGATCGCGACCGAGCAGGTGGCTGGGGGCGATTGGAGCGACTGGAGCGAGGAATACGACTTCTCCGGGGCCCCTATCACGTCGCCGAGCCCGCGGGCGTACCTCATGCTCCAGGCCTGGCTGACGACCCGTGATCCGCATCAGGCGGCCTCCCTGCAGTCGATTCGGCTGAACTTCCTCGATCCCTTGGCCCGACAGGTTCAGGGCGAGCTCGAGCCGGCCTTGGTATCCGAGTTGGGGGCCATCGACACCCTATCTCTGTTCGTCAAGACCGAGTTCCTGCGGAGCGGCCCGGGCATGGACCAAATTCGCCTGTACGCTCCCGGGGTGGACTTGGATTTTCAGCTCCTCCGCCTGGGCCAGGAGTCGCAGTGGGATGCCGGCGCGGTGGCCGAGCGGGGACCAGCCAATCTGGAGCAGATTCCGACCGGATCGGACTCGCTGTGGGTGCGCCTAGATTCGGCGGCGGGCCCCGAGGTCGACCTGATCGAAGTGCGGTTCACCACGACCCTGTTCCGCCCCGGCACCATCCTGCAGGCGGAACTGGGAAATTCGTCCGAGGCCGACCGGTGGCAACGAGTGGATCCCGGCGATGCGACGGCCCTAGCCTCGAGCCAAGGGATGCTGTTGCGAGGGCCGTTGGAAGACAGGCGGGTGCTGGGCCCGTTGACGATCAGTGCGCCGATTCTGACCCCGAACGGGGATGGGATCAACGACGAAGCGCGGTTCGAGTTCGCGGTCTTCCGACTCGGCGGGCAGCGCACAGTGCAGACCCGCCTCTACGATCTGGGCGGCCGGCTGGTGCGGGCGTGGGAGGAGCGGCGTCCCCTCGCGAGCGGAGCCTACGCGGTCCGCTGGTCCGGCCACGACCAGAGCGGCCAACTGGTGCCGCCCGGGACCTACCTGTTGGCGATCGCGGTGGATGCGGACGCGGCCGTACCGAGTCGCAAGGCGCACCGCGTGGTCCACGTAGCGTATTGACGGGGCTATCGAGTGAGAATGCGGAGGGCCAGCCTCAGCTTGGGCGTACTCGGGACATTCTGCCTAGTAGCCCAGAATCTGGCTGCCGAAAGCCGGGTGTTGGGCGGTGCCAGCGGCCAACCCTGGCACCGCGGCGGTGGAGAGGTCCCGGCCGCGGTGCCGATTAGTGTCGACGAGGCCGCGATTACCAACACCCCGGGCGATGTGGTGGACTTCGACTTTCCCGGCAAACCGGGTTGGATATTTCCCCAGCGAGCCGACTCCACCAGCAATATCGCGGTTGGAGCCACCCTGACCTCGCCGAACATTTTGACGCTTGGCATCGCCGAGGAGCTGCTCCTGATGGTGGACGGCGATCTCGAGACGGCTTTCACCCAAAAAGGCGAAGTGGGGGGGCCGCCGGTCCTCGCCTTCGGGGCCATGTTCGACATTGACTTGGGCGCGCCCTTCGGGGTCAACCGGATCCAGTTCTTTCCGCGCAACGCTCCAGGTTTCGAAACGCCCGACTTTCCGTTCCAAAACGACTATCTGCGCGCGTACGAGCTTTTGGTCAACGACGGCAGCGAGAATGCCAGGGACGAGTCTGGCCGGCCGGTGCTGACCAGCTTCAAGTTGGTACTCCAACACGACCAGCCCGTGGTCGACCTGCGGATTCCCCCCCAGTACCTGCGCTTCCTGCGCCTGAAGTCCCAGACGGTCGTCGGCTTTGAAATCGCCGAGTTTCGGGTGTTCGGGGCGGGGTTCGTGCCCGGGGCCCAGTACATTTCCAATGTCTACGATCTGGGCGACAACTGGGGCGTGTGGGGCAAGATCCGGTGGATTGAGGAGAGCTTGGGTCCGGCCGGGCTGGCGCAAGCCCGCATCACTACGCGCGCCGGGCACGACGATACTCCGGTGGAATTCACCCGCCCTGGCCCCGGCGGCTCGGTGAATCTCCCTTGGAAGCCGGGCGCGGTCGCCACCACGGTCGCGGGAGAGCAGATTGCCCTAGACGATCTGGAGCCGCTCAATGCGCTGAGAGCCTACCGGGCCTTGCCGCTGGCCGAGAAGAACCGGGTTGCTCTGAGCTTAGAGGACTATCGCGGCCTGAAGCCACCGGGCGAGATCCGCGACGATCCAGACGCTTGGACGCCGTGGTCGGCTCCCTATGGGCAAGAGGGCACCAGCGGCATCACGTTTGACAACATCGCCGACGAGCAGCTTGGGGCGGTCGTCACCACTCCGGGGCCACGGCGCTATTTTCAGGTCCGGGTCGAACTGGTGAGCCGCGACCTAGAAGCCGCCACCGGGATTGGGCAGTTGGCCTTTACGGTGTTCCCGCCGGCGGCCGAGCGGATCGTCGGCGAGATTTACCCTCGTCAGGTCGCGTTGGCCGCTGTGGAAACCTTCACCTACGCGGTCATGCCGACTCGGATACGGCCGGGTCAAGACAGTGGCTTCGACACCTTCGAGATCGCCACGCCGGTCCGGGTCGAAGCAATCGACTCGGTCCAAGTCCTCTTCCGCGACGGCCGCACCGAGGCGGCGGATTTCTCCGGTTGGGATTTGAGCACATCGGCACTGCCCACCGATCCGACCGCCGCCTTCGGCATTGAGGCGGTGGAGGAACGGCGGTTCCGGGTGCGCTTCCCGCTTATAACGGATAGCGACTTAGAGGCCGCCGAGGCCGCGGTCCTGCGGATCCGGTTTCGCTGCCGCGTCCTCAGGTACGGGACGACCTTTACCGGGTGGGCCGGCAACACCGGGACCGGGAGCACCGGTCAGAAAATCCTCGCCGGCAACGCAGCTTACCTCGGCCCCGAGGACGCCACCTTTCCTCCGCTGGGAACGGCGGATCCGCGGGTGCTGTCGGTCGATGTGCCCCCTTCGGGCGGCGGTATCCTGATCAACACCCAAGCCGTACCGCGGCCGATCAGCCCCAACGGCGACGGAGTCAACGACCGGACCCGCATCTCCTACGACCTGTCGCGCGTGATCGGGCCGGTGCCCGTTGAGGTGCGGGTGTTCGATCTGGCCGGCCACCTCGTCCGCTACCTCTTCTCCGGCGAGCAGGAAGGCGGGCACTGGTCTATCCCATGGGATGGAACCAACGGCAGTGGCCAACTCGTGCCGCCCGGAATCTATCTGGCTCACATAGACGTGCATAGCAGCACCAACGCCGAGACGGCCACCACCGTGGTTGAAGTGGTATACTGAACTATTTGGCGATTTCACCGAGAGAGGTTCTCGCCATGTTGACGACCGGCAAGGCGGCAGGAGTGCTGATCGCATTCGCGCTCAGTGCCACGATGCAGGCATCCGAGGTGTGCGGTCAGTCCGCTGACCGGCGTCTCGGCGAGCGGCGAGGGGGGGATATAACCTATGAACCTAGGGGACCTAGGGTCATCCACGACGCCCTAGACCCCGCCCTCAAGAAATGGTACGTGCCCCAGGAGCTGTACGAGCTGTACGGCTGGCAACCGTGGGAGTACTCCAACTATGCTCGCGAACAGTACCAGCGGTACGTAAACACCGACCGCGAGGGCGACCCCTTCTATGATCTCTACGGCAACTACCTAACCCGGGGATGGCTGGTCTACGACTGGAACCAGAGTCAGCCCGGGCAGTTCGGTTCCTCGCTCTATAAGGATCCCAGGTTCTCCAGCTGGTTCAGCAGCGTCTTGGTGAGTTCGGATTCCAAGGGCCAGTTTCACTATGCCATAACGGCCGGGAATCAGATCAGAACGGCATTGACGCCGCTCACTTTCTCCAAGCCCAACTTCAACGGCATACAGATGGACTTCTCCGCGGACAAGTACCGCGGCACGATGCTGTTTTCACGGATCAGCTTTCCGATCGCAAGTACCACGCCCAAGAACGCACCTGTGACAGTAACCAATGGCACCAACCTGATGGGGGGGCGAGTCGTCGCCCAAGTTGGGGACTTCGTGGAAGTAGGGGCGACTCTAGTCAACGCCCATAACTCCACGACCTTCGAGGACGCCTTTGAGCGGAACCCGCTCAAAGGCACCCTGGCTGCCAACCAAGGCGCGGTCCCGGTGCGCGGCCTAGCCCTGGTGCTGAGCGACGATTCACCGGACGACGGCGTGGCGGGCGCGGCCCTGTTTTCGCACGAGATCATTATAACCACACAGGACCCAGCCACCGGAAGACGGGAAGATATCCGCCAGCGGGCGATGGCGACCGATCCGGCCGCGTGGCCCGTGGTCAGCGGCGGCTTCCACCACGAGGGCTTCCAGAGCGCGGATGGAGACGAGAAGATCGTAATCAGCTATGACCTCACCGACATTGCCTACACCGGACCGCGTCCGAACACCATTGCGAAGATCACCTTTGATCTAGTGGTGGCCAACGACTACCGCATCCAAGTATGGTCCGACCGTCAGACCGGATTGCGCCCCATGCCCAACCTGCCGCTCAGCGGCGAAGATATCGACGAGCTGGCCCCGGTGCTCTTTGAAGTGGCCCGGGCCGAGGGCAATGTGCCGGACAATTCCAACCAGACCCGGATCGTCTTCGAATACGGCTTGCCCACGGCGAACATGGTCTCCGGATTCACCGTAGACGTCAAGGATGTGATGGGGTTTGATGCCTACGCCGAACTGGCCATCAGCCGGTCCTACCACCAGTTCCCCAACCCCAGCTTGGCCCAAGCAGGCCGCGCTCTGTCGAGCTATTCCAGAGAGGCCGAGGCGTGGATGGTCAATGTGTCGAAGGTGGCCTATCCGTTCTTCGCTTTCGGAGAGGCCTTCAGCCTAAACCCCAACTACTCCACCACGGCGTACCTCGTAAACAGCGAAGGGGACATCCTCTACGACCACTCGGCCCGGCACCTCTACGAGTTCGTCGAGGACAATGACGATCAGGACCGGATTTCCGACTGGGCCCGGTTTGAGCAGGGCTCGGGTGATGCCAACGTGTTTCCGGGCTGGGACGAGAACAACGACTTCGTGTCGGACTTCAATCAGAACGACAGTGCCATTTTGTCGAATCGCATCCCCGACTACGAGGAGCCCTTCTTCCGCTACTATTCGGATCGGCCCGAGTTCCTTTTCGGCATCGACCTAAACAACAATAACTGGGTCGACCGCTTCGAGAACGACGATCTGGCCGACTATCCCTACAAGACGGACCAGCAGGGGTACAACGTTTACGGTGGTGCTTTCGCGACGCCCGACATCAGGATCACGCTGGGGCGCCTGCGGGTCAACTCGTTGTCTGCCGATCGCAAGAATCACGCGACCTACGGGCTGGTCGCCTTCGCGCACAACCACCCCCGATTCGGCGCAGTTCGGGTCTACAATATGCTCAAGCGGACCAAGGACACGATCGCCGATGACCGCCGGCAGATGACTCCGTACCTCGGTTTGGCCACCGGCAACCTAGCCAACATTGAGGACGTGCTGCCGGGGCGCGATACCTGGGTAAATTCGACCTACCTAGAGCTGGATTATCGCCCGGCGAGCGAACTGAAAACGCGTACCAAGATCAAGTACGATCTGTATGCTCAGCAGGGAGATGCCTACGCGCGAGGCGTCGGCCCCGTTCTCGAGAAACGCACCCACTTTTTCGGGCTCATCAACAAAGCGGATTACACCTACCGCGTCGGCGGCCTAGAGATCCAACCCAAGATCAAGAGCGAGTACCTGAACCAAACGCCGTTCATCTTGGGCGGCGACGAGCACCAAGAGTGGACGGGAACAGGCATCCTGCTGCTGCGGCATCCCATGTTGAGTGCGTCGTCTCTCGAGGCTGGGCTGGAATACCACCGAGTGGTGGATCTGATGCTGGACGAGCAAGAAGCCCTCGTCGCCAACCGAGTGGGGGCCACGGGTGACTCCCGCAGCTTGGTGCTAGCCGCCCAGTGGTCCAACGTCAGGGAATACCAAGGCTATACCCTGACCACCCAGTTCGGCATCATATACACCCGGGCCTGGGACGAGTTCATCACCGCCGGAGACCTAGCGAGGTCGGCAAAGGAAGACCGGAGCCGCGAATTGAGCACCACTTTCATAACCGTATATGCTGGACTGTGATGAACAAGTCCTTCCAAGTGCATACAGTGCGGTCCGGGTGGGACGGGTCCCGAATCCTCATTCTCGTCGGGCTCGCAGTCGCGTTCACTGTCGAGCCCGGCGCACCTCAGTCGGACTACGGGAATCGCCTAGGAATCCGCGAGAGCGGCCGGGCGATCTACTACCCGGTGGCTCCCAGCATGCGGACGGCCACCTTCGATCCATCCCTCAAGAAGTGGTATCTGCCCCAAGAGTTTGCCAACCACTACCGCTGGCGGTGGGAGGAGACCAACTACGCCCTCGAGCGCTACTGGCATTACTTGTCCACCGACCAGGAGGGCGTCTACCACTACGATCTCTACGGCAGGCTTCTGACCCGAGGCTGGCTGATATACGACTGGCGGCAGAGCCGACCCCGAACCTCTGAGGGGAACCTGCTCCACAAGACCGAACGGTACAAGGACTTTTTCGGCTCCCTCGTGGTCGCTTCAGACGCCAAGGGGCAGCACCATTTCCGCGTGAGCATCGGCGACGAGATTGGCACGACCCTGACGCCTATGACCTTTCGCAAGACGGCCTTCAACGGGGTCCAATTCGACTATATGTCGGATCACTTCTCAGCCACGGCCCTCATGTCGAGAATCAATGTTCCTTTGTTTCTGCCAGCGCACAGTTTAATCGACGAGTTCACCAATTTCGTCGGTCTCCGGGCCGTCTGGAACGTGGCCGACTTCGCGCGCCTCGGAGGAACCTTTGTGAACGCGCACAACGGGCGGAGCTCGACCACGCCCTTCGACGGGAGTCCATTCACCGGCCGGCTGAGCTCCCACCAAGCGGGCGCACGCATCAATCGGATCACCGTGCGCATTACCGACGACTCCCCCGAAGACGGCGCGGGAGGTCCCGCCCTGTTCGCCCACGAGATCGAGATTGCGACCCGGATAGGCGAGCTGGACACGGTGCTGGTGGGCAGCCAAATCGGCTTCTATCCCAGAGTTTCGGGCGGCATCCTGCGGGATGGCTTTCTAGTAGCCGAAGGCGATGGCGAGCTAGGGCGGATCCGGCTGGACTACGTACTGGCAGACCCAGACCCGGCAGTCCTCGACGATCTGGAAACGGCGGTGCCCCTAGCCGATGTGATCAACAACATCAGCAAGGTCCGGTTCCGGCTGGTCCTGAGTAACGACTACAAGGTCGAAGTCACTTCCGACCAGCAGACCGACAACGCCCTCTTTGAACCGCGCCCGGTGTTCAGCACCGTGGTGCGGGCTCCGGGGAATGTGAAGGACCATTCCAACCAAGGCTCCGTGGTGTTTGACTACGGACTGCCCACCGCCACCCAGGTCCTCGGCTTTACAGTAGAGGCCGACGATCTAGCCGGGTTCAGGCTCTACGGCGAGTTCAATGTAAACCATCGATATCGCAAGTACCCCGACATAAGCCGGGCCACCCACACCACCTCATCTGGCATTCGGGGCCGTCCCTCTGCCGCAGGGTGGATGGTCAACGTGCTCAGGGATTTCTACCCGTACTACGCATTCGGCGAGGCCTTCGGCATGGACGCCGAATACTCAACCACCATGCGGTTCTTGGACTCGGCGGGCCGGGTCAACTACGCAGACTCGCCTCTGGCCCATTCCCGCTATCTCTACGACTTCGTCGACGACAACGACGACAACGATCGCAAGAACGACCAGCAGCGCCTATTCGACGACGGCCGGACCGCCGAGGAACGGAACAGCATTCGCGTGGTTGAGGGATACGCGGACGAGGCGGTTTTCCCCGGCCTCGATGAGAACAACGATTTCATCTCCGATTTCAACCAGAACAACACTCGGGTGCGTCCCAACAATGTGCCCGACTACGCCGAGCCTTTCCTGCGCTACAGCGTGGACCGACCCGAGTATCTCTTCGGCATCGACATGAACAACAACGGCTGGGGGGACCGCTTTGAGAACGACAACGAACCCGACTACCCGTACAAGCGCGACCGCCGCGGATTCAACGTGTACGGCGGTGCGTGGATCGCGCCGGGTGCCCAGATCACCGCGGGGCACCAGCGGGTGCGCCGTCCCTCAACCGGCGAGACCAACGCGAGCAGCTATGCCCTGTTCGCCTTCGAGCGCAGCTATCCCGGCGTGGGCGAACTGACCGTTTACAACATGTTGAAGCGGGTCGCCGACGGCATCGCCGACGACCTCTTCCAATGGCTGCACGGCAGGTTCAGAGACGCGGGCATGACCCCGATCCCGGATCCCCTGGGCCTGCCGAATACCTGGGTCAACAAACTATCGCTGGCCTTCGAGCGTCGGGGCAATGCCGGCGTCAACTCCGAGAACAAGCTGATCTACGAGGTACTGCGGCAGCGGCAGCGGCTCACCGTGGACCGGAACGACCGGAAGATATCAAAGCACACTCGGCGGCTCGGTTTGATCAATAAGCTGGCTTGGCTTTATCCCCTAAGCAACGGAATCCAACTCCGTCCACGCATCAAGCACGAGCTGTTCCTAGACGACACGCCGTTCAACGCGGAGTGGCTCCTAAACGACCGGGTTTTTGAGCGCAAGGAGTGGGCCGGCTTGGCCTCCCTACGGCTAGACATCCCAGTGCTGAGCCACAGCACGGTGATCGTCGGCCTAGAGCAGGTCATCTTCCGCGATTTCGCGCAGCCGGAGAAGGCATTCGCAGACGACCCGGTGGCCGGCCTGAACCGGGGCGACCCCACCGGCGATTTCAACGAGCTATCCCTCGCTGTGCAGCTAACCAATGCCACCAGCTATGTGGGATACCGGCTTATGGCGACGATTGGAATGCGAGTAGACCGCCGGAAGATCGACTCGTTCAAGCGACCAGACCAGACGGAGACGAGCGGCCTGTCCTATTTCACCGTATATGCTGGATTGAGAGAATGATGAGACCTGTGACATCGGTGCTGGTCCTAGCTTTGGGGATCATCCTGTCGGGTTGCGGAGAAGACGCGCATGGCCCGGTGCTGGCCGAGGTGGGAGACGCCCGCATTCACGCAGCGCAGCTACGCCGCTTCGAGGAGCGCTTGGCCGCAAGCCTGCGGTCCAAGGAAGCGGGCAGCAAAGGCCGCCGGCAGCATCTGCAGGCCCTGATCGACAAGGAGATTCTCATTCGGGAAGCGGCAGCGCGGGAATGGGATCGCGACCCCGACCTGCGCCGCAAGCTAGAGCGCGAATGGACCGAGCAGTTGGTAAACGAATTCTTTGCCCGGGAAGTGGACGCGAAAATCGCGCTCGAAGAACAGGAAATCCACGACCACTACCTGCAGACCGGACGGAACCGTGCGGTCATGGGTGGCAAGATCGAGGTAGAGAGCCGCGAAGAGGCCGCAGAGATCGTGCGCCTGTTGCAGGGCGGGGCCGACTTCGGGGAGCTGGCTCGACAGCGCTCAACCCACCGGGCGACCGCGGAGCAGGGCGGCCGGTTCATGGGATACGCCATCAAGGACCAGATGCCCCTGCCCATCATGCAGGAAAAGGTCTTTCCGCTCGAGAAGGGTCAGCTCTCCGAACCCATACCCCTGCCGGGCGGCACCTACGGCGTATTCCAAGTCATGGACGAGATACCTGTTCCCCTCGAACGGGTGCGGAGTGTGGTAGAGGCCGAGCTCCACCGGGAGAAGGCCGGCCACCGGTCCATGGAGCTCGGCCGGGAACTGTTGCAAGTTCTAGACCTGCGTCCCCGCGAAGACGGTATCGAGTTTCTCGCCGTGCGGCTGGAGCGCGCGGGACACACCTTCTCCGCGGTGGAGCGCGGCACGGTACTCTACGAGTTCGACGGTGGCACCATTACGGTGGGCGAGTTCGTGGACTCGGCCCGCGAGAACTACCGAACGTTCTCGGGAGATGTGCGAGAGCAGGTGCGGTGGTTTGCGGAGTCCGTGCTGGTTCCCCGTGCGCTGGCTGTGCAGGCCGCTCGCGATGCCGGAATCGACCGCGAGCAGGCGATGGTCGCCTGGCGTCAGGCCAGGAAAGAGGAACGCCTGCTAGCGGTTATCAGAAAGAAGGTGACCGGCGGCGTGCAGGTGAACGAGGCCGAGGCGCGGCACTTCTATGCCCAAAATCCGCAGCGCTTCGTCCCCCAAGAGGCCCTGACACTGGACGAAATTTTGGTCGCGACCCGCCAAGAAGCGGTCGCGCTCCGGCGCCGGATCGAGCGCGGTGAAAATCTGCGGGTCTTGGCACAGCAGCACACCCGGCGGCGCGTGGCCATACCCGACAGCGGGCGATTCCACCTCCATTGGTATCAGCGAGAAGCGCACGAGGCCCTATTCGAAGCCGCACAGGGAGTCGGACCGGGCGCCCTGCTTGGCCCCATCGCAGTGGAGGTGTCGGCCCGCGAGGTCGTGCCCCTTGGGGGTGCGGCGTCCGCAGACCGCTACTATTCCGTGTTCAGGGTCGTCGAGTCGACCTTTGGCAGTGGCCCCAAGCCCTTCGCCGCGGTCGCGACTCGAGCCCGGGCCATGGTCCTGCGCCGCAAGCGCGATGCGGCCTTCTTCCGGTTCCTAGGCGAACTGCGCCGCCAGTACGAGCCCCAAATCAAGATCTACGAAGAAAACTTGAGAACCTGGGTACAAGAGGAACAGTAATGCGATCGACCGAGGCCGATCGCGAGCGGGCCGCCATCATTGCTTGCGAGCGGGATGGGCGTCGGGCGACATTCTGGCTGGAGGCCGGCCTCGGCCGCACCCACTGACGCGCCTGACGTGAAACAGCAAATCCCCCGGCTCTACCACCAGTACCTGCAGTCGCGCTCCGAGCCCCTCCTCGAATCGCGCCATCGCCTGACGTGGCGCGGATTCTTCGTGGGGGGCGGCCTGAGCTTCTTCCTAGCCATCAGCGCCCCCTACAGCAACATGGTCATCAAGGGTGCCTACGTGGCCGCCGACATCAGCACCCCGGGGGCCATCTTCGTCTTCGTCGTGTTGATCGGGATCCTCAACCTGGCCTTCAAGCTGGCCGCACGCAGCAGAAGGGCGGCCTGCACCTGCGCCTGCGCCTTGGGGGCCGCTTGGCTGTACGCCTACTGGCCTTTGAGCGATGTCGATGTGCATTCGCCCGGGCTGATCTTCGCTACCTTCGCGCTGCTCTGCGCCCTCGGCAACGTGCCGCTGGTCTGGTCTGGCCGCAGCCTAGCCCTCAACCGCGCTGAGCTGATTATGGTGTACGCCATGCTGGCGATGGTCTCGGCCGTATGCACGATGGGCCTGACCGAGCTGATCCTGCCCTCTCTCACGGCCATCTTCTACTACGCTTCGCCGGAGAATCAATGGCGGGAGAAGCTCTTCCCCCACTTTCCCAAGCGCGACATCCTAGTCGACGACGGGGCTAGCAACATTCTGTTTTACGAGGGCATTTCCGAGCCGGGCCAGCGCATCCCCTACGGGGCTTGGGGCGAGCCGTTGATGTGGTGGGCCGTCTTCCTGCTGGCGCTGTACGTCTGCATGATCTCGATCGCCGTGATCCTGCGGCGCCAGTGGATGGAGCGGGAGCGGCTGAGCTATCCGATCGCCCAAGTCGGTTTGGCCATGATCCGCGGCGAGAACGAGAAGGGGCTGGTAAACGATTTCTTCAAGCGTCGGTCGGTGTGGATCGGCATGGCCATCCCGTTCATCGTCGGCAGCTTGAGGGCGATGCGGAGCTACAACTTCTCTATTCCCCTGGTGTCCCTCCACCTGTCAATACCGCACCTGGGCGGCAAGGTCAATTTCGCCCTGATCGGCTTCACCTACTTCATCGACACGAGGATATCGGGCAGCGTGTGGGTGTTCTACCTGCTCGGCCGGCTCCAAAAGAGCGCCCTGGCAATCGCCGGGATCAAATCGGAGCAGGTGCATTTCCACGGCGTCCCCGACGCACCCTTGGTTGGTTACGAGGGGCTGGGGGCCCTGCTGGTGCTGGTCGCGGGCGTACTGTGGACGGCCCGCGAGCATTTGCAGGCGGTCTGGCTCAAGGCCCTAGGCCGTGCGCCCCACGTCGATGATCGGGACGAGATCCTCTCCTACCGCAGTGCCGTGATCGGCGCCTTAGGGGGGATCGCGGTTATGACCCTGTGGCTGTGGATTATGGGTACGCCGCTGTGGGTTTCCCTCTTTTTCGTCGTCTTAGCCATGATGCTCTTCATCGGTATCACCCGGATCATCGCCGAAGCCGGGCTGGCGACGCTGCGGACGCCTGTCAACGCCCCGGACTTCGTCGCCATGGGTCTCGGTTCGTCGCTCGTTGGTCCCACCGGCGTGTTCAACATGTCCATGGCCTATATCTGGGCTGGCGAGGTACGGTCGTTCGCCATGGCCACCTGCACAAACGCCCTCAAATTGATCGAAGATATGGATGCGCGCAGCCGACGGCTGGTCTTCCTCGCGCTCATCCTAGCCCTGCTAATCGGGACGCTGGGCTCGTTCTGGATGATCTTCCACATCGCCTACCGCTACGGCGGCGTCAATCTCGATTATTGGTTCTTTAAGGCGGGACCGGCGGTGGCCTACGACAATGCTGTGCGCAATCTAGAACCGGCCGGCATCTACTGGCCGGGCATCGGCTTCCTGTTTGGCGGCGGCGGCATCATGGCCCTGCTGTCTTGGGCTCGCCACCGCTTGCCCTGGTGGCCCCTCCACCCGATCGGCTTCCCGGTTGCGGCCGTGGATCTGATGCCCCACATCATTACCAGTGTATTCGTCGCTTGGTTCATCAAGGTCATCGTCTCCCGCTACGGCGGCGTCCACTTCTACCAACGTACTCAGGGGTTTTTCCTCGGGATGATCTCGGGTCAGATGCTGACCCTCGGCCTCTGGCTCACCATCGATTACTTCACCGGGCACACCGGCAACTTCCTGTTCGCTTGGTAGCTTATTCTTCCCCTTCCCCGAAAATAGATAACATGGCCATGAATCTCCTCGTCCTTCTCATTGCTTTTGTCGCGTGTGCAGAGCCCCAAGTCAATGCGACTGACTGCCCCCCGGCAAACGCCGCCGAATTAGCCGCCCGTGCCGCAGCAAGTGCCGCAGCAAGTGCCTATCAAGATGCCAAGGAAGCCGGAGTCATGGCCGACGCCCTGGCCGATTCCATGGCTATGGCCGTCGTCGATTCGGTCGCCTATGCTGCCTATGACTCGCTCTTTGCCTCTTTGCACACCACCTTCGGCCCCGAAGCGGCGGCGGCTTTCGATCAATATATGGATGCCAAACAGGCTTTCTACTCAGGAGGCCCTCCCATAGACGAAACCGCGTTGAGCAACGCTTTTGCAGTCGGTAAATACCTTTTTAACGCGGCGGGCGTGATGCATCGTCTAACCGCCGCGGAAATAGCCGTCTGGGGCAACCAGTATTATCCCGCTTGGGAACGATTTAACGCGGCGGGCAAAGAGATAACCAAGCAAGCCGCCGCGGCCGCGCATAAGGCCAACTGCGCTTTCTACAACGATGCCATTGTGTCTTTGGCGGCACCCGATGCTTCCGTTGGATACCGGGCCGCTGTCTTGGCCTTGTCTGCGGCATATCTCGAAAGGTGTGCCCCAATGCCGCCTGCGCCGTTTTTCGGCCTCGCGTATGGGCTGGCTGGCCGCTTAGATCAGGCGGCGCGCTATAATGTGTTGCGGACCGCATTGAATACCAGCTACTACACGAGTAATCTTTATTGGAGCTTGGCGGCCGCTTCAGAAACAGCCGAACAGGCTGCCCTGACTGCCCTGCCCGTGGATTGTAGGCCATAAGCCGGTGGTCTGCTGGCGGCCGCCGGGCGGTGCATTAATTTTGGTTCGGCTGGCTTTTATGATCGCCCTCTAAGAGGAATACAATGACGACGACGCGACAGAGACCGACCCCCGCCAACACAGAGCGTGAGCAGGCCGACAACGGGGCTACCACCGGCTACGAGGCTGAACTGTGGCAAATGGCCGACGCCCTGCGGGGTAGCATGGACGCGGCCGAGTACAAGCACGTCGTCTTGGGCCTCATCTTCCTCAAGTACATCTCCGATGCTTTCGAGGAAGCCTATATCCGGTTGGCGGCGGAAAGCAGCCAAGGAGCCGATCCGGAGGACCCGGACGAGTACCGCGCCGAGAGCATTTTCTGGGTGCCGGTTGAGGCCCGCTGGTCTCGTCTTAGGGAGCAGGCGCGGCAGCCCACCATCGGCCAAGTTGTGGACGCGGCCATGGCCGGCATAGAGCGCGACAACCCCGCCCTCAAGGATGTGCTGCCCAAAGACTACGCCCGGCCCATCTTGGACAAGCAGCGGCTCGGCCAGCTCATAGACCTCGTGAGCAACATCACGGTCGGCGACGCCGAGGCTCGCGCCAAAGATGTGCTGGGCCGGGTCTATGAGTATTTCCTTTCGCAGTTTGCCAGTGCCGAAGGCAAGCGCGGCGGCGAGTTTTACACCCCGCGTAGCGTAGTCAAACTCTTGGTCGAGATGCTAGAGCCGTACCAAGGCCGGGTCTATGACCCCTGCTGCGGTTCCTCGGGTATGTTCGTCCAGTCGGTAGAATTCATCGAAGCCCACACCTCGAGCAGCACCCGCGCTGACATCTCTATCTACGGTCAGGAGTCCAATTACACTACGTGGCGGCTGGCCAAGATGAACTTGGCGATCCGGGGTATTGAGGGCCAAATAGCCCACGGCGACAGCTTTCACAACGACCGCCACCCCGATTTGAAGGCCGACTTCATCCTCGCCAATCCGCCGTTCAATATCTCCGATTGGGGCGGTGAGCGTCTGCAAGACGACCAGCGCTGGCAGTACGGGGCACCGCCGAAAGGCAACGCCAACTTCGCTTGGGTGCAGCACATCGTCCACCACCTCGCGCCCACGGGCGCGGCCGGCTTTGTATTGGCCAATGGCTCTATGTCGTCCAACCAGTCGAGAGAGGGCGACATCAGAAAGAGTTTGCTAGAAGCCGACTTGGTGGACTGCATGGTCGCGCTGCCCGGCCAGCTTTTCTACTCAACCCAGATACCGGCCTGCCTCTGGTTTTTGTCTCGCAACCGGCGCAATGGCAAATACCGCGACCGCCGAGACGAAATTCTGTTTATCGACGCGAGGAAGTTGGGTTGGATGGTGGATCGCACCCACCGCGATTTTGCACCCGAGGACATCGCCCGCATCGCCCGTGCGTATCACGCTTGGCGAGGCGAGGAAAGTGCGGGGACCTACGAAGATGTGCCCGGCTTTTGCCAGAGCGCGTCGCTGGAAGAGGTCCGCAAACACGGCTATGTGCTCACTCCGGGGCGCTATGTCGGGGCCGAGGTACAGGAGGACGATGGCCAGCCTTTCGCGGAAAAGATGCAGCGGCTCACGGCGCAGTGGCAGGAGCAGCAGGCCGAAGCCGTGCGGCTGGACGCGGCTATTGACGCGAACTTGGAGCAGTTGGGGTTTGGAGGAAGGTGATGCCTATAACCACCGAAGACATCAGAGGCCAACTGGGTTTGGGCGAGGATAGCTACTGGGAGTTCAAACAGGTTGAATTCCGCGCCGACCACCCGACAGCACCCAAACGAGACGACTTAGCAGATGAAATAGCGGCTTTTGCCAATGCCGGTGGCGGTGTATTGCTCTGTGGGGTCACCGATGGGGGAGCAGTACAGGGCATGTCGCGGGAACAAATGAACGCTTTGGAACGCATGGTCGTCGAGTTGTGTTCCCACTCGGTCCACCCACCACTATTTGAAGTCGCCATTACCCGCCACCAAATCGACGCCAAAACCCTGTTGGCCGTCTCCATAGCCAAAGGCTCTGTGCAGCACGACAGCCCGGGCGGCAGTTTCCGGCGCGTCGGTAGTTCCAAACGGCGGATGGGCAGCGACGAGCGAATGCGCTTGGCCCAACAGCGCGGTCAGGCGCGTTATCGCTGGTTCGACGAGCAGACCGTGCCACAGACCGGGTTCCGGACGCTGGACGAAGCCCTGTGGAAACCGCTGCTGAGTGCAGAAGGCCGGGCTGAGCCGGAAACGGCCTTAGAAAAACTGGGCCTGTTGGCTAAAGATGAAAACGGCGCAATGCGCACCACGGTGGCGGGGATTCTCCTGTGTACCCACGCCCCGGAGGAATGGCTGCCCAACGCCTGCATCACGGCCACCCTCTATCGCGGCGAAGATCGCGCCTCCGGGCAACTGGATGCCCGGGTCATTACGGGGCCGCTCAACCAGCAGGTGGCCGACACTATGGCCTTCGCGTTGCGCAATATGCGCGTCGGAGCGTACAAGAAACCCGCCCGCATGGACCTTCCTCAGTACAGTGCCGAAGCACTTTTTGAGGCCCTGGTGAATGCGGTGGCTCACCGCGATTATTCGATCCGCGGTAGCCGAATTCGCCTATCCATGTTTGCCGATCGCTTGGAAGTCAACTCGCCGGGTGGATTGGCCAACAACCTCACTATTGACAGCATGGCGGCTCGGCAAGCGACGCGCAACCAAACCATCGCATCCGTGCTCGGGCGAATGCCTGTTGGCGGCGTTCCCGGGTCGGAGAAGCGTCAATTCTTCATGGAGCGGCGCGGCGATGGTGTGCCCATTATCCTGCGCGAGACCAAGGCGTTGAGCGGGGAAGCTCCCAAGTATCGGTTACTTGATGAGTCCGATCTCTTCCTGACGCTTCCCGCTGCGTCCACGAATGCCACGCCAGCCACGGTGACGGTGACGGTTGGTTGTGATGGCCGCCCGGCCGCAGGCGTTGATGTGCTGGTGCTATTTCCCAACAAGAATTGGCAACGAGCCGCGACAGCAGAAAACGGCGAGGCCGCTCTGGACCTGTACGCGACGGACTTGCCGCTGACCGTGTTCGTCGCCGCCCACGGCTTTGCCGCGCACTGCGAACGCGAGTGGATACCCGCAGAAGGTATGCTCACTATTGAACTTGAGCCGCTGCCCGGCGGCGGGGCCGTCATTTTTGCTGAAGATGGTGGCCCAATTCCGGGGCTGAAAGGATCGCTGAACCCGATCCGCGACTCCCTTGACCGGACTTATCTCTACGCCTCGAACATCGCCATTAACCAAGGCCAGCAGCAGCCGGTGCATTTTGTGCTCGGCGAAGACCTGCGGATCACCGATGTCAATGGCGTCGAGATGACTGGGCGGATTGTGGAGATTGTAGGCCGGTCAGCCTTGGTGGAGTATCGGCCATTCAAGCCGTGATTATGGGCACGGGTGCCTGCGCCGAATCTCTTTGTCAGGCCGTTAGAACAGTGGCTGGCGTATGCAGATGCAACCCTTGAAAAGAGATGCGCCTTATGACCGACGGCCTAAAGGCAAAATACCGCGCCGCGATTATCCGCATCCTATCCGCCAATGAGCGGGTGGAGCGGGCGGTGCTGTTCGGGTCGCGGGCGATGGAGACGTTTACGCCTGCTTCCGATGTGGATATTGCGCTATTCGGAGCGGGCCTGACCCTGACAGACCAGGCCAGATTTGCCGCCGCCATAGACGAATTGCCCATGGCGCAGCGAAGAGTATGGAGTTGAGTGGTATCGGCGGGGAACGGCTGAGGGTCTGGATTTGCCGCGCCGCTACCGGGAGCAGATTGAAGCCCTGCTGCGCGAATACGTGCCCGGCGTGGAGGTGTGGGCTTATGGCAGCCGCGTCAATGGCCAAAGCCACAAGGGTAGTGATTTGGACTTGATGCTCAGGGGGCCGGAGTTGAAAGCGATACCTAGCGGCCTGTTGGCCGAGCTAACCGAGGCGTTGGAGCAGTCGAATGTTCCTATCATTGTGCAGGCGCACGATTGGGCGCGGCTGCCGGAGCGCTTTCACCGGGAGATTGAACGGAGGTATGTGGTTTTGCAAACTGTTTTCGGGGGACAGGCCGATGATCGATTATGAGATTTTTGGTAAGGCACTGAAAAATCTTGAGTTGCAGTACGACAACTACACAAATATGGACGATGAACTGCCGGAACTTACGAAAGAGGCCATTCCTGAGTCGGTGATTCAGCGATTTGAAATTTGCTACGATGTGATGTGGAAGGTACTAAAACGCTATCTGCAAGAAGTATTGGGGCTTGCTGAAATTCCCAATAGTCCTAGGCCGGTCTTGCGTCTTGCCGATGCCAATAACCTGCTTTCGTCTCCCTTTGCTCAACGGGACCGATACGTGCGAGCGCGTATTGATACCACCCACGACTACAGTTGGAATGACCGACGCTATTGATATTAGTGCCGAACAGCACCAGACCGTCCTGTCGCTACTGGAAAAGCACCTACCGAACACGACTGCTTGGGTGTACGGCTCCCGCGCTAAATGGACCGCACGCCCCCAATCCGACCTTGACATGGTGGTATTCGCTACGCCGAAACAAGACAGTCAGGTTTTCAATCTCAGGGAAGCCTTTGAGGAAAGCAATCTGCCGTTTCGTGTGGATTTGTTCGTGCGGGACGAGTTGCCAGAGCGGTTCCGCAAGAACATTAAGCGGGAGTGTGTGGTGATGGTGGCGAGAGAGGAGAATGGTGTGGGCAGCGAGTGTGGGAAGGTGCAACTCCGGGATGTTGCCGAATTGATTATGGGACAATCCGTTGAGAGAGAACGTGCGGGCGAATCTACGCAGGTTGGTTAAGCGGACGCTGAGACGCCACGGGTATCCGCCAGACAAACAAGAGCAGGCGACGCGCACCGTCTTAGAGCAGGCTGAATTAGTGATTGGAGCCGCCTCCCGGACTCGAACCGAGGACCGTCTGATTACAAATCAGATGCTCTACCAACTGAGCTAAGGC
The DNA here is from genome assembly GCA_007571365.1 of Candidatus Latescibacterota bacterium. GTDB lineage: Bacteria > Latescibacterota > UBA2968 > UBA8231 > UBA8231. The sequence continues at coordinate 42,628 of RKRN01000136.1, forward strand.
GGCTCTCCCTCAAATCTACGCCAGCGAATTATCCTTTACAAATACAAATGCTGGGCCATCCGGCGCGCCAAGTCCCCGTGCGTTATGGGGTCGCGGCCGGCAAGGTCTGGCGACAGACCGGCAGCCCGCAGGCGCTCAACTGGCGCGTCGGCCAAGGCGTCTGGCGCAAAGCGCAAATGGTCGGCGCGACCCGGCCATAGCCCCTCCACCCCCAGCATCTGTACGGCCGCAAAGGCCGGATGATCCAGCGGCACATCCTCATACCAATACAGGGGTACGCCGGCCGCCAGCAAGGTCTGCTGGTACCGGCGGCGCACGCCCAAGTTACTGCACACGGTTGCTGGAGTCAGGCGCTGGCCCAAGCAAAAAGCGGCCAAGGCCCCGGCCGCTTCGCCGATGTTCCACTCCACCGGATGCAGACGGTAGCAGCCATTGGTAATGTGCGTAGTGCCGATGTTCTTGCCAGCCGCCAACAGGTTGTCCAAATGCCGCGACACCAGGGCCCTCAGCGGGATCTGGAAGGGCTTGGTGGGCGCGGTGTACACCACGTCAGTGGCTCGACCGTGGATGTCAATGGCGTACCAGCCCACGCCGACGCTGTCGCCAAAAGGGGCCGCACGGGCTATGATCTGGTACTCGGCGGCGACCTCTTGCTCGACAATGGTCTTACGCGCTTGGATGCGCCGGGACTCGCGGATATACGGGTACTGGGAGAAGCCGTCGGCGGTCCCCATAATGTCGGGGCGCAACCGCAGCTCGGGATAGCCGCGACCGCGACCGTCGTCGCGTGGCACCTCGGTTTGTAGCCAGTACAACAAGCCCAAGCTCAGTTCCTTGGCCGCTGCTAGCTGCCGCGCTTGCTCGGCCGGCGGCACGTCAATGAGGGTGCCGCCGACGTAGTCGTTGCCCGGCCAGTTGACCAAAGCTACGTCTCTGGCCACTTGGCCCTCGGCGAACTGATCGGCGCACAACAGGCGACGATAGGCCCAAAAGGAGCCGGGCAAGTCGTCAGCCGTCTCGAAAAACCGGTACGTGCGCCGGCCGCGGGCGTACTGCAAGGTCAAGGTGTAGGGCTGCTGGTCGCGGTGGTGCTCGTAGTTGGGCGGGCGGGGAATGGTGTGGTCTTGACCGGGGCAGAAATCGACCGCAAACGGACAGGTAAAAGACTGCGTCAGATGCGGCGCGGCCCCTTCGGCGCGGGCGTGCGGCTCGCCGGTTTGGTCGCGGCTTTCCGCGCCGGAGACGTAAGGGACTGGCAACAGGGGTAGCAAATCGCCCAATTCCGTGGCGTCGAGCACATATACCGGGGCAAAGCGCAACACGTGCGTACCGCCATCTTGGACGACATCTACCGTGCCGATGGACGAGCCTTGGACGTGAACGGCAGACACCCGGGCGCGGTAAAACAGCATCAAGCGGCCGGCTTCAACTTGCGGTACGACTAACGAAAGCAACGCCGTTAGACCAGCGCGAGGCTCAAAGCACAGCGCAGAGACCCAACCGGCTCCGGGATTGAAGTGCGGATCGTCGGGGTTTTTCAGTTTGTACTTGCGGCGATAGTACGCGCGGATGCCGGCGCGGAATTCGCCGTATAGGGCTGTGCCGCCAAAGTGCTCTATGTGCGGATGCTCGTCTAAGGCGGCGACGCCTTGGCTGGTGGCTTGGCCGCCGATCCACGGGTTTTCTTCGGTCAGGCAGACGCGGTAGCCCAAGCGGGCGGCGCGCACGGCTGCGGCCACGCCGCCCAAACCGCCGCCTAAGACCAAGATGTCGCATTCAATGGTGCGCGTTTCCACGTCACCTGAGTCCGGCTTGCTGCCACACGCGGCCTAGGGCGGCAGCCGTAGTCGCCACGGCCTCTTCCCGCGCCATGGCGCGCACCCGCTCGCTAAACGGCTCGACCATGACCGGCCCGTCGTAGCCAATGTGCTGCAAGGCACCGAGAAAAGCCGCGATGTCGATTGCGCCGGTTGCCCCCGGCAGGTCGCGGACGTGGTCGAGTTGATCGTCGATTGCTACACCGGCTGGCGCGTCGTTGACATGTACATCCACCACCTGCTCGGCGCGCAAGCGGCGCACATCCGCAGCCGTCTCGCGGGCTGTGTACCAATGCCAGCTATCGAGCAGCAAGCCCACGTTCTCGCCGATGGCTTGGCACAGCTCTTCCATTTGCGCCATGGTGTGGACAAATTCGTATCGCTTGCTCGACCACAACGTTTTCGGCGCGACATATTCCAAGCCCAACCACACGCCTTCGTCGGCGAGTATCGCCGCGGCCGGCCGCAGCCTGTCGACGTGCCAGGCGAAGTTTTCTTGGTAGGTCAACTCGTCTGAGGTCGGCATAATCCAAGTCGCGGTCCGCCGCACCTCCAACGCCACGGCCACCTTGGTCAACGCTGGCAACGAGGCCAAGGTAGCTTGGTATGCGGCCTCCTCCCCGCGAAAATCCAGCGGGAATCCCCACGCCGACAGGCGCACCCCCTTGCGCTCGGCCAACGCACGGGCCTCTTCCGCGCCCATGGCCGCAACTTCGCCAATGCTAAAGTGATATCCGGCAAATCCGTGCCGTGCGGCCAAATCGAGACCGTCGGCCAAATTGGCCACCGCAGCACCGATGGCCCCTGATCCTAACGAACGGAACATAGCCGCTCCTTGATTGAGGTAATGGGACCAGCCCTTAGTACGCGACCCCTACTCTGCGTAGGCGTTTTCTACCGATCCCCTGGGAGTGCGGGCCAGAGGCCCGCACTCCCAGTAAAGACCTTAGTGTCGTGACTAAGGGACCAGCCAAAGCCTAGCTACCTAAAGGTGAAGGGCAGAATGACCCAAACTTTGACCGGCCTGTCGTTTTTCATAGCCGGCGTCAGCTCCATCTGCCGGGCAGCGGCTTTGGCGACATTGTGAAAGACCTTGGGGCCGGTGATCTTGCCGATTCGCTCCACCTTGCCGTCTTTGCCGACCAGCACCGCGACAAACACTTTGCCGGTAATGTTGGCCTTCTGGGCCGCCGCCGGATACTCGGGTGCTACTTTTTTGGTGATCACGGGCTTCTTCTCGACCTGCGCCAACTCCACGATCCCCTCCTCTTTAGCATCCCTACCCGCCGCCAAGTCTAGCGGCGTCCAGCCCGCATCGACCTTGGCGTGGATATCCGCCCCATGACTGAGCAACACCTTGGCCACGGCCGCCGCATCCCTAGATATCGCATAGGCCAGCGGCCTATTGCCATCGTCGGCTTGGGCGTGAACATCGGCCCCGCTACTGAGCAACACCGCCGCCACCGCGGCCGCATCCGCATTGGCCGCCAGGTGCAGTGGGGTCCAGCCGGTGTTGGTCTCGGCGTGGACATCGGCCGCGTTACCGAGTAGCACCTCGGCGGCCGCGGCCGCATCCGCAATGGCCGCCGCGTGCAGTGGGGTCCAGCCGGTGTTGGTCTCGGCATGGACATCGGCCCCATGCCGCACTAAGGCCACGGCCACGGCCGCGGCATCCTTTTCAGCCGCGGTGTGCAACGGCGTCCGACTATCGTTGGCCTTGACGTGGACGTCCGCCCCATGCCGCACTAAGGCCTCGGCCACGGCCGCGGCATCCTTTTCAGCCGCGGCGTGCAACGGCGTCCGACCATCGTTGGCCTTAGCGTGGACATTCACTCCGCTGGCGAGCAACACCTCGGCCACGGCCGCGGCATCTCTAAATACCGCATAATCTAGGGGCATCCGGCCATTGTTGTCTTGGGCGTGGACATCGGCCCCATGCCGCACTAGGGCTTCGGCCACGGCTGCGGCATCCTTCCACGCGGCGGCGTGTAGCGGCGTCCAACCATTGTTGGCCTTAGCGTGGACATCGGCCCCACTGCTGAGCAACACCGCCGTCGCCTTTGCCGCATCTACCACCACGGCGGCGTGCAGCGGCGTCCAACCATCGTTGGCCTTAGCGTGGACATCGGCCCCACTGCTGAGCAACACCTGTGCAACCTTTGCCGCGTCTACCACCACCGCTGTGTGCAACGGCGTCCAACCATCGTTGGCCTTAGCGTGGACATCGGCCCCCTGTTCGATCAGGGACATAGCCAGCGCGAATAGGTTCAACCTCGCTGCAATGTGCAGGTCGGTCTCGCCCTCGTTCGCTCCTGTTGGCTGGGGCAGGCGCCCCATCGCGGCGACAAAGGCCTGCTCCTGACGCTGTTTTTCGACCTCGGCCGGCTCCTGACCCAGGCCGATACTGATACTGACCATAACTAAGATCGCAGCCAAAATCGCAGCCAACCGCTTGGATACTGCGGATTTTCGCTCGCCCAGATAGGTACTGCCAACGCCGCCGGGGCCGAGCGGCCCAGATGCGCCCAGCAGCAGCGACAAGCGATGTTGTTTGTCGGTCATCGCTACGCCTTCTTAAAAAACAGATAATTAGCCACTTAAAAATGCAAGGTCAGAACGTCCGGGCAACCCGAACCCCAGTACGTATAGGTACTGCCAACGCCGCCGGGGCTGCGTCCCGTAATCGCGTCTCCAATGCCAAGCGATGCTGCTCACTCATAACTCGTTTCTTCTTGCGGCTCGTCAAGCTCGACTTCCTCCACCCCCACCCTGCTGTCGGCTTCAGCCGCTGGTGTGCGCTCTTGCACAGCTACTGGCGTCTCAACAGCCGCCCCAGGCCAATAAAGCACCCCCAAACCCAGTAAGACGACAATACCTAGCAACACCCCCAACAGCCCGGCCCAGCGTCTCAAGCGCGGCCTTTCCCGCTCGCCAACATCTGCTGCCGCCGCCAATCCCGCGTCCTCAGCCGGCGCATACAACAAGACGGTCGTATTGTCCTGCTGGGGATGTGCGGCCGCTTCCACCGCTTGGATCAAGGCGTCAGCACTATCTGCCAAGGGCGCGTCTTGCGTCTTGGCGAGGATAGCCGCGATTTCTTGCTCGCTGAGCGTCAGCAACCCATCGCTGGCCAACACCAGCCGGTCGCCCCGCTCAACCGCCACTGGCTGCGGCGACTCGTCAATTAGCTGTATGTCATCGCCCATGACCGCCTCCCGCAGCGAATGCCGACTTGGATCCTGAGCCGCTTCCTCGGCGGTCATGCGCCCGGTTTCCACCATATCGGCCAGAAACGGGGCCATAGAGTGGTCTGCATTCAGACGCTTCAATGTGCCCTTGCGGAACAACCACAACGGCGAATCGCCCACGCTGATCCAGTGCAGCCCTTCGCTGGAAACAACAGCCGCGACCAAGGTTGACCCCATGCTGTCGAGTGCCGGATTTTCGGCAATGGCATCGGCGATGGCTTTATTCGCCGCGTCAAGACAGTCTCGCAGCCGATCGACGATAGGCCCACAAGCCTGCGGATACGCCTCGACAAAGGTCTTGCTCAAAAGGCTACTGGCCGTCGCCCCGCCAACATGGCCGCCCATGCCATCGGCGACCAATAACAAGGCGCACTCGTGGTCGTACCCGTAATCGTCCTCTTGATACGCCCGTTGGCCGGGAATTTGCCGCGCGGCAAAACGCTCGTCTGATCCATTCATCGCGCCTAGTCCTGCCAATCAAAATCGGCACCGCACAGGGGCACGAAACGGAGCACCGTATGGCCGATGCTGATGTGGCTCAACGCCGACAATTCGGCCGGAGCAAGCACGGGTTGATCCCCGAGATACGTCAGATTGGTGCCGCCGCCGTGCTGCACGTAAAACTTCCGGCCGCGTGGGTCGTAGGTAACTACGGCATGGCCATTGCGCGAAATTTGGTCGTCGCCGAAATCGAGCCGGATGCGGTCGGTTGCCCCGCGCCCCAGTGAGTTCATGCCGTATCCCTCTTGGTGGGTTCCAATCGTGCCTTGAGAAAGCCGCACATCCCCGGCCGCGCCGAACCGCAGCGTCTGCACGGCGGCGGGTGTTGCGTAAGGGATGCAACTTATGGCGATACAAATAAAAAGGATACGCATAATCGTCTAGGCTCCGGTATGTATGGGATTGGTGAGGCCGCGTCCTTCCCACACTGCGTCTTCGGGGCGGGAGACTGGCCGCTGACTTGGGTATTTAGCCAATGAATATAAAGTGGGTGGGGCGTTGCTTAGAGCATCTTCAATAGAATGGGCATCAGCAAGCCGATAATGCCGAATTGGAAGCCGACGAGCCAGCGATTCACTGCGCCAAAACCGACGGCCATGGCGCGTTCAATGCTGTCGAAGCGGCGATTCTTTCTAGCCGCCTAATGCGGCGGTCGTGGTCTTGCTGTGGCGTGATAGGTTCGTTCACGGTGCGATTTCCTTTTAGTGACTGACGTTCCGCATGTCTGGGCTGCTTGGCCTGTTTGACC
>RKRN01000265.1 GCA_007571365.1 Candidatus Latescibacterota bacterium
ATGCAGCACACTGGCATGCGACAGTTCTGGAGTGAGATCGCCGGCGTAGATGACGTAGCCTTTCTTTGCGGATGACGCAATGTTCTGGAACTGCGCGATTCCTTTGGCAAATTCTGGATTAAACGTCATGGCCGCTTTGATTTCAATGGGGATTAACTGCCTGTTTTTCCTAAACAATAAGTCCACTTCGTTGCCTTTGTTGTCGCGGTAAAAGTAGAGTTCAGGCTCTTTGCCGGCGTTGAGTCTGGCTTTCAAGGCTTCGAGGACGACCATGTTTTCAAAGAGATTGCCGAGCAATGGATCTCGAGCCGCCAGTGCGGGCGATTCAATGCCGAGCAGGTAGGACGCAAGCCCGACATCGGTAAAATAGATCTTGGGCGATTTAATGATGCGTTTACCAAAGTTTTCAAAATAGGGATTTAGCCTGAAAATAGTGTGCGAGGCTTCGAGGACCGAGAGCCATTCTTTTAGCGTGGTGCTCGACACGCCCACGTCGTTGGCCAGCGAACTCAGATTCAAAATCTGACCGACGCGTCCGGCCAGCAGGCGCGTGAAGTTCTCAAAATCGGTCAGGTGCCTGAGGTTGATCATTTGCCTGATGTCGCGCTCGATATAGGTTTGACAGTAATTTCGGTATAGGCGCGTCGGATCGACTTTTTCGCTGTACAGGCGGGGCATAAAGCCTTGGTAGATAAATTCGTCGCGTGTATGTGTGATGCTGTTTGCTTTGAGCTCTGCTATCGACAAGGGCAACAGGCGCAAGATAGCGGTGCGTCCGGCTAGGGATTGGGCAACGGCTTCTTGCAGACGCAACTGGTGACTGCCCGTGAGAATGTATTGCCCGCGTTGCTGGCTGCTGTCGGCGCGGACTTGGATGGTTGAAAGCAGCTCGGGTACGCGCTGGATTTCGTCGATAATAACGGGTGGCGGAAACTGCGAGAAGAACGCATGGGGATCGCTCATCGCCAGCCTGCGTACATCGGGGGCTTCCAAGTTCGCATACGTGTGCTTGGGAAACTGCATCTGCGCCAACGTAGTCTTTCCCGCCTGCCGTGGGCCGATGATGGTCGCCACGGGAAATTCGGTTGCTGTCGCCGCCAATTCTCGGGCGATTTGCCGTACAATCATGGTTTGATCGCTATTCGCATGGATGCCGCTTAAGGGCAAGATAAGAAGATTGGTACAAATTTCAAAGCAAACTTGAAATTTGTACCAATCTGCTATCACATTATACATTGGAGAGCCCTTGAGCGGGCGATTGCAGAGTCTCCCCAGTTAAAGCGTCAAGTGTGGGACTTCCTGAACGGCATACGCCTGAACTTATGGGGGCGGGCTACACAAGCGGGCAGGGTCCCGGCCGCGTTTGCAGACCTACTGCCGGAAACCGAGTGGCCGGACGAGCCAAAGCAACTGGAATTGTTTGATAAAGCATGGGATCTTGGCAACTATCTATTAAGGCACTGACAGTTGATGTCTTTGGCACGGCGACCGACTGGTACTCTACTATTGTGCGAGAGGGAGATTGCTTAGGCTACGACAAGCGGGTTACTGTGGACTGGGCGCGCTTTGCCACGGCTTGGCGCGGAGGCTATGAGCCTGCTATGGGGCGCGTCCGGCGCGGCGAATTACCGTGGACGACAATAGACGCGCTTCACCGCATGATTCTCGATGAAATTCTGCAAGATTTCCCGATTCTTGAGTTATCCGAAGACGAAAAAAGTCATTTCAATCGCGTCTGGCATAGACTGGGTCCGTGGCCCGATGTGGTCGGCGGCTTGTTGCGGCTGAAGTCCAAATACACAGTGGCCGCGCTGTCCAATGGCAACATGTCGTTGCTGACCAACATGGCTAAGTACGCTGGCATTCCATGGGACTGTATCTTGTCAGCAGAGCTTGCGCGGCATTACAAGCCGGATCGGGAAGTGTACGAGATGGCGGCGCGGCGGTTGACGATGGCTCAAATAGAGTACAACGACCCAAAATACCAAGCCGCAGCAGCGGCGATCTTGCAACGACACGACAGTAATGAACCCGAGGCGAATATCACTAGTGCGGTGCGTGACTTTTTGCTCTGAACGGGATTGGTTAGTGCAAATGAAGTCGCCGAGGAGATGCGGCCATCGGACCGCTCGGTGCGCGCTGTAGATTTGAAGGCGTCAAACACGTTTATCGAAATCAAGAAGCGCATCGGCACGACCGGCGGCTTTAATCCCAATGAAGACTATGTGCGGCAGTTGGATGAATACTTGGCGGAAGCCAAGGGGGCGTATGGGCGGAAAGTGCAGATGGGTATTCTCACAGACGGGAAGTACTGGCTCCTACGCTGGCCGAATGCCGGCAAGGTCAAAACGACGAAGCCCTATGCTTTTACCCTAGAATCGGCGACGGACTGGCTACTTTTGTACGAGTGGCTGCGCGACAAGGTCCTCGGTACGCAAGATGACATTCCAGCCCAGCGCTCCGCGGTTGAGCAGAATTTTGGACCCAACAGCCCATTGTATCGGTGGGATATCGACGAGCGCGCCACTTTGTCGAAGCGGCCACCAAAGCAACGATGGACCCCAAAGAGGCGTTGGAGCGGTTGCGCGATTTGGCGGTGAATTTCGGCTACAAAACGGCGTGGGATCTAGAAAAACTCGAACCCAACACGTTCTTTCCGATATCGATACCCATGACGCTACCAAAATTGACTACACGCTGTTCTGGGCACCTTGCAGAGACAATCAAGAAGCTCATTACTTACTCGCCATCATCAACAGCCTCACTCTATACGAAGCGGCGCAACCGTTGATGGCCAAGGGACAGTTCGGAGCACGACACTTGCAAAAGCACCTGTGGAAATTGCCGATACCGGAATACGATGCAACGAACCGCTTGCATCAGGAGATAGCACGGGCCGGCCAAGCGGCCGCCAGCGGGGCCGCCCAGCAATTGCAAAACCTCAATACCCTCAGCACGACCATTGCCCGCCGCGAATTGCGCGGGTAGCTCGCCCAATCAAACGAAGGCAAGCAAGTAGAGACGTTAGTAAAGCGACTATTGGCGTAATCCGTGATTCATAGGTCCCTCCGCTCGCTTCCATTCCTACACTACCAAGATGTCCTGACGCCCCGTATCGGGCACCGCCACTTGCGGTGCTTGAGAAAGCGGATTTGTGCGGCGATGCGCTCGGCATCGCAGATCAAGGCTCAATTTCCTGAAGCAGTGTGCGGCGGAGGCAAGTGGGGGGAGATGAGAATAGCTAAGCGGCTGGGATGGGGCAAGGTGGAGTGCTCTAGTTAGGAGGAGCTACGCCGAGATCGCGGCAAAGTTTCAATAGGTCAATCCGTTTCACACAGTAATCACTAGCTCTTCGTAGCCATTGCCTACAAGGTCCAAAATCTCTTGGCGGTGAAAATCAAGAGCCTCGTGGAGTGTTTCTTCAATACTTTCCAGCAACTCCTCTCGGGTACGTTCTTGGCAATTAACACCAGGAACATTCTGAACCCAGCCAATCCACCATTCCCCTTCTTGTTTCAGGATAGCAGTATAATTCATTTTAGGATCCTCCTACATACGTGTTTGAGGTAAAAATAAAAGACTTGACAAGCAAAACAAAATCGCCAACAGGAGTAAGCCGCTATCTCCCGTTAGATTCAGCAGGTCACGTCTTTTCTTGCAAGATATTATTCACGTCGGTAAAATGCAGTGCGCTGGCATGGGTAGTTTCGGGGTGAGATTGCCCGCTTCAGGTATAATGGCTCCCGGTACGAGTATCCCAAACTGACTGACTTGCATAAATATAGAAACGGGATTGCCCACGGGTTTAGCCACGATGACTTGGGCATCAAAATGGTTTTGGAATTGCTCGAGACTGCCCGTAAATTGACGAACGAACAGAACACAGGGGAATATGCCCAAACTTGAATCCCGCCACCGGCATCGACCGCAACCTAACCCAATACGCCGACCCCGGCTTTAGCCGCTATTTGCGCCGCGCTTTTCTCGCTTCGGCTGGCTACGACGAGGCGGATTTAGCGCGGCCGGTCGTCGGCATCGCCGATACCTCGTCCGACTACACCACCTGCCATCGCGCCATGCCCCAACTCGTAGAAGCCGTCAAACGGGGCGTACTCGAAGCGGGTGGGCTGCCCCTCGTCTTTCCGACCCTTTCCCTCGGCGAAATCCTCCTCTCCCCCACCGCCATGCTCTACCGCAACCTCATGGCCATAGCGACCGAGGAAATGATCGCCGCCCAGCCCATGGACGCGGTCGTACTGCTCGGCGGCTGCGACAAAACCCTGCCAGCCCAACTCATGGCCTCAGCTTCTGCGTCCGTACCCGCCATCCACCTCGTCGCCGGACCGATGCTAGCCGGCGACTGGCGTGGCGAACGGTTGGGCGCCTGTACGGATTGCCGCCGCTTTTGGGCGCAGCACCGAGCCGGTGGGCTCGACGCCGCAGAAATCGCCGGCGTCAGACAGAGCCTGTGCCCCACTGCCGGAACCTGCATGGTCATGGGCACGGCCTCAACCATGGCCTGCGTGGCCGAAGCCCTCGGACTCATGCTGCCGGGCGCAGCCACCCCACCCGCAGTCTCAGGCCAGCGCCTGCGGCTCGGAGTTGCCACCGGCCGCCGCGCCGTAGCCTTAGCCACCAAAGGATGCGCGACGCGAGACATGCTAACGCCAGCGGCTTTTGCCAACGCGCTCAAGGTACTGGCCGCGCTGAGCGGCTCGACCAATGCGGTCGTGCATTTGCTCGCCATAGCGCGCCGGGCCGGCGTGGACCTGTCGCTGGAGGACTTCCACACCGCCGCCCAACAAGTGCCGCTGCTAGTCGATTGCAAGCCCGCCGGCAGCGGCTACCTGGAGGATTTCGACAAGGCCGGTGGCGTACCCGTCCTGCTCAAAGCACTGGAGCCGCTGCTCAGTCTCGACGCCATAGGCGTCAGCGGCCAAACCCTCGGCGCACTCTTGCAGGGCGTGGCCGCGCCCGGCGCGTGGCAAACCGCGATCCGCACCTTAGATGCGCCGCTGGGACCAGCGTCATCCCTCGTAGTGCTAAAAGGCTCGCTCGCGCCAGACGGAGCAGTCCTCAAAAAAGCCACCTCGTCCCCGCACTTGCACAAACACCGAGGGCCAGCCATCGTATTCGAGGGGCCGGACGACGCCGCACGCGTCGACGACCCCGCCTTGGGCATTACGCCGGAACATGTGCTGGTGCTGCGCGGGGCCGGGCCAGTGGCCCTTGGGATGCCCGAAGCCGGCTCCATGCCCTTGCCCAAACACCTTGCCGCCCAAGGCATCAAAGACTTGGTGCGCGTCTCCGATGGGCGGATGAGCGGCACCGCCTATGGGACCGTCGCTTTACACGTAGCACCGGAAGCGGCCGTCGGCGGGCCGTTGGCACTCGTCCGCGACGGCGACCTAATCGAGTTGGACGTAGAAGCCGGGCGCTTAGACTTGTTGGTCTCCGCAGAAACCCTCGCCCGGCGGCGCGCCGAATGGACTGCGCCCGCCGTACCAACACGTGGATGGCGGCGGCTGTACGCCGAGCGCGTCTTGCCGGCAAACTTGGGGGCGGATTTAGATTTTTGCTAAACAACGCGAGGAGGAATACATGCTCAGCGCATTGCTCGCCGAACGCGAGCGACAAAATAGACCGATCCGGGTCGGCATCATCGGCGCGGGCAAATTCGGCGGCGGGCTCGTCGCGCAGATTGCCCAAATGCAAGGCATGGTCGTCTCGGCCATTGCCGACATCGACCTAGCCCGCGCCCGCTACGCATACGCAGCCGGGTACGGGGATGTTGCCGTTGGCACGGCGGATAGCCCGCCGGCCTTGGCCGAGGCCATGCACGCCGGAAAATTCACGGCCGTCGAAGACGGGCTATTGGTCGCGCAGGCCGAGGATTTAGACGTGGTGGTAGAGGCGACCGGCTCGACCGCGGTCGGCGCTGAGATGGCCAGCGCAGCCATCGCCAGCGGCCACCACCTCGTGATGGTCAACGTCGAAACGGACGTGACCATCGGCGCACTGCTCAAGCGCAAAGCCGACAGCGCGGGCGTGGTGTACTCGCTCGTCGATGGCGATCAGCCTGGAGTGACCATGAACATAATTGAATGGGCGTGGTCGCTGGGCTTGGAGGTGGTGGCCGCAGGTCGCGGCACCATACTCTTTGCCGACGATCCCCAAGGTACGCCCGACAACACCGCAGCGCGCTTCGGCTTTGACGAACAAACCTTACAGCGGCGCAACATCAGCTTGAAGATGTACAACTCCTTCCGCGACGGCACCAAAGCTCAAGTCGAAGCCACGGCCATTGCCAACATGGCCGGGCTAGTCCCCGACGTAAGAGGCATGCACGAGCCGTCGTGCAATTTGGCAGACATCCCGCAAAAATTCAGCTTGGTCGAAGAAGGCGGGCTTTTGAGCCAGCGCGGAGTCGTCGAACTGGCCAACAGCGTCGCCGCCGACGGCAAGACCCAACTCGCCAACCCGCTGGGGATGGGCGTTTTTGTCGTCGCCCGCAGCGAGCATCTCTTTACGGTCGAAGACCTCGCCACCTACGGCCTGCATCCGGGCGGCGACGGCAAAAACTTCCTCCTCTATCGTCCCTATCACTTGGTGGCGGTTGAAGCCCCAATCACCATCGCCAAAGTCGCGCTCTACGGCCTGCCAACCGGCACTCCGCGCTGTGTGCCCACCGCCGATGTAATCGCCGTAGCCAAGCGCGACCTCACCGCCGGCGAAACGCTCGACGGCGGAGGCGGCTACACGGTATTGGGACAAAGCGAAAAAGCAACCGTGGCGTACCAAGAGGGCCTGTTGCCGTTGGGGCTATCGGGCGGAGCTGTGCTCAAACGAGACGTGCGGCAAGGCGACGCCATTGGCTACGCCATGGTCGATTTGCCGGATTCGCTCGCCTTGCAACTGCGGCGCGAGCAGGACGCTATATGCTAATTTTACCGTAAAGACACAGGACTTTCAGGTTGTTCGGGCCGAGTCTGATCCATCGCCGTTGGACTTCTTGAGACTGTCGCCGCAAAGATATATGATTATGAATACATTTACATTTTTGGAAAATTGACATATCCAACCTCAGTATTGCCCAGCAAGGAGAGACGGTCATGATCCAGATTGAAATTCACGCACCTGTCCTTGAAAAAGAGGTAAACGCCCTGATTGATGTGGGGCTTTATGCCGACTCGCAGGCGTTGCTGACCGATGCGCTTGAAAAATTGGTCACTACCAAGAAGGAATCTCGCCTTGATGCCGCAATTTTACTCTATCAACACGATGAGGTAACGCTCTCTAGAGCGGCGGAATTGGCTGGAATCCACCGTTTTGAATTTGAAGCGGGATTGGAAGCGAAAGGCATCTCGAAAACAGTCGAAATCGATGAAGCCTTGCAAGCGGGCATTTCGCGCATCAAACGCTATCAGAAATCAAATGACAACACCAACGGGGTTTAGGTGTGGTTTTCATTGATACGGATGTGCTTTCGATCTTCGCTAAAATTCAACGGCTCCCCTTATTGTTCTCCGTCTTCAACGAGGACCTGCTCAACATTTCTGCTGCCGTGGAAAACGAGTTACAAGTGGGCGTTGCCAAGGGATTTGGCTTTGCCCGAGACGTTATGGTATTGCATTCACAAGGGCGAATCGAGACGTATTATCCGATGGCTGTTGACCACCAATTCATGGTAACCTTGCCTTGGACGCTCGGTTCAGGAGAGCGTGAGTCAATGGCAATTTGTAAACGGTTGAGTGCTATCTTTGTTAGCAACGAGCGACGGGTCAAACATCACTGCCGGGAAAACGGGATAGATTGTGTCAACCTAGCCGAAACTTTGCGTGCTCTATGGGAACTTGGGATTTTACTGCAAGCCGACGTGAGGAACGTCATCACTGAGATCCGCACAAAAGACAACCTCAAATTTCGAACAACGGACTCGATTTTCAAGTGAACCTTGCTAGGTAGGCCCTTCCCCTTTTCAAGAAGGGTTGTTGCCGTTGGGCTATCGGGCGGAGCCGTGCTCAAACGAGACGTGCGGCAAGGCGACGCCATTGGCTACGCCATGGTCGATTTGCCGGATTCGCTCGCCTTGCAACTGCGGCGCGAGCAGGACGCCCGGTGCGAATAAACTTGAAGCAAAGATTGGGAAATGTCCGAATATCAAGAAGCTAAGGTACTAATCGTATCCATCTTGGAACTTTCAAAGGACTCAATCCATATGCACGTAGGATTGATCGTGTTTTTTTTGGCTGTCGTCCTTTGGCAAAAAGGCTCCATTAAAGCGCGATGCTTGATCCCCGTCGTAGTGGTAGCATCCTCGATGGAAATTCTCGATCTAAGATACGATTATGTCCTTCAGGGGCACTTCCGCCTAAAGGCCATAACGGCAAGCATCCACGATTTAATCAATACGACGTTTTGGCCGGTGGTCATCGTAGCACTTGCTTGGATGGGCAAATTGCAGAAGGCGCGGAAGACATAAGTGGTCTAATTTTTCTTATCCATATAGGTACAAAAAAGGGGAAGGGCACAAGGCCCTTCCCCTTTTGCGCGTCTCAAGGCTTCTTAGCCGGCCTGAACTTCGACTTGGCGGACGACCTTTTTCGCCTCCTCCTTCTTGGGCAGGTGGAGGGTGAGGACGCCGTTTTTGAACTTAGCTTTAATGGCGTCGTCCTGTACGCCATCGGGCAGGTAGAAGGCGCGCTCGAAGCGTCCGTAGGTGCGCTCCTGGCGGAAGTACTGGCCTTCCTTTTTTTCGCTAGTCGCGCTCTTTTCGCCCCGCAGCACGAGCTTTCCGTCGTCGACGGTCAGCTCGATGTCCTTCTCCTCCAACCCCGGCAGTTCAGCCGAGACTTCGTAAGAATTGTCGTCTTCCTTGACGTCGATGCGCGGGCTAAAAACCGCGTTGCCGGACAAAACGGGCAGACGCGAGTCGTCGCCAAAAAAGGCATCGAAGAGGTTGTCGAACGGGCTGCGCCACACGCGATTGCTGACGCGAGCAGTGGGTAGTAAAGTCTTGATGGCCATGATCTTTTCTCCTTGTTAAGTGGTGGTTGGTTGGTATGGCCTTTGCCCTTTGTAAAGCAAAAGCCGTGCCAACTTATTAAAATTTTACATATCTTATTATTATACATAGAGTTGTGCTATTTTTAACGCAGAGAGGACACGGTCCGTATTGTCAGCACGGTCTAGAAAAATTGGCAGGCGTTATGCGAAATTGGCCGAAGTCTCTGCCGTTATTACACAGAGGCTGTCGCACTTAGGGATTTAAGTCGTATGTTTGGAAAGTCGCCCAACGGCGGACCGCATACTGCAATTAGCAAGGAGTCAAGTACATGGGAATTTTTCAGGTTGAACTGGAAATAGGTGATCCGCAAGGGCAGCACTCTGAGACTGTTGATGCTTCTAGTAGATTCCGGTGCGATACACCACGCTGCCTGCATCGCTGCTGCTAAAATTGGGAGTGGTCCCGCTCAGCAGAGCCAATTTCATACTCGCCGACGGCACTAGGATAGAGCGGGGAATCGGTCAAACTTGGATGCGGCTGAGGGGCGAAGAGTTCATAGGGCCCGTCGTCTTTGGCCCGGAAGCCACTCAGCCCCTGTTGGGAGCAGTAACTTTAGAGATTTTCCGGCTGGGGATAGATACGGCTGATTCCCGTTGAAGGACTGCTGTTGGTCAACTAGCTCCAGTTCTGAGGCTGCTCATAAACGCCTCGTGCGATGTTAGATGTAAAGGAACCACTATGATCGACTGGGAAGCTGTACGCACCGAAGTGACCGGGCATTTACAGGCCCTCATCCGCATCGACACCACCAATCCGCCGGGCAACGAAAGCGAAGCCGCACGCTATCTAGCCGGGATATTGCGGCAGGAGGGCTTTGATCCCCTCTTCGTCGAGTCCGCGCCCGGCCGCGGCAATGTCCTCGCCCGGCTGGTCGGCGGCGACCAACCGCCGCTGATGCTCTTGGGGCATACCGATGTGGTGGCTGCCGAGCCAGAGCACTGGACCCACCCGCCTTTCTCAGGAGCCTTGGCCGACGGCTGTGTGTGGGGGCGCGGCGCACTAGACATGAAGAACATGGTCGCGGCGAATCTGATGGTGTTGCTGCTGTTGCAACGGGAAGGCGTCCAACTCAACCGCGACCTCGTCTTCGCCGCCACGGCCGACGAGGAAGCCGGCAAAGGCAATCACGGGCCGGGGTGGATTATCGACCATCGCCCAGACCTGTGGGACGCGCCTTTAATTATCACCGAGGGCGGCGGCAGCGACTTCGCAGTTGGCCAGCAGCGGTTTTACACCTGCCAGACCGGGCAAAAGGGGCTGTGCCGGCTGCGTCTGATCGCTCGCGGTACGCCCGGGCACGGCTCCATGCCGCACGGCGACAGCGCCATCGTCAAGCTGTCCAAAGCACTAGCCGGCTTGGCAGGAGCCGCGTTTCCCGCCCACGTGTCCGCCAGCGTGCGTCGCTTCGTCGCGGGAATCGCCAGCCGCCGTCCAGCCGCCGAAGCCGCCCGGTGGCAACAAGTCCTCAACCCAGCGACCGCAGACGCCGCACTGCGCGACCTGCCCATCGGCAACACCTTGCGCCGCGAGCTGGGTGCAGTACTGTGCAACACAGCCTCGGCGACCCTGGTGCAGGCCGGTTCCAAAATCAACGTGATTCCCGCGGAGGCGACCGCTTGGATCGATGGGCGCTTAGTGCCCGGGCAAACAGTGGAAAGTTTCGCGGCCGAGTTGCGCGCGTTTGTCGGCGATGAGGTCGCCATTGAGATCGATCAGTACACGCCGCCGCTGGAAGCACCGTCCGATACCCCGCTTTTTCAGACGATTGTCGCGGTGATGCAGGAGCGCGAGCCAAACGCCCCCGTGCTCCCATATCTGATGCCAGCCGGCACCGACGCCAAGCACATTGTGCCGCGCCGCCCCGCGACCCAGATCTACGGCTTTATGCCCTATCGGCAGCAGCCGGGCGAAGAGGAAATGGCCCTGATCCACGGCCACGACGAGCGCACTCCGGTGCAAGAACTGCTCTTTGCAACGCAGGTACTCTACGAAATCGTCTGCCGCTTTGGGGGCGTAGAAAACCGCTAGTTCGAAGCGACGACCGCGACGCCATCGTCAACTTCGAGGACCAAAACCTTATCGCCGGGGTTGAGGGGGCCTTGAGCGTCGGCTTGGCGCGCCAACAGCTCGATGGTGCGGCCTTGCACGGTTGCAGAAATTTTGCCGGTGCCGCCGGTGGCGATGGGGACGCTGACTTCGGCTTCGAGGCCGATTAAGTCGTCGCTCGCCAGCGAACTGTCGGCACTTGACCGGCTCAAGCTGCCGAGCAGCCAGTCGCCCAACAAGGCGCAGACTGCGCCGCTGCCCAGCGCCGTGAACAACGCAGCACCCGGCCCCATCAGCAGGCTGCCGAGCAGTCCGGCCAGTCCAAAGAAGAACGCAAAAAAGAAAAACAGCCGCAGCCGCAAAACAGCCAGCACTTGCAGGCCCGCGCCCAAGCCCGCGCCATCGCCGCCAAACAGCGAAGCCCCGACGGCGATCCCCCCGACTATGAGGGCACTCCAGTACAGATAAAGAGGATCCACGCTACCCCTCCTGAGTCGGGCCTTGGCCGTCGGCCTTGGCAGCAAGGACCGACGCCAAATCAACGCCGGTGGTGGCCTTGATGCTTGCAAAGAGCGCCGGGGCCAGCGTACCGATCTGGTTGACGACCGCGGGCAGGCCACTCTGATCGCCATGGCCGGAGTCGACGACCGCGAGGTGGTCGATTTTGATGTCCTTGGCCATAGCGGTGATTTGCTCGACCAAGTTCGGCAGCATCTGGATCAACAACAGTTCCTTGCCATTGGGGCCGGCGACGGTCCAGACCTCGTTCTTTTGTTTGAGTACCTCGATCTCGGCGAGGCCATTTTCGAGAATGTTGGCCGCCGCGCCCTTGGCGCGCAACTCAGCCGCGTCGCGGTCGGCGCGGGCCGGTTCAATGACCTCGATCTCTAGCTGGCGTTTCTGCAGTGCCAAGCGCTCCTGCTCGACTTCCTGCTCGGCTTGGACTTCGACTTTGCGAGCGACTTGCGCGGCGCGTTTCTCGGCTGCCGAGCCCTCGCCTTCCAACTCGGCCTTGCGAACTCGCAGCGTGTTTTGTGCATCGACGATCTGGACTTGAGCCTCGGCCTCGGCGACCTCACCGCGGCGGCGAGCTTCGGCCGATTTTTCCTGTGATTCAGCGCGGTTTTCAGCCTCGGCGATTTCGGCTTCCTTGAGGACTGTGGCGGTGCTCTTGCGACCGATCGCGTCGAGATAGCCAACATCGTCGGAGACGTTCTGGATTTTGAGCGTGTCGAGCACCAAACCCAGCTTCTGCAGATCGACATCCGCCTCGCCGATGAGCGATTGAGCGAATTTGAGGCGATCCTCGTTGACCTCTTCCGGGGTCAGCGTGGCGAGGACGCCGCGCAGGTTGCCTTCGAGCGTATCTTTGGCAATGTCTTGGATTTCGGCGAGCGGGATGCCCAAAAATCGCTCGAGCGCATTGCCGAGCAGCGGCTCGTCGCCGGCGATCTTGATATTGGCAATGCCTTGCACCGACAGCGGGATGCCGCCTTTGGAATACGCATTGGTGATCGATACTTCGAGGGGGATCGTGCGCAAGTCGAGCCGATCGACCTTTTCGAGCAGCGGAATGCGAAAGGCGCGGCCCCCCTTAATCACGCGGTAGCCCACCGCCCGCCCGTCCGTCGTCTGGCGTTTGCGGCCCGAGAAAATGATGACCTCGTTGGGCTGGCAGATAAAGAGGTTGGTGGTGACGATGATGATCACCACGACCAGTAAAGCCGCGAAAACTAGGGCAAAGGTCAGGAACATTTCCATCTGGCACCTCCACAGGTTGGTTTGTGGTAGGGCGACCGGCCGGTCGCCTCGTTAGCAGTTTAATACGCCCCCTTAATCCGCCCGAACCACCCGCGCAACGGGTCGCCCAATTCCGCCATGTAGCGGTCCATCCGCCCCATCAGGTCTTGGCGCACGGCCTCGTACGCCGGGTCGCCATACGCGTTGTCGAGCTGGTAGGGATCGCGTTGCAAGTCGTACAATTCGCCCGGGTCGCCCGAATTAAAGGTAAACTGATGGGTGCGGGTGCGGACCATGCGCTGATTGGCGACCGTAAAATGACGGTCGAACACGCAATACACTTCTTCGCGTCCGTTGGCAAACGGGCGGCCTTCCATGGCCGGGAGAAAGGACTGCCCGTCGAGATCCGCGGGAACCTCAAGGCCAGCGGCGTCAAGTGCCGAAAGCATGATCTCGTGCAAATAGACAAACTCGTCGCAGGCCGTAGCGGGGGCTTGGCAGGCGGGATGGGCGACGACGAGCGGGATGCGGTAGATCTCGTCGTACATGAACTCGCCCTTCTCGATGAGCTTGTGCGCGCCGAGGCAGTCGCCGTGATCGGCCGTATAGACGATGATGGTGTTGTCGAGGACGCCTAGTCGTGCCAAGTGAGCCACCACCCGCCCCACCATGTCGTCGAGGAGTGTGCAATGCCCAAAGTAGCGGGCGGCGATTTCCTGAAACCCGGCCCAGCCGTAGTCGCCCAAGCCCCACAGCCGCTCGATTAACTGCTGGCGATAGGGCTTTTTCGCAAACGTCTCGGCGTAGCCGGGGTGCTCGGGAATGGCCTTTGGATCGTACATAGAAAAGTACGGCTCGGGCACCAGCGAAGGACTGTGCGGCCCCCAAAAGTTGGCCCACAAGAAGAACGGCTGCTCAGCAGTGGCCACTTCGTCGAGAACGCGAATGGCTTCCTCGGCGACGAAATACTCAATGCACGACTCGACCGGCCCCTCGTGCAAGGCGAACATCTCCTGCGCCTGATTCGAGGGGTTGGTGCCGACAAAGCGGTGCGAGACCGGCGGCGGATCGAAGCCGCGCTCTTTGAGATAATCGGCATACGGGTTGTGTCCCCGCGGCTTGGCCCCGAACTGCAAGCCGGGCAACAAGCCAGCCCCCGGAAAGGCATAGCCCATAAAATCCTGCCCGGCGAACCCGTAGCCCGTCGGGCCGGTCTGCTCATCCACGTGCCACTTGCCGGCGTAGCCGCAACGATAGCCGACCGCGGCCAAATAGTGATTTAACCCGCGCACGCCCTCGCGCAAACACAAGCCGTTAGCCGTAACCCCGTGATTGTGTGGATAGAGGCCCGTGTAAAAGGAAGCGCGGGCCGGCGAGCAGATCGCAGTCGGCGTAAACGCCGCGTCAAAGCGCACGCCGCGGGCGGCCAAGGCGTCGATGTGCGGCGTCCGGCACACTTCGTTCAGCCCGTAGCAACTCACCGTATCGAGCCGCTGCTGGTCGGACATCAAGACGACGATATTGGGACGTTTAGCCACGTTAGCGCTCCTCGCGCCGCAAATCCAGCCACGCCATCTCCGCCTCGGTGAGCGGATGGTCGAGCGCTTGGACGTTGGCCGCAAGCTCGTCGCCGCTCATGCTGCCGACCAAAGCGTAGATATCGAGCGGATAGCTGAGCACATACGACAAGGCGATCTGCGGCACCAACAGCCCCTTTTCTCGAGCCAGTACCCACGTGCGGTCCAGCCGCTTGAAGTTGGCTTCGCAGTAGTACGATTTGGCCATGGTGCCGTCGAATTGGTCGCGCACTTGTTCGGCGTTAGCGCGGGTGACCTTGCCCGAAAAGAAGCCGCGCGCCACGCTCGACCAAGTAAAAAGCGGCATCTCGCGCTCCGCATACCACTGGCGAGCGGCCGCTTGGCCCGGACCAGCAATCGACAGGCAATCCTTCCACGGCTCGGCAATCTGATCGGCCAAGCTGAAGTTCGGGCTGGAAGCGACAAAAGGCACCAGCCCGCGTTGGTCCGCGTATTCGTTGGCCTCGGCCAGGCGCTCCGGCGTCCAATTCGAGCCGCCAAAGGCGTGGATGCGGCCAGCCGCGTGGTGCTCGTTGAGCGCCTCGACAATCGGGCCGACCGGGACCGCCGGATCGTCGCGGTGCAACAGGTAGAGGTCGATGTAGTCGGAGCGCAGCCGCACGAGCGAGTCGGCCATGTCCGCAGCGATGTCGTAGGGGGTGACGCGGTTGCGGTCTTGATTGAGGTGGGCCCCCTTGCCGATGATGACGATTTCATCGCGGTTGCCCCGTTCCTCCATCCACAGCCCGAGCATGCGATCTACTTCGCCGCCGCCGTAGCCGTGGGCCGTGTCGTACGCGGTGATGCCAACTTGCTGGGCGGCGTCGAGCAGGGCAAAGCCTTCTTCCTTGTGGCTGCGATTGAGCATGATCGAGCCTTGAACTAGGCGCGAGATTTTCTTGCTGATACCTTGTACGTGAGCGTATTGCACGAGTGCATTCCTTTCATTCCATGGGGTATTGTAGGCCGATCTGGGCGCGGATTTCGTCGAGGATGTGCATGAGTGCCACGGTTTCGTCGAGCGGCATCACCGCGCTTTCGGTCAGACCTTGGCCGAGACAGCGAGCGACTTCTTGCGCCTCGTAGTTGTAGCCATTGCCCGCCAAGGGCCGTTCGATGCGCTCTTGGCGGCCTCCGGCTTTGAGCGTGGCACTCTCACCTTTCCACCACGACGGATCAATGACAATCGTTCCCTCGCTGCCGACGATCCGTGCTTGGTGGGCAGACGCAGCGCGGATAGCACAGGCGAGGTTGGCGATGGCACCGCTGCCATAGCGCAGCACGATGCCGGTTTGCTCGTCGACGCCCGTGGTGCCCAAGTGCGCGGCCGCCGCAATTTGCGCTGGTTGCGCCCCGAGCACCATCGCCGCAAAGGAGACGACGTAGATGCCGATGTCGAGCAAGGCTCCGCCGCCCAAAGCGGGATTGAACAGGCGGCCTGTGGGATTGACGCCCGCCCGGAAACCAAAGTCGGCACTGACCATCAGCGGCTCGCCAATGGCCCCGGCGTTGAGCCACTGGCGCACCTGCACCATGATGGGCAAGTAGCGCGTCCACATGGCCTCCATCAGAAAGACGCGGTTGGCGCGAGCGCAGGCGACGACAGCTTCGGCTTCGGCCGCGTTGATGGTAAAGGGCTTCTCGCAGAGCACGGCTTTGCCCGCTTCGAGGCACAGAATCGAATTGTCTTTATGAAACGGATGGGGGGTGGCCACGTACACCGCGTCGATGTCGGGATCGGCACTGAGGGCCTCGTACGAAGCGTGGCGGTTGGGGGCGTTGTACTGGTCGGCAAAAGCGTCGGCGCGCTGCTGGTCACGTGAACCAACGGCGACGAGCTCTCCTTCGGCAATGGCTTGGAGGCCAACGGCGAATTTGTGGGCAATGCTACCCGGCCCGAGGATCCCCCAGCGGATGGGTGCGGTCATGGATGCTCCTAGCTTGGACTGATGTGAAAATAAGTGGGGTTATAGTTTGGCCGTGTGCATAGAAGGCGTCAAGGATTGGCGGGTTTGTAGGGACGCCTCTTACGGTTGCCTCAGTACTGCCCTCGTTATCTTTCTTTTTATTATGTACGATAGTACCTAATGTTCCGCCGTCGCTGGTTATCGTCTGCCCTTGCTGGCCCCCGGCGTCCTTCCCGCACAAGAACATCACCCCCTGCCCCGACCGGGGCGGGAATCTAATACCCGTTGCAAATACAGGATGGATTGGTGGAGTTGCTCCGAGGCCCGGGACTAGGCGTGGAAGTTGACCCAGAGGGGCTAAAAGCAGCACCTCATCGCGGCCCCTGGCGGCAGCGGATGAGGCACCGCCACCCCGCAGACGGCGCATTCGCGGATTTCTAGCCGCCGAATTGGTCTTAATGGTAGGCCCTAAGTCCACGCCAGTAGGACCGCCCTTGGGTGCGCGGGCGTCTCGCCCGCCTAGCGGGGAAAAGGTCCGCACGCATAGAGGGGACCCATGCACCGGAAGGTCGCCTACTTAGGATAGGCAAGCAAAAAGGCCGCCTCACACGAGTAAAAGGCGGCCTTTCTTGAAAACAGGCGGGTGTAAACGCCCTTATTTCAGCAGCAGCATGCGCTGAGTCAGCGCAAAACCGGCCCCAGTCAGGCGATAGATATACACCCCGCTGGCGACGGACTGACCCCCTTGATCCGTGCCATCCCAGCCCACCGAGTAAACGCCAGCCGACGCCGTCTCCTGCACCAAGGTGCGTACCCGGTGGCCGCGTACGTCGTAAATGACCAGTCGGACGCGACCGGCTTGGGGGACGCGATAGG
>RKRN01000125.1 GCA_007571365.1 Candidatus Latescibacterota bacterium
GTTTTGTGGCTTCGGGGCTGTATCTGCTGCGGTGGACCTGGCAAGGCCAAACGATCGTGCAGAAAATCACCCTGTTGCAATGACGACAAAAACGCTTTCATATTATAGAGCGATGTTATGAAGCTCCGGCCTTCGCCGGGGCCGGTTGGCTGAATGCGCTGGGTATTTGGGCATCTACAAGGTATCTCGGCGGCGATGCGTAACGTCAGTTAGTAAATGGGGCCATCTGGCTCAAAATGGCCAGTTTAGTGGTGTTTATTCTTGAAAGGAGATCGCGCAGCGTACATAATGGCCAGTAGTAAAATTAAAATAAAAAAAGGGTTGAACCTGCCCATTGCTGGTGCGCCGAAGCAAGTGATTGAAGATGGCCCAGCGGTTAGAAAGGTGGCTGTCTTGGGGCCGGATTCCATTGATCTGCGGCCGACTATGGCCGTAAACGAGGGCGATTCGGTCAAAAAGGGGCAGTTGCTTTTTGAGGATAAGCGGACCCTAGGCGTGCGCTATACGGCACCGGCGAGCGGCAAAGTGGTCGGTGTCCACCGCGGTGCCAAACGCGCCTTACTCTCGGTCGTCATTGAGGTCGCCGGAAACGAGGAAGAGCACTTTGAGCAACACATGCGTACGGCGCCGGACCGACTGAGCCGCGAGCAAGTGCGCGAAACTTTGGTGGCGTCCGGCCTTTGGACCGCGCTGCGTACGCGGCCCTATAGCAAAGTGCCCCTGCCTAATAGTGCGCCGCACTCGATTTTCGTCACCGCGATGGATACCAATCCCCTCGCGGCCGATCCCCAAGTTGTGCTCCGCGAACACGAAGACGACTTTGCTCGGGGTTTGACCATACTGGGCAAGCTTACCGACGGGCCGGTCTATGTGTGCAAGGCCCCCGGTGCAAGCGTCGCGACCGACGGAGCCCAAGTCGTCGAATTTGCCGGTCCGCATCCGGCGGGATTGCCTGGCACCCACATTCACTTTCTCGATCCAGTCGGGGCGGCCAAGACCGTCTGGCACATTGGCTACCAAGACGTAGTGGCCTGCGGTAAGCTCTTTGCCACCGGCTCGCTGTGGACCGAGCGCGTCGTGGCTTTGGGCGGCCCCCAAGTGGCGCAGCCGCGCCTGTTGCGCACCCGCCAAGGGGCCTGCCTGAGCGAGCTGACGGCGGGCCAACTCAAGCCGGGCGAGAATCGGGTCGTTGCTGGGTCGGTGCTGGCGGGGAGGATCGCGTCCGGGGCCTTGGACTTTCTCGGCCGCTATCATGCACAGGTTTCGGTGCTCGCCGAGGGCCGCCAGCGCGAGTTTCTCGGGTGGCAGAAACCGGGTGCCGATAAGTTTTCCATCAAGAATGTCTTTGTCTCCAAGCTGCTGCCCAGCCAACTTTTCGATTTTACTACTTCTACCGAGGGCAGCGATCGAGCCATGGTGCCAATCGGCTCGTACGAGCAGGTGATGCCGCTGGACGTCCTCGCGACGCTACTCCTTCGCGCCCTTATAGTCGAGGATACGGACCGCGCCCAAGCCCTCGGTTGTCTAGAGCTAGACGAGGAGGACTTGGGGCTGTGTACTTTCGCATGTCCTGGCAAGTACGAATACGGCCCCATGCTGCGGCGAAATTTGGCGCACATTGAAAGAGAAGGATAGAAGCATTCAATGAAGATTTTGCGAGATTTGCTGGACCAAGCCGAGCCTCTTTTTCACAAGGGCGGGCGGCTGGAAAAGTTCTACGCTCTATACGAGGCAGCCGATACATTCTTATATACCCCCGGCCGCGTCACCGACGGGCCGACACACGTGCGCGACAGCATTGATCTCAAGCGCACCATGATTACGGTCGTCGTCGCCCTCGTGCCCTGTATTTTCATGGCCATGTGGAACACAGGTTATCAGATTAATCTGGCCATGCAGCAGATGGGGGCCGACACGACGGGTGAATGGCGCGGGATCATCATCGACATCCTCGGCATCGGCTACAATCCCCATAACCCGCTGGCCAACGTATTCCACGGCTTCCTCTATTTCTTTCCCGTCTTTTTGGTGTGCAATATGGTGGGTGGTCTGTGGGAGGGGCTTTTCGCGATGGTCCGCAAGCACGAGATCAACGAAGGCTTCTTGGTCACGGGTATGCTCTTTCCCTTGACCTTGCCGCCGACGATCCCACTGTGGCAGGTGGCCATCGGCATCAGTTTCGGCGTGGTGCTGGGCAAAGAAGTATTCGGCGGCACCGGCAAAAACTTTCTCAATCCAGCCCTAACCGGGCGGGCCTTTCTCTATTTTGCGTATCCCGTTGAGATCACCGGCGATGCGGTTTGGGTCGCGGTTGACGGCTTTACGTCCGCTACTCCGCTAGGAGCTGCTGCGGCCGATGGCATGGCGGCCGTTACCAACGCGGTAACTTGGACGCAGGCTTTCTTGGGCGCGATCCCCGGCTCCATGGGCGAAACATCAACCTTAGCCTGTCTGATCGGCGCGGCCATCCTCATAGCGACTAGGGTCGGCTCTTGGCAAATCATCGTCAGCATGACGGCGGCCACGGTCGTCTGCGCCGAACTGCTGTACGCGATTGGCAGCGATACCAACCCGATGTTTGAGATGAACGCGGGTTGGCATTTGGTGCTGGGCGGATATGCCTTTGGCTGCGTCTATATGGCGACGGATCCGGTGTCGGCGTCCATGACTCCAATTGGCCGTTGGGTGTACGGGGCACTCATAGGCTTTATGACCGTGCTGATCCGCGTGATCAATCCGGCCTTTCCCGAAGGCGTAATGCTGGCCATTCTCTTTGGCAATGTCTTCGCGCCGGCGATCGACCACGTGGTAATGCAGGCCAACATCAAGCGCCGGCTGGCCCGCACCGCTGTCAGCTCTTAGGAGCTTTCAGACCCCGGTGGCCGGCAAAAGAGGCTCTGGCATTGGACCATTTCTGTGGCACTAGGCCCATTCCCGCCGACGGCCGAAGTTCGACCGTGGATGGTGGGCTACCGGGCGTCAGTTAGGAGAGATAGACAAAGTGGCTAACGATTCCGTAAGTAGAACATTCAGCGTGGCACTCGGCGTTTGCCTCGTCTGCTCGGTGCTAGTATCGGCAGCAGCTGTGTCGCTGCGACCAACCCAAGCGGTCAACAAGACGCTCGACAAGAAGCGCAATATCCTAATGGCTGCTGGCCTGCTAAAATCCGGCGAGGTCGCCAGCGGCGAACGCATTGAGGCGTTATATAAAAATATAAATACCCGCGTCGTCGATTTGGCGACCGGGGAATACGTCGATGGGGTTGACCCGATCGCCTACGACCAGCGGCGAGCGGCCAAGGACCCAGCGCAGAGTGAGGTGATCCCGGCCGCGGTGGATATCGCCAACGTCAAGCGCCGCGCGCTCCATGCCTCGGTGTATTTGGTCGCCCAGCAGGGCAGAATCAAAAAGGTCATCCTACCTGTCCACGGGTTAGGGCTGTGGTCGACGCTCTATGGGTTTGTGGCCCTTGACGCCAAGGATCTCAATACCATCCGCGGGCTAGTGTACTACGAACACGCCGAGACGCCGGGTTTGGGGGGCGAGGTCGATAACCCGAGTTGGAAGGCCCTGTGGGACGGCAAAAAGGCCTTCGACGAAAGCGGTGCCGTGGCCATCAAGGTGATAAGGGGCAAGGTCGTCCCGGGACGGCCCGAAGCCCAGTATCAGGTCGATGGGCTATCGGGTGCCACCATTACTTCGCGCGGCGTCAGGGACATGCTGCACTACTGGCTAGGTGCAGAAGCCTTTGGGCCGTATCTGGCCAAGCTCAAAGAACGAGGAGTTAGTTAAATGGCTGACAAACCGAGAGACGTCCTCTTTAGGCCGCTCTTTGACTACAATCCTATTGCTTTGCTGAGCCTCGGTATATGCTCGGCACTGGCAGTGACGACCAAGTTGGAAACCACCGTCACCATGTGCTTGGCGGTCATTTTCGTGCTCTGCTGCTCCAACGTGGCCGTCAGCCTAATCCGCAACTACATCCCGGCCAACATCCGCATTATCGTGCAGATGACGATCATCGCCTCGCTGGTGATTATCGTCGATCAATTCCTGCGTGCCTATGCCTTTGATATCAGCAAACAGCTCTCGGTCTTCGTGGGGCTGATTATCACCAATTGCATTATCATGGGGCGAGCCGAGGCTTTTGCCTTGCAAAACGGCCCCGGCCTGAGCTTTCTCGACGGCTTGGGCAACGCCTTGGGTTACAGCGTCATTCTGCTGGTGGTGGGCGTGTTGCGCGAGCTATTCGGGTCAGGTTCGCTTTTTGGCGCGCAGATGTTCGCCTTGGCTGCCGAAGGGGGTTGGTACGCGCCCAATGGTCTGATGCTCTTGCCGCCGAGCGCGTTTTTCATCATTGGCTTATTTATATGGGCGCTCAGGACTTGGAAGAGCGATCAGATCGAGAAGGAGTAACCGAACATGGTCGAAGCCTATCTGAGCATATTTATGAAGTCCGTGTTCGTCGAGAACATGGCACTGGCCTTCTTTTTGGGGATGTGTACTTTTCTAGCGGTCTCCAAAGAGGTGCAGACGGCATTTGGGCTTGGGGTCGCCGTAATCGTGGTGCAAACGGTTACCGTCCCGGCCAATAACCTAATCTACCAGTACCTGCTCAAGGAAGACGCGCTGGCGTGGGCGGGTTTGAGTGGAGTAGATCTGACCTTTGTAGGGCTGATTAGCTACATCGGCATCATCGCCGCTATGGTGCAGATTCTCGAGATGTTTCTCGACAAGTTCGTGCCAGCCCTCTACAATGCGCTGGGCATTTTCTTGCCTTTGATTACCGTCAATTGCGCGATTTTAGGCGGCTCGCTGTTCATGGTCGAGCGCGACTACAATTTGGGCGAGAGCGTGGTCTTTGGCTTTGGCTCCGGCTTTGGTTGGGCGCTGGCGATTGTCGCGCTGGCGGGCATTCGCGAGAAGATGAAGTACAGCGACGTGCCCCCTGGGCTGCGCGGCCTTGGGATTACCTTCATTACGGTGGGCCTGATGTCTTTGGCCTTTATGTCCTTTTCCGGTATTCAGCTCTAAAGGAAAGAGCGTCTTATGACAGAAGTTATTTCCGGCGTCGGCATGTTCACCGGCGTGGTGCTGGCCTTGGTAGCTATCATCTTGATAGCCCGTTCCAAGCTGGTGCCCAGCGGCAACGTGCGGATCCTCATCAACGACGACGAGAGCAAAGCCCTCTCCGTTCCAGCAGGGGGCAAGCTGCTCAACGTGCTGGCCGACAACAAGGTGTTTGTGTCTTCGGCCTGCGGCGGCGGCGGCACCTGCGCCCAGTGCAAGGTCAACATCTACGAGGGGGGGGGCGATATCTTGGCGACCGAGACCAGCCACATTACCAAGCGCGAGGCACGCGAGGGCGTGCGGCTGTCCTGTCAGGTCAACGTCAAGCAGGACCTGAAAATCGAAGTGCCGCCCGAAGTGTTCTCGGTCAAAAAGTGGGAGTGCGAAGTCGTCTCCAACGACAACGTGGCGACCTTTATCAAGGAATTTGTCGTCAAGCTCCCCGAAGGCGAAACGCTGGATTTCCAGCCCGGCGGCTATATTCAGATCGAAGTGCCGCCCTTTGAGTGCGACTTTAAGGACTTTGAGGGCATTGACGCACGCTTTCACCCCGATTGGGATCGCTTCAACGTCTGGGACTTCAAGCTCGTCAATACCGAGCCCGTCTTCCGCGCCTATTCCATGGCCAATCACCCGGCCGAGGGCGACATCATCATGCTCAACATCCGCATCGCTACTCCGCCTCCCAACCGCGAGAAGGGCGGCTGGGAGGATGTGCCGCCCGGCATCGCCTCTTCTTACGTGTTCAGCCGCAAGCCAGGCGACAAAGTGACGATTTCGGGGCCGTTCGGCGAATTCTTCATTCAAGAAACCGACCGCGAAATGATCTATATCGGCGGTGGCGCGGGCATGGCGCCTTTGCGGTCGCATCTATACCACCTCTTCCACACGCTCAAGACCGGGCGCAAGGTGTCCTATTGGTATGGAGCGCGCAATCCCAACGAGGTCTTTTACGAGGACCACTTTCGCAGAATCGAGGAAGAATTTCCCAACTTCACCTTCCACATCGCCATGTCCGAGCCGCGGCCGGAGGACAATTGGGATGGCTATGTCGGCTTTATTCACCAAGTGGTGTACGACAACTACCTCAAAAACCATCCGGCACCCGAAGATGTCGAGTACTACATGTGCGGCCCGCCGCTGATGCTCCAAGCTGTGCTCGCCATGCTCGACGATATGGGCATTGAAGAGGAAATGATCCGCTACGACGAGTTTTAAGTCGGGGGAAAGGTAGGATGACTATGAGCACACTTATCGCCGCTTTTGCCGTCTTTGGGCTGGTTATGGTCGCCATGGCCGTCGGCGTGATCTTCAGCAATCGTCGCCTCCAAGGCTCGTGTGGCGGGTTGAACACGATGCGCGATGCCTTGGGTCAGCCTATGTGCGAATGCGGTCAAGCCCCCGGCTCGTGTGGGGATGCTGGGGCGGAGACGAACTGAGTACGGCTAACGGCGGGCGGCAGTCCGCCGTTTTTCTTTATGTACATAGATAGGCTATGCCAAGTAAGAGGATCGGCGCGTACTCCGAAATCGGGGCCTACGCGAGTTTGGGCATTCAATTCGCGGTGACAGTTCTGTTCTTTCTGGCAGGCGGTTGGTGGCTAGACGACTACCTTGCAACTACGCCGCTCTTTCTCTTGTTGGGAACCCTATTCGGCGCCGGGGGCGGGTTTTACAAACTCTATCGGACGCTGATGAACTTAGACAAGCGGCGCAAACGGGAGGATGGACCGTGAAGTGGGACAGCATCGTCGCTGGCTTGGCGGTCGCCGGGGTCAATGGCGCACTCGCGCTGGCGGCGATTCGCTGGGGCTGGGGTAAGGGCCTGCAAACCTTTATGATCGCCTTCTTCGGGGGGATGATCGCGAGGTTGATCGCCGTGGCGGTCCTTTCGGT
The DNA here is from genome assembly GCA_007571365.1 of Candidatus Latescibacterota bacterium. Lineage (GTDB taxonomy): Bacteria > Latescibacterota > UBA2968 > UBA8231 > UBA8231. Next base: position 6,967 of record RKRN01000125.1, read on the forward strand.
AGTGGTGCTCAAATGGGCTGAGCTCCATGCCGAAAGTTACTTCGTCGCACTAGTGGCTGCGTACTTGCTTTTTCTAGTATTTGAAATTCTTTACGTACTCAAGCTACAAAGCCGCGCAAAGCCCTAAAAGCCCGTGAGGTGTTGACAGAAATTTACAGCCGAATTAGTTTATTCGGTTGGCTACTGCGACAGATTCCCTCCTATTTTAGCTATTTCACAAGGCAGTAAATGGCTGGCGATACGCAGGCGGCTGACGCCGCAAATGTGCAAGTGGACATCATAGGGCACATTGTAGATAGCCCTTATATCGAACTGCCCTTTGTCGATTTGCATCACCTGCTCGCAGGCAAAGTTTCGCTTCCTTCGCTAGAGCTTTTCGGCATTGACCTCTCCATCACCCGGCACGTAGTGATTATGTGGGTGGCGAGCCTTTTGCTCATAGTGCTCATGCTCAGAGCCTTCCGCAAGCCGCGCACCGTACCTTCGGGTCTGGCCAATTTCTTCGAAGCTATCGTCCTCTTCCTGCGCGACGAGGTTGTATTGCCCATCATGGGCGAAAGCGGCAAAAAGTACCTGCCTTTTTTGCTGACGCTCTTCTTTTTTATTTTATCTTGCAACCTACTAGGGCTAGTTCCCTACAGTGCTACAGCCACTGGTAACATCAGCGTCACGGCCGGTCTGGCTCTGTGCTCTTTTCTAGTAATGATAGGAGCCGGCATTGCCAACAACGGATTGTTCGGCTACTTCAAGAGCCTGATCCCTTCTGGGGTGCCGCCGGTGCTGCTCATCATTTTAATTCCCGTAGAATTGATTGGTTTATTGGTCAAGCCCTTCGCTTTGTGCGTGCGTCTTTTCGCCAATATGACCGGTGGCCACGTGGCGATTTTGGTTTTCTTGGGCTTGATCTCCATTTTGCAAAGTGAGTGGATCGCCATTGGCTCTGTGCCCTTTGCTATGGCGATTTACATGCTCGAAATTTTCATCGGATTCGTCCAAGCTTTTGTCTTTACTCTGCTATCGACGGTCTTTATTAGTATGGCTGCTCATCCAGACCATTAGCAGGGGTTCACACCATTCACAAAAGGGAGTATTTGGCTATGGAACTTGCGTATATGGGTGCCGGAATTGGCATCGGGCTTTGCGCCGTTGGCGGAGGTTTGGGTATCGGCCTTTTGGCCGGCAAAGCACTAGAGGGCGTCGCCCGTCAGCCCGAAGCCGCAGGCGATATCCGCACCAATATGATCCTGACGGCCGCTCTGGTCGAAGGCGTAGCCCTGATCGGCGAGGTGTTTTGCCTGCTGATCGTGCTGACCAAGTAGTACAAGCACTATGTTACTTGATCCCCATGTGGGGCTCACAATATGGACTATCATCACTTTCTTGGTGGTGCTGTTCGTCCTCAGAAAATTCGCTTGGCCCCAGCTTTTGGCCGCCCTTGACGAGCGCGAGCAACGCATTAGCGACGCCCTCACCTCGGCTGATCAGGCGCGCCAAGAGGCCGAAGAGGTTCTGCGCCAGCACCAGCAGAAGCTCGCCGCGGCCGATGAAGAGGCGCGGAAGATCGTCGCCGCGGCCCGCGAGGCTGGAGCGAATGTGCGGCAGCGGATCGTCGCCCAAGCGCGGGAAGAGGCGGAGCGAACGCTGGACCAGGCGCGGACCAGTATCGAAAGCGAGAAGCGTGCCGCCATCGCCGAGTTGCGCCGCGAGACGGCCCATCTCGCAGTGCAAGCGGCTGGTGCGCTGATTGACGCCAATTTGGACGACGAGAAAAACCGCAGTCTCGTCGATGACTTGATAGCCAGAATTCCCGAATCCAATTGAACGCCATCGTGCAAGTAGGACAATGAACGCACCCGAAGTAGTGCGACGCTACGCGGTTACGCTACTGGAGGCTGCCGACGAAACGGGCGAGACTGCGGTGGTGCAGCGCGATGTCGAGCGGCTTTTAGAGACCGTGCGCCAATCCGACGAGTTAGCCGAGCTCTTGGCCCATCCCTTAGCCGACAGCCAGGCGCAGGCCCATGTCTTGCGGGAGCTTTTTAGCGGTAAGGTTGAGGTGCTGACTCTGAACTTTCTCCGGCTCATGGCGGTTCGGGGGCGGGCCTCTATCATCGGCGCGGCCCTCGAAAGTTTTCTCGACCAAGTCGCCGAGCGCGAGGGCATAATCAGTGCTGAGGTGCGCTCGGCCGTGGCACTGAGTGAGGAGCAGTGCCTGCGCCTACGGGAGTGCTTAGAGTGCCGCACCGGCCGCACCGTGCGCTTGGATGTCCGAGTCGATGCCAGTTTGCGCGGCGGAGCGGTCGCCCGCGTCGGCGATACCGTATTTGACGGCAGTGTGAACACCTATCTAGAGCGCCTGCAAGCGCGTCTAGCCGGTTAGTCAGCAGGAGGATTTATGGCCACCGAAACGATGGTTCAGCCCGACGAGATTTCCCAAATTCTCAAGCAACAGCTACTGGGCTTCGAAAAAGAAATAGACATATACGAAACGGGCACAGTGCTCTACGTCGGCGATGGCACGGCTCGCGTTCACGGTTTGAGCAACGTGCGGGCCACTGAATTGGTGGAATTCCCGCACGGCATCATGGGCATGGCACTCAACCTCGAAGAGGACAACGTCGGCTGCGTGCTCTTCGGCGAGGACACCCTGATTAAAGAAGGCGACCAAGTAAAGCGCACCGGCCGCATCGTTGAGGTGCCGGTGGGCGAGTCTCTCTTGGGCCGGGTCGTCAATCCTTTGGGCATGCCCATTGACGGCAAGGGCGACATCCAAGCTGACGAGAGCGTACCGGTTGAGCGCAAAGCTCCGGGCGTCATTGACCGCCAGCCGGTCAGCGAGGCCCTGCAGACGGGTATCAAAATCATCGACTCGACCGTTCCCATCGGCCGCGGCCAGCGCGAGCTGATCATCGGCGACCGCCAGACCGGCAAGACGGCCATTGCCGTTGATACCATCATCAACCAGCACGATCAAGACGTCAAGTGCATCTACGTGGCCATCGGCCAGAAAGCCTCGACCGTGGCCAAGTTGGTGGCCGAGTTGGAGGCCAATGGCGCCATGGCATACACTATCGTGGTCTCGGCCACGGCGTCCGATCCGGCGCCTTTGCAGTTTTTGGCACCCTATGCCGGTGCTTCGATGGGCGAGTACTTCCGCGACAATGGCCAGCACGCCCTGATTATCTACGACGATCTGTCCAAACAGGCTTGGGCTTACCGCGAGATGTCGCTGATATTGCGTCGGCCCCCGGGCCGCGAAGCCTATCCAGGCGACGTGTTCTACTTGCACTCGCGCCTATTGGAGCGCGCCGCCAAGATGAGCGATGAGAAGGGCGGCGGGTCGCTGACGGCCCTGCCGATTATCGAGATTCTCGAAGGCGACGTATCGACTTTTATACCCACCAACGTCATCTCGATTACCGATGGCCAGATCTTGCTCAAGCCCGAGTTGTTCTACTCGGGCAACAGGCCGGCCATGGATGTGGGTGCCTCGGTGTCTCGCGTAGGCAGCGATGCCCAGACTAGGGCGATAAAAGCAGTGGCTAGGACTATCAAGGGCGATATTTCGCGCTACAACGAAGTCAAGGCATTCGCTCAATTCGGTACTTCGGGCTTGGATCAAGCCACGCGCAATTTGCTCAACCGCGGCGAGAAGCTGATGGAAATCCTCAAGCAGGATCAGTATTCCCCGCAGTCGCTGGCCGAACTGACGGTCTCGCTGTCGATCATCGACTACGTACTCGATCTGCCCACGGCCGACATAGGTCGCTTTGAGGCTGAGTTGCTGGCCTACATGCGGGATCACCAGTCCGAGCTTATGAGAGCGATCTACGAGAGTCGAGACTTGAACGACGAGGCTAGGGAAAAGCTCAACGCGGCAATCGAAGAATTCAAGGGCGGCTTCCGTCCCTCTGCGGGATAGGATAGGGGACGAAGCAGTGGCTACCCTTCGCGAACTCAGGACGCGCGTCGCCAGCATCACCAGTATCCAGCGCGTCACCAACGCCATGCAGATGGTGGCAGCGGCCAAGATGCGCCGCGCTCAGGCGACGATCTTAGCTGCCCGGCCGTACGTCCAGCGACTAGACCAAGTACTGAAAGCACTACACCAGAGTGTCGATGTCTCCGAGCAGCCGCTCTTTGCGAATCGCCCAGTCCAGCGCGTTGCGGTGGTGGTCATAACCGCCGATCGCGGCCTCTGTGGTGCCTTTAACACCAACCTGTGCCGCCGGGTCCAAGCCGAATTGGCCGACTATGCGGACGCCCAACCTGAGTTGATCACCATTGGGAACAAGGGCTGGGACTTCTTCAGCCATCGCGGCTACTCAATCGCCCGCCATCACGCCGATGTGTTTAGCCAGCTCGAGTTTGTCCGCGCCGCAGATATAGCCGAGGATCTAACGAGTCGCTTTGCCGCTGGCCAGACCGACCGGGTGTTGCTCTGCTATAGCGAATACGCCTCTGTTACTTCCCAAATACCCACTGTCCGCCAACTCCTGCCCATCGCGGCCGAGGAGGAAGCAGGTGAAAGTGCCCAGTACGACTTCGAGCCATCGCCTGAGGTCCTGTTGGGCACTTTGGTCGCACGTCAGGTCAACTTCCAAGTCTGGTGCGCTCTGCTCGAGTCGAATGTGGGATTTTTTGCCGCCCAGATGATGGCGATGGACAATGCCACCAAGAACGCCAGAGACATGATCGAGGATCTGACCCGCGAAATGAACAAGGAGCGGCAAGCCTCGATAACCCTCGAATTGATGGATATCATCGGCGGTGCCGAGGCCGTGGCTTAATAGTGCTGTTTACTACGCGAGGTAAAAATGAAAGAAGGAAAAATCAAAGAAATCATCGGCGTCGTTATTGATGTCGATTTCGCCGGGCAGGAACTGCCGCCGATCTACAACGCCTTGGAGGTGGCCGCAGAAGACCGCCCAAGCGAGGATCGCTTGGTCCTCGAAGTGCAGCAACATTTGGGCGAGCACGCGGTGCGCTGTGTAGCGATGGATTCTACCGATGGCTTGAGGCGCGGCGCACGAGTAGTTGATAGCGGCGGTCCGATCCAAGTTCCAGTGGGCGAACAAGTGCTCGGACGCTTATTCAACGTCATCGGCGAGCCTATCGACGGCAAGGGGGTGCTCAGTAGCGACGTGTCCCGGATGCCCTTGCACCGTCCAGCCCCGGCCCACCAAGACCAAGTCACCTCAGACGAAATGCTGGAGACCGGCCTGAAAGTCCTCGACTTGATCTGCCCGTTTGCCCGCGGCGGTAAGCTAGGGCTTTTCGGGGGGGCTGGGGTCGGCAAGACGGTCATTCTCACCGAGCTGATCAACAACGTGGCCTCTGGGCACGGCGGTTATTCGGTCTTCGCCGGTGTAGGCGAGCGCACACGCGAGGGCAACGACCTGCTGGGCGAATTGGAGGAGTCGGGCGTCATCGACAAGACGGCTATGGTCTTTGGGCAGATGAACGAGCCACCTGGAGCGCGTCAGCGCATCGCCCTTACTGGGCTAACCATTGCCGAGCACTTCCGCGACGAGGCTGGCCAAGACGTGCTGTTTTTCGTCGATAATATCTTTCGCTTCATCCTCGCCGGTGCCGAGGTCTCGGCTCTACTAGGCCGCATGCCCTCGGCCGTAGGGTATCAGCCGACGCTGGCGACCGAGATGGGTGCCCTGCAGGAGCGAATTACCACCACCAAGAGCGGCTCGATCACATCGGTGCAAGCCATTTACGTACCGGCCGACGATTATACAGACCCAGGGGTGGTTTCGGCCTTTTCCCACCTCGACGGCCGCATCGTGCTGGAGCGTTCCTTGGCCGATCAGGGGCTGTACCCAGCGGTTGACCCCCTCGCCTCTTCGTCGCGTCTCCTCGACCCGCGCACCGTTGGCGAAGAGCACTATCAGGTCGCCCAGCGCGTCCAAGAGGTCTTACAGCGCTACCGCGACCTACGCGAGATCATCGCCATTCTCGGTGTTGACGAACTGTCGGACGAAGACAAGCTGATTGTATCGAGAGCGCGCAAGATCCAGTTCTTCCTCACGCAGCCCATGCACGTGGCCGAGGCGTTCACCGGCAAGCCGGGTGAATACGTCAAAATCGAAGACACGATCCGCGGCTTCAAGGGGCTGGTTGATGGCGAGTACGACGACGTGCCCGAACTTGCTTTCTTTTTAGTTGGCAACATCGAACAGGCCCTCCAAGCCGCTAAGGACCTTTAGTTCATGCCTGCTTTCGCCTTAGAGGTCGTCACGCCAGAGCGGGTGGCCTACTCGGGGCAGGTTACCAGCCTGCAAGCACCCGGTAGCGAGGGGAGTTTTGGCGTCCTCGCTGGCCACATCCCGCTATTGACCGGGTTGCAGATAGGGCGGTTGCGCTTTGTCGAGGCGGCTGGCAATAAGGTCCAAATGGCTATCAGCGGCGGTTTTGTCGAGGTCGGGCGCGAGCAGGTCTCAGTGCTAGCCGAGACGGCCGAACGCATTGAGGAGATCGACGTTGAGCGGGCCGAGTCTGCGCGCCAGCGCGCTGAGGAACGGTTGGCACAGGCGCACACCGGACGAGAGGAAATCGACGTAGCGCGCGCTCAAGCGGCACTATCACGCGCCCTCAACCGCCTCCGCACGAGTAGTTGATTTTATTAAAAAATCTGCAAAAGTAAAAGGCACTTGCGATTGCGTTCGCAAGTGCCTTTTGCGTGGGGTAATCCGCGAGTATTTCGGCCTAGATTGGAATAGCGGACGCCGCTAATGAAATCGAGAGATCGAGCGAAGTAGCCTTGGAGTGTGAGACTCTGAGTTGTGACTGATAGGTCCAAGGTCCCGCACAAAGAAGCCACTCTTTGTGTGGCCGGCTCGCGGGATACCTAAAGCCCCCGAGGAGACGATCCCCGGGGGCTTGTGGCAAGCAACAAACCGCTAATGGTAGCGGCGGAGGGACTCGAACCCCCGACCCATGGATTATGATTCCACTGCTCTAACCAACTGAGCTACGCCGCCAAAACTTGGTTAAAAGCTAGCCGGTGGAGAGAGCTTTGTCAATAGGACTCAGAAGGCGAACAGGTCCTCCACGCCTAGCTCGACGATCTCGCCCTGCGCGGCTAGGGCTTCGAAGTCCATTTTGCTCTTGTCGCCGGTGATCGAAATCAGCTTGGGGCGGCCTTGGACGTGCTGGCGGTAGAATTTGAGCACTTCGTCGAGGTCGCTGGCTTGGATCTGCTCAAAGCGCCAAGTGCGCGGGTCGCCGGTCAGCCCCTTGCGCTCCCAGCCGCGCACGGCCCCCAGCACCGTGCGGAAGGCGAGCCGTTCCGTGCGGTACTTGTTGAGCACGGAAAGTTGGGCGGCGGCAAAGCGCTCGGGCGAGGAGGGGATGTCGTCGAGCAGGCCGACGAAGGCCGCAACCGCCTCGGGCGTCTTGTCGGCTTGCGTACCCATACCGCCGACCATGTAGTTGTAGTCGGCTTTGTCGCGGCCGTTGAAGTAGAGAGCACCCACCGAGTACGCGAGGGCCCGCGCTTCGCGGATTTCTTGGAACACGATGCCAGCCATGCCGCCGTAGAAGTAGTCGTTGAACAGCTCGACGGCTGGCTCGAGCGCCGCTTGATAGGGCACATCTACGTATTCGATCCGCACTAAGGCTTGGGCCATTTCCTTGTCGAAGAAGTAAATCTGGGTTTTTTCGGGCTGAGTAAACTCTAACACCTGATAGGGCGGCGGCTCGGTCGGCGACTCAGGTAGCGAGTAGTGCCGGGCGAGAATGGCCTGTACGTCCTCGATGGTTTGCGACCCGGTGTAGCTGAGGGTCTGGCGATAGGAGAGTAGGCCGCTCAATAAGCTGAGCAACTCCGCGCGGCCCAGTGCGCGAATTTCCTCGTTGGACAACACCCGGCGGTAGTACGCCATGTCGCCTAAGCGGTGATAGCGGTAGAGCGCTTCGTGGATGGTGCGGTGGTCCTTGAGGGCATCGTCGCGCCGAGCGATGATGATGGCCTGAAGCTCGGCGAGCGTGGCGTCGTCAGTGGTGGGACCGTGCATTAACTCAGATAGTAAAGCGAGCGACGCGGCGAAGTTTTCGTCGAGGCCCGAAATAGAAATCGCAGTCTCTTGATCGCCGACGCTCATCCTAAAGTCGGTGCCCAGCTTGTACCACTCCTTTTTCAGTTCTTCAGCAGTAAAGCGCACAGTCCCCGACTTGTCGAGCAACTCGCGGGCTACAGGCAGGCGAGTTTCGGTTAGGGAGCCGAGGTCAATTGCGATAGAAAATTCAAAGAGGTCGTTGAGCGGGTTGCGGGCGTAGTAGAGCTTGCCGCCGCCCGCCAGCTCGCGGGTGGTAAAGTCGCGCTCAGGCACGAGGTACGCTGGCTCAATTTCCTCAAAGGGCATGGCCATAACCTCGGCGAAAAAGGCCGATTGGCGCGAGGCGTCAATGTCGATTTTGTCGATAGGCGGCTTGGCTATCTCGGGTATGTCTTGCTCCCCATCGCGGCGGTAGCCAGCGACATACGCGCCGTTGAAGTACTTATTGGCGACTTCGATGACGTCGTGTTTTTCGATTTTAGCCATGCGGTCAAGGGCCCGCACCGCTTGGCTCCATTCCTCAAAGCCGAGATACGAATCGCGCATCAAGCCGACCCGAGAGCTGTTGTTTTCTAGCCCCTGCTTTACGCTCTTTTTGAAGTCGGTGACAATGGCCGGGATGATCCAATCCTCGAATTGCCCCGCCTTGATCAGGTCAATCTGTGCCAAAAGCAGGGCCTCGACTTCCTCAAGGGTCTGCTCCTGTTTGGGAATACCCCACAAGTACTGGGCGCCGTAGTCGTTGAGTAGATAGGGATAGGAGCCAGCTTCGCGCACCTTCTGCTGTTGGTTGAGGTTGAGGTTGATCAGCCCGGCTGTGGCGTTGTCGAGGATCATATCGAGGATTTGCAAAGTCTCGGCATCCTCGTGTGAGCGCTCGGCAGTGCGAAAAGCCAACAACACGTATTCCTCGCCGGGATAATGGACCTCGGTCCGTTCTACGCCGTTGATCTCAGGTTCTTTGTAGGTGGGGAATTGAGGCAGTTCCCGGCGCTCCCAGAGAGAGAATTCGCGGTCAATGAGCTGGATGGTCTCGTCGATGTCGATGTCGCCGGAGATGAAGATCGCCATGTTGTTGGGCACGTAGTACGTATTGTAAAATTCGTACATGCGCTCCAGTGAGGGGTTTTTCAGGTGCTCCACTGTGCCTAGCGTGGTGATACGATAGGGATGGAGCTTGTAGAATTGCTCTTGGACAGCCTTGTGGATGACGCGGCTCTTGTTGTCGAGGGCGCGATTTTTTTCTTCATAGACGGTTTCTAGTTCGGTCTGGAAGAGGCGGAAGACAGGCTCGTGGAAGCGCTCGGCCTCGACTTTGGCCCATTGGGCTAGACGATTGGCTGGCAGTTCCACCTTGTAGACAGTTTCCTCGACCCAAGTGTGGGCGTTGAGGCCGCGCTCGCCCATGGCGGTATAGAGGCGGTCGAGTTCGTTGGGAATGGCGTAGGCAGCAGCGAGTTGGTTTTCGGCGTTGATCTGTGCGTAGACGGCGGCCCTTTTTTCTGGATCCGTCTCGACAAAGTGCTGCTCGTAGAGTGCCTCAATGCGGTTGAGGTGGACCTGCTCCTTTTCGTAGTCGAGGGTGCCGATTTTTTGGCTGCCTTTGAAGAGCATGTGCTCTAGGTAATGGGCAATGCCGGTGGCGTCTTGGGGATCGTGCTTGGAACCGGCGCGAATGGCGATTTCGGCGTAGAAGCGCGGCTCTTCTCTGTTTGTGGTCAAATAGACTGTCAGGCCGTTGTCCAATTGGTAGATGTGGGCCGCCATGGGGTCTTTGGGGTCCGGGCCGTGGAGCAGGTTGTACTCGGCGGGAAGGGCCTCGGCCAAGGCCAAAAAGCAAAGCGCGTATAGGAGGGACATAATCTATCCTCTTTCGGATTTTGGGTTGCGTAACGGAATTATGGGAAATACGAAAAAGGGGCGAACTGTGGCAAGTCCGCAAAATGGCGCACAGCGCGTAGGCTTGGCACGGTTTTTTCTCTGTGGTACGCAATCGAGTAACAAGGGCCTATAGTGTGATCTGGGAGAAACAGAATGGGCAAAATAGAAACACTACAGACGTGGGGCCGTGCCCTGTTGGACTTTGCCTATCCGCCGCACTGCGCGGTTTGCGAAGCCGACATTGAGGCCGCCGAGTTGCTGTGCGGGGTGTGCTGGGCAGAGATCG
>RKRN01000294.1 GCA_007571365.1 Candidatus Latescibacterota bacterium
AGCGAAAATCAAGATGACCTCTACGCCTTACTCGACCGCTTCTTGGGCTTTGCGCTACCCCAGACTTTTACTGCCGAATCGCTCGCTGTCGAACTGGCTAAACGTACGCGCCTGCTCCGCGATGTGATCGGCGAACAGTTCCAGCAAGAACGGACGAGTCCGGATCGGCTCTCCGGCTTTTTCGAGGCGTTCCAAACCTATCTCATCGGCTCGCTGACGCCTGAAGATTTTGCCAATCTGTTCGCACAGACTATTACCTACGGCCTGTTTGCCGCCCGTACCCGGGCCAGCAATGGCTTCAACCGACGCGCTGCTTTCGATAACATTCCGCATACTATCGGCGTTCTGCGCGATTTGTTCCGCTTCATTTCGCTCGATGAATTGCCTGCTCCGCTCGCTTGGTGCGTAGATGACCTCGCCGAAGTCTTGGCGGTAGCCGACGCGCCCGGCATTCTGGATCGCTATTACCGCGAGGGCAAAGGCAGCGACCCGATCGTGCATTTCTACGAAACCTTCCTAGCGCAATACGATCCCGACGAGCGCGAGCGGCGAGGGGTGTATTACACACCCGAACCCATAGTTGGCTACATCGTGCGTTTTCTGCATGGATTGCTCAAGACAGAATTCGACAAGCGCGATGGTCTCGCCTCTGATAGTGTGACGTTGCTCGATCCAGCGGCGGGCACCATGACGTTTGTCGCCCGTGCCGCCCAAGAAGCGGTGGCCGAGTTCGAGGCCAATTATGGCAGCGGCGGAAAAGAGGATTTTATTCGCCAGCATATTCTCGGAAACTTCTATGCTCTTGAGTTGATGATGGCACCCTATGCAGTAGGCCACCTCAAGATGAGCTTTTTCCTTGAAGAACTTGGCCATCGGCTCGCCATGGACGAGCGTGTGCCCTTCTATCTCACCAATACGCTCGACACCGAAGAATTGGAACAGAGCCGTCTGCCCGGCCTCGCTGCTCTAGCCGAGGAGTCTCGCTTGGCTGGCGTGGTCAAGAATCAGACGCCGATCTTGCTCATCTTGGGTAATCCGCCCTATTCAGGCCATTCAAGCAATACAGGTGAGTGGATACAGGGGTTGATCGACGATTACAAGCAGGTGAATGGCGAGCCACTGGGCGAGAAAAACCCGAAATGGCTTCAGGACGATTACGTCAAGTTTTTCCGTTTTGCCCAGTGGAAAATTGAGCAAGCTGGACGCGGTATCGTAGGGATGATCACCAACCATAGCTACCTCGACAATCCCACCTTTCGCGGCATGCGCTATAGCCTAATGCGTACCTTCGATGATATTTATATTTTCGATCTGCACGGCAATTCGCTCAAAAAGGAAACTGGTCCCAATGGGAGTCTGGACCAGAACGTCTTTGATATTCGGCAGGGCGTGGCGATTGCTTTTTTTGTTAAGCGCGAACAGGAGGCAGAGCACGATGCGCAAGTCCATCACGCCGAATTATACGGAACCCGGCAGCGCAAGTACGACTGGCTGGACGATCACGACCGAAGCGATACCAAATGGCAACAGATAAACCCGACTTCACCGTTTTATCTATTCGTGCCACGCGATGATGCGCTCGAAGCTGAATATCGCCGATTCACTGCCATTCCCGATGTATTCCCGGTCAACAGCGTCGGCATCGTCACCGCACGGGATCGCCTGACGATTCGCTGGTCGGAGCAAGAAGCGTGGGACACGGTATGCACTTTTTCGCGGATGGATACAGAACTGGCTCGGCAAGGGTACGAACTCGGCAACGATGCGCGGGATTGGAAAGTGACTATGGCTCAGGAGGATTTGTTGGCTTCCGGCCCTACCCGAGAGAAAGTGGTGCCGATTTTGTACCGGCCCTTTGATATGCGCCATACTTATTATACTGGCCGATCACGTGGTTTTATTTGCAGGCCCCGCTCCGAAGTTATGCAGAATATGCTGGCATATCTACGCCATTCTGTATACCCCATCCTACCGCAAGAAATACGCTGAGTTTCTACGGACCGATTTTCCGTGCGTTCCGTTCACAAAGGAACGAAAAATATTGGTACGACTCGCTGCTCTTGGTAAACGGCTATCTGACCTGCATCTTCTCAAATCACCGGAACTCGACCCGCCGACTTGTCGCTTTGAGGGCCAAGGCACTGCGGTCGTCGCAAGAACGAAGGCCCAGGGCTTTCGCTATGATGAAGACTCGCAACGCATGTACATCAACCAGACGCAGTACTTCGGTCCTGTTGCCCCGGAGGTCTATAAATATCAGATCGGCGGCTACCAAGTCTGCGATAAATGGTTGAAAGATCGCAAGGAACGCCACCTCGCCCTCGACGATATCCGCACCTACTGCCGAATGGTTACGGCCCTCGGGCTGACGCTGGCTCTCCAGCAAAAGCTTGACGTGGTGTACGCCGACGTGGAAGATAACAGCGTACTGACTGCGGCCGTATAGCTACGAGATAGTCGGATACATTGCTCGCCGCGGGGGTTAGGATGGATAAACCACTTCCGCTATGGAAATTGCCGTTCTTTATTTTTGTTATCCAACCACTAGGAGAATAAGACGGATGGACGATATTCTAACCACGGCCCAAATCGAAGCGCAGTTTGCCTCAGAATGGGTGCTCGTCGAAGCCCCAGAGACTAACGACGCCTTGGAAGTGCAAAGCGGCAAGGTTCGCTGGCACAGCAAGGATCGGGACGAGGTCTATCGCCAAGCTGTGGTATTGCGCCCTAAACGGTTCGCCATCTTGTACACGGGGAAGATGCCAGAAGATACAGCGGTCATCCTATGAGCTTTCCTTTTGACCCACAACAGGGGTTGATCATTGTGCCAGCGGAGTTGTGGGGACCGAACGGCAGTGCTGTTCTCCGCTTAGCGCTCTAGGGCAGGACTTCACGGCGTGTCGGTGCCTGCGGAGATACGCGCTAAAATGGCTGGCGTATCCGGCGCGAGGCTTCGTCGAGCAATCGGTCCTGTATTTTCCTGATTTCTGCAATCACCGAGTCAATTTCCGCGTGGCATCGCCACGCCGGTATCCGCAGGATTGTCCAACCGAGATTGACTAAGACGCGATCGCGGGTGATATCCCGACGCCGTTGTTGGCTTCTGGTGTCAAAGTGCTGATCGCCGTCAACCTCAATGTTCAGCTTGATTCCTTGCTCTAGCAGCGCAAAATCCAGCTCGTACCCTTCTACCGCTAGCTTGCCATAGGGTAAGAGATTTTGGAGTTGCATGGCGTCAAGCAGGATTTTCTCAGACAGGCTGTCGGTGCGGAACTCGGCGGCCGGAGAACTAGGCTCCTCATGCCGGGCGACCTCATCGCGCAGATAGACCCGCAGGGAGGCCAAGGTTGGGCTTCCCAAATCTCCCATGAGCGGATGCCCGAAAACGATTAGTGCTTGACGAGCGCGGCTGACAGCTACATTGAGGAGGTTTCTCTCTTTTTCTAGCCAACGGGCCCCGCTCTTAGACATGCCGGGCGAGAGCACAGCAGAAAGAATGACCGCATCGCGCTCGTCGCCCTGCAGGCGATGTGCGGTTCCACTTACAAAATCGATGTCGTCTAGGAAATCCTGGCCGAATTGCGTCTTGGCTATCTTGTCGATGAGCCGCGCCTGCGCGGTAAACGGCGTTACCACGCCGACGGTTTTGTAACCGGATTCGATTACACCGCGAAGTTGTCGCACTGTTTCTTCGGCCTCTGCCCGGTTTAGCCAGCTTCCTGTCGCGGGCCGTACTGCTGCGCCATTGACATCGCACCAGTAGATAGCACGATCGCGCTGGGATGCGGCGGAGACATCCGTCAACACAGTGAGTTCACCCTTGTAGAACGTCTTATTGAACCAACGGGCGATGTGTGGGTGGCAGCGGTAGTGTTCGTTGAGAAGAATTGGGGTTTGGGGTTTTGCCGCAAACTCAAACGCGGAGTAAGCCGAGCCGTCTTTGTGGTGGATGCCGCGGTCGCGTAGCTCGTCGTTGTCGAACCCCGTCTGCGTGGCGATCTCCTGTAAGAGCCTATCGCTAAGGGAAACGATCGGGTTTAGTTGATATGGATCCCCCACGACCACCAAACGTTTTGCGCGGTAGGCCAATGGCAATACGGCGGCGAGGCTACACTGGCTGGCCTCGTCAACTATCACCAGGTCAAACAATTTTGGTTCCAAGGGGAAGTTGGAATGCGCTGTTAATGCCGTGCAGGCCCAGCCTCGTAAGTAGCGCAACGAATTGCTTATTGCGCGTCTGAAGCGATCGCCGCTGACGGGAATTGTGCCGAAAACTGCTAGCCGGTTAGTGCCGGAAAAAATTCGCGTTGCCGCGTCCACGCGGATTGCGTAGAGGCTTGCATCGGCCCATTGCTGGTCTGCTTCGCGGACGCTGGTCGTCGGGTCGCCCACTGCGGCTTTCAGTTGTCGGCGTTCAACTCGTCCAATTTCCAATCGGGAGGTCAGCTTTGCTATACGCTGATCAATCTGAGCCCAGAGGACGAGTTGCTCCATTGGGGCGGTTGCGCGACAACCGAGCCGCCGGCGAAAGCGTCGCGCACGGAAGCGCGGGAACAACCATGTTCGCAACAACCCGCTGGCTCGTTGCTCTATTTCATGGGAGCTGATGGACAGTTCAGGCGGGCGGGCGTTAGCCCAGAGCGTTCGCGCCAGCTCTTTCAAGGCTGGCCTGAGTTCCTCTTGCTTCTCTACAAGCTGCAACAGTTTCACATCGAGTTCGTCCAGCCGCGCCAACTTTTCCATTAGCTGGGTGCGCTCCGTGGCGACTCGCTTCAACTGGGCACGCGCTGCGGCTTGGTTGCCGCGCTGCGCTGACGCCTGAGCCAACGCCGCGACAATGCGATCTGGGACCTGCTCGCGCACAGCGCGATTGCCGGTGCGGACCAACAAGCCGCTACTCACGTCCTTTTCCGCACGGTCAACGGCCACGTCAACCGCACCATTGTTGGTCGAAGTCACCAAGACTTTGTCGCCGTCCAGCCATGCGTTCGCAACCGCGTTGACTACGAGTTGCGTCTTGCCGGTACCAGGGGGGCCAGTCGCGATCGTCAGAGGATTTCTACGGAGACATTCGAGTGTTTCTTCCTGTGATTGGTTGCATACAAGTGGAGCGGCAAGCGGTTCCGACGGAGGTCGCTTGTTTTTCTGGTGCGCGAAACCGTTGCGGAGCAGATGGGCCGCAGCCGTAGTTGACCAGTCTTTTCGGGTCTGTAGTTGTCGCAGTTCTTCGCGCAGGGTGTTGGTGTATCCAGACCACTCGGCCACGACCGAGATCGCGACGTTGTAGATGCCTTGTCTGCGACCGATGTTCGCTTGGAGGATCCGTGCGTTGAGAGGCGATAATATCTGGAGTCCGAGTAGGGCGGCCGTTCGCCCGGCGAGGACACCAAAAGCGTCGGCATCTCCAAACGGCAAGCCGTGGCTTAGCAGGTCGTTGATGTCTTCTGTGATCGAAGGATCAAAGATACCGCTTGCCGTGATGGCCAAATTGAACTCTGGCTCCATAGTAGCGCGAAGTTCCCACTGGTTATCGGGGCCTTGTTCCGGTTCGATTTGGACCGCGAAAAGAGGAGCAACCTTGGGTGTGTGATCGCGGTCGATTACGACGATGGTCGGCCAGCCGTACATGATCGACCCGGTGCGATCTCGCAGTTTATCGGGGAGGTCGCGGGGGGCCGGCGTCGAGTCGCTCTGCCCGACCACCAGTTGCTCTTCCCCATGGTGCAAGAACCACAGAGCGTCCCTTTTGACGTACGGGACCAGTGATTTCGCTGCTTCCGCTTCAATGCACCGTTGTGCATAATGGCATAATTGCTGCCAAGGAGTTTGCCCGCTGTTGGCAGTCTGCTTTGAAGCACTTGAACTGCTGGGGCTTGCGTTTGTTGCCGTGTTCTGCGGACTGCCTGCTATGCTGTCCGATGCGACTTGGACTGGAGAACCTGAACCCTCGCCACTGGTGCAGTCAGCACACCAGACCTTTTTCGACGATGGTGACCAGTGGGCGCGCTGGCCTGCCTCTAGCCTCGTTGCACACAATCGGCAGCGTCCGGCGTACTGCAGTGAGATGAAACGTAGATCTTGGGGTAGCTCCATCATCGGTTTTCAGAGAACGTGAGTTCGGTATAAGGTGAAGGCGTCCTTTTTGGCTACCTTTAGGAATCGCCCTCCTAAAACCCAGCCGTTGAGGAGCCCTCGCGATGAATTTAGTTGAACTATTTTGCCATGTCGATGATTTTTGCCCAGCCTTTGAGGGCGCGTGGTTCCGCCACCAGCGAATGACCGGCTCTGGCCGCCGGCGGCGGGTGGGTCGGCTGTATTTGAGTGAGATTATGACGCGGTTGATTCTGTTTCATCCGTCCCCCTATCGACCTTTCAAAGCCTTCTACCAGCAGCCTGTCGGTCCGCATCTGCGCGGGGCTGTCGGCTATGGGTGCTTTATCGAGTTAATCCCTTCGGCCTGGCTGCCGTTATGCGCCTATCTGCGGCACGGCCAAGGCGCTTGCACCGGTCTTTCGTGTATCGACTCTGCAAAAAATACGGTTTTTGGCAGCAGACAATAAGCGCGATAATCTATTCTGGGGATGGATCTACAAGGAGCGAAGATGAAATCTACGGTTTATATCGAAACCAGCTTCATCAGTTATCTCACATCGAGACCGAGTCGCGATCTAGTCACAGCGGCAAACCAGCAGTTGACCCACGATTGGTGGAACGAACACCGCGAAAATCTTGACCTTTTCATTTCGCAATTTGTCATCAATGAGTGTGCAGCGGGAGATGCAGTTCTCGCGAAAGCGCGTTTGGATATGATCGCTGCTATCCAGCAACTTGCTGTCACCGAATCTGTTGAGACTTTAGCCGATGCGTTAGTCCGCCAAGTGCCGCTGCCTGAGAAGGCACAAGTCGATGCCTTGCACGTCTCAATTACAACCGTTTGCGATATGGAATACCTGCTGACTTGGAATTGTACGCATATTGCCAATGCTGTGCTTCGCCCTCGAATTGAAGCTATTTGCCGATCCTTGGGGTACGAACCACCAACTATTTGTACCCCCCAAGAACTCATGGAGGTCTAGCATCATGTGGCGCGATCCAATCGTTGAAGAAGTCCGGCGCGTACGCGAAGAGTATGCGGCTCAGTATAACTACGACATCAAGGCGATTTGCCGGGCTGCCCGCGAGCAGCAAAAAATGAGCGGTCACAAAATCGTTTCGTTGTCCTCACAATCTGTCAAAGCATCTCAGAAAACCGACGCACCCTAGTCCGAAACCTTCCGCACGTACACGTAATACGGCGCAATGCTCCGCTCGGCGTGGTCGTGAAACGAAGCATAGAGCCGGTCAGGACCAGCGGTGAGGTCGATTTCAAAGCAAGCACTCGTCGCGGCTGGATCGACTTCTTGCTGGAAATTTTGGCCGCCGATTGATAGCTGGGCCCAGCCGAGCGCGAGGGCGATTCCGCCTTCGTAGGCGGGTGCATTTTTCGGCTGGATGCCAGCGCGGTACCAGCCGCTGTCGTCGCCGTCGATCCCCGCCGCTAGCGCATAGCCAGTTTCCTCGGGCCAGCGCCGCAGCTCAATCTGGTAGCGGCCCGCTTCTTTGACATCAACAGCCCAAAAACCACTCGCTATTTGCCCGGCGCGGACTTGGCGCTGATTCCACACGGCACTACACGCCTCATTGCGAATGTCGTGGGTGGTGAGTTTGACGGGTTGGTCGCTCCCGCCGAGGGCCATTGGCTCGTCGCGGTCGAACTGCTCGGACACGAGCTTCCACCAGGCATCGTATGCGGCGCGTAGCGCGGCGACGGTGTGGGGATGCTCAGCGGCAATGTCCTGACGCTGGCCGGGGTCTGCGCCGAGATCGTAGAGGGCGCGGCCGTTGATGAGCCGCCACTTGCCCCGCATCACCGCGCTCTTGCGCCATTTGACCGGACGGGCCACGCGCTGGGTATCGCAGACGGCGACGCGCTCGGCCCAAGCCGAATCGCCGGTGCCGCGCAGCAGCGGCACTAGGCTCTGGCCGTGGAAGGTGCGGCCAGCCGGGACTTCCACCCCACACAAGTCGAGCAAGGTCGGCATGAAATCCACGTAGCTGGTCAGCGCGTCGATGTCGCGGCCGCCGGCGATGTGCCCGTTGGGATAGCGGATGAGGAAGGGTACGCGATGGCCACCTTCGTACTGGGAGCCTTTTTTGCCGCGCATGCCGGCGTTGTAACTGCCCGGGCCTTCGCGTGGAAACTGATCGGCGTCTAGCTCAACGCCTGTGGCCGTGCCGTTGTCGGTCATAAAGATGAGGATGGTGTTGTCGGCGATACCCAACTCGTCGAGATGGGCCTGCAAGCGGCCGAAGTTTTCGTCGATGTTGGCGATCATGCCGTAGAAGCGGGCGCGATCTTCGTGCGGGGTGGCGTCGCGGTAGGGCGCGACGTAAGGCGGCGCGATGTTGAGCGGCCCGTGCGGCGCGTTGGTGGCGATGTAACAGAAGAAGGGGCGGTCGGCGTTTGCGGCGATGAAGCGCCGGCCCTCGCGGAAGAATACGTCCGTGCAGTAGCCCTCGTACGGGGTGGGGACGCCGTTTTTGAAATAAGTGTCGTCAAAGTAGTCGTTGCCCCAAGGATCGCCCGTGTTGCCGATACCGCCGCCAGCGTGGTAGATGGATTCGGCAAAGCCGCGCTCGTGCGGTCGGTAGGGCGGGCTGTCGCCGAGGTGCCACTTGCCAAAGTGCCCGGTGCGATAGCCCGCGCTGGTGAGCGCGTCGGCGAGGGTCCACTCGTCGGTGCGCAACAGCGAGCGGCCGCCGATGGTGTGCCAGACCCCGGCGCTGTTGCAGTAGTGGCCGGTGAGCAGGCCGGCGCGGGTGGGGGCGCAGGTGGAGCCGACGTGGTAGTCGGTAAAGCGCACGGCGTCTTGGTGAAAGCGGTCGAGGCACGGGGTGCGGATCGCGCTGTTACCGTGGCAGCCCAAGTCGCCGTAGCCTTGGTCGTCGGTGAGGACGAAGACGATGTTCGGGCGCGGATTCATTGTTCTTTGCGCCAAGCTTCGTATTCGGCGCGGGCTTCTTCGCTGAGCGGGTAGTATTGGCGCAGGTGGCCGCCCGCGGCCAGCTTCATGCGGCTGAAGTCCTCCCACTCGGCGTGGGCTTGGGCCTTTTCGGTCAGTTCCGGGGCGAGTTGGGCCGGGACGACGGTCGCACCATCGTCGTCGGCCACGATGATGTCTCCGGGCATGACCAAGGTGTCGCCGCAGGCGATGGGCACGTTGACCGCGAAGGGAAAGATGTTGGTTTGGGTGTGGAAGTTGGGGGTGGTGCCGCGCAGCCAAAGCCCGATGTTGAGGTCTTCGAGTACTTTGGGGAAGTCGCGGATGCAGCCGTCGATGACCGCGCCAATGCCGCCGCGCCCCATGAAGAAGGTGAGCATCATCTCGCCGAAGACGCCGCTGTGCATGTCGCCACGCGCATCGACGACGATGATGTCGCCGGGTTGGGTGTGGTAGAGGGCGTGGCGGTGGAGCTGCTTTTCCGGGTCGGCGTATTCATCGACTGAGTATTGGTCTTCGCGCTTGGGCATAAACTGCAAGGTCAGGGCCGGGCCGACGACGTGCTTGCCCGGGGTGCGGGCGACCGGGCCTTGGATGTGCGGGTCGCGGATGCCCAAGCGGGCCAGTTCGCCGGCGGCGGTCGCGCTGGAAATGGGAGCGAGGGCATGGATGAGGTCTTTGGGGGGGCGTTGGATGTCGGTGGTTTCGACCATGATATCTCCTGTGGTTGAGTGCGGTATTTGTCTAAGCTAAGAACGGGGTATTGGTAGAGCCAATGCCAAAAATTAGCCGGAGTTTAAGAGGTTGCCTATTATTGGACATCTGGCATAGTGAAGGGGCGCGGACGAACCAAGAGAAGGGAGGAGATGACCTATGTTGACCCGCCTGAAAGTCTCTAACTTCAAAAATTTGGTGGATGTGGATTTGTACCTCGGGCCGTTTACTTGTGTGGTCGGGCCGAATGGGGTGGGGAAGTCGAACCTGTTTGACGCGATTCGGTTCTTGAGCGCACTGGCCAATCACACGCTCATAGAGGCGGCCGCGGCCGTGCGCGATCAAGACAATCGCACCGCACATGTGCGCGACCTTTTTCATCGCGTGGGAGACCACTATGCCGAGCGCATGATCTTTGAGGCCGAGATGATCGTGCCGCGGCGGGCCATCGACGACTTGGGGCAGGAGGCAAAGGCCAGCATTACGTTTTTGCGCTATTCCCTAGAGCTTGCCTACCGAGAGACGGACGACAGTTTGATGCGCGGTAATCTCGCTATCGCCAAAGAAGAATTAGTCCACATCACCCACGGCGATGCCCCTCGACATCTTTTATTTTCTCACAGTGTAAAGGACTGGCGCAAGTCCGCCGTGTACGGTAAGCGCCACGCACCCTATTTCATTTCAACCGCTGGCGAGGGCGAAAACAGGGTCATAAAACTACATCAAGATGGCGGCAGCAGCGGGCGTCCTTTGCCCCGATCGGCCGCTAATCTACCGCGCACGGTGCTTTCTATAGCCAATGCAGCGGAAAGCCCTACGGTGTTGGCCGCTCGCCGCGAGATGGAATCTTGGCAGATGTTGCAACTGGAACCTTCGGCCCTGAGAAGCCCCGATGAATTTGGTGCTCCTACGCGCTTAGGAGCGGATGGCCGCTATTTGGCGGCTACGTTGTATCGCTTGGGCCGCCATGTAGAGCAACAGGTGAGTCAGGACACTGGCGCGGGCTGGGAGGCAGATAGTCAAGACATCAGTGCGGAACAGCTTCGACGCTTGGCAGACCAACTCGGTATTCAAACTTCGGCTCCTCAAAAAGTATATAGCCAGATCGCCAACCGTTTGGCCGAGCTCATCGATGGGGTGCATGACATTCACATAGAGCCAGATGAGAAGCGGGAGCTATTGACTTTGTATGTAAAAAACGAAGAGGGAACCTTGCACCCGGCACGTGCCCTGTCGGATGGTACATTGCGCTTCCTAGCACTGGCTGTTTTAGAAAGTGACCCGCAAATGCAGGGAGTGCTCTGTCTAGAAGAGCCGGAAAACGGCATTCATCCGGCGCGGATTCCGGCTATACTGCAACTACTCAGGGATATTGCGGTGGATACCCAAGAGCCTATTGGGGCAGACAATCCGTTGCGCCAAGTGATCGTCAATACGCACTCCCCGGTCGTGTTCCAACAAGTCGCGGATGAGAGCGTCGTATTTGTAAAGGCAAAAGAGGCCATAGACGAGAAGGGACGCCTTTACAAAAAGGCCCATTTTCTCTGCCTGTCCGATACGTGGCGAGCCAAGGTGAGCGAAGACGCTGCCCGCGGCGATCTGCTCCCTTATCTGAATCCGGTTCTTCCTAAGAAGTACGCAGAGGTATCAGGGCAAAAGCGAGTAGTCGATAGGGATGATATGCAGCAACTCCTTCTGTCTTCCTCTTGGTAAACTTGGCGTCGGATGCAGCGATTGCGCTATACGTTGGTGGCGGATGGATCGTCTGATCGCGCCCTTATACCGATTCTCACTTGGCTGTTGCGCCAGTGCTGCGGAGCTATTCCCGTACAGGCGGAGTTTGCCGATCTGCGTCACCTGCCGAGTCCTCCCAAGCAGCTTGCTGAACGTATTAACCAGAGCGTTGACCTGTATCCTTGCGATTTACTCTTTGTGCATCGGGATGCCGAGAGTGCTCCCATTGAAAAGCGCGAGGCGGAGATTGGCAGGGCCCTGCGAGAAAGCTCCGTCGCAAGTTCAGTATGCGTGGTATGCGTGGTACCCGTGCGGATGCAGGAAGCGTGGTTACTCATTGACGAAGCTGCGTTGCGAAAGGCCGCCGGCAACCCCAACGGCACTCAGCCGCTAGCTATGCCGGATGTGCAAAAGCTCGAAGGGTTGGCTGATCCCAAACAATTCATCCGCGATCTCCTACGTCAGGCAAGCGGCCTGCAAGGGCGTCGCCTAAAGAGCTTCAATTGGCAGTCGAGCACCCATCGCGTAGCTGAACTGATCGGCGATTTTAGTTTGCTGTACCGATTGGCCGCATTCCGGCGGCTGGCAGCGGCGGTTGCGGCGGTCGCAACGGCAAAAAAATGGAAAACAGGAGGAAGCAGATGACCGTAGAAGATCGCGGCTCGGCCATTCGAGTCGAGCGCCTGACGGCCATTCCGGTGGGGGCCAAGGGCTACGTGAAGGTAGAGACCAATATGGGGGTGGTCGGTTGGGGTGAGATCAACAACATGGAGACCAAGGTCGCCTGCGCCTTGGCCGAGTCGCTAGGTTCGCTGGTCGTCGGCGAAAACCCGACGCGCATTGAGCACCACTGGCAGCGGCTGTTCCGCGCCCATCGCAACTTGCGCGGCGGCGGGCTGATGCTGCACGTGATTGCGGCGATTGACATGGCGCTGTGGGATATTGCCGGCAAGCTCTATCAGGTGCCGGTGTATCGCTTGCTGGGCGGTCCCTGCCGCGACAAAGTGTGGATGTATCCTAGCCCCAAGGCGATCAAGGTAAGCCCCGGGGGGGCGCGCTACCACGCGGGGACGCCGGCTGAGGTGGCGGAGTTGGTGCAGCGCGTAGCTGACGTACGCGCCAAGGTGGGGCCGGATGGAGCGGTGATGTTCGATGCGCACAGCATGTTGCCGCTACCGCTGGTCAAGCAGTTTGCTGGTTATCTCAAGCCGGATGATTTGCTCTTTTTGGAAGAGGCCTGGGTGCCGGGCAACATTGAGGCCATGCACAAGCTGCGTGCGGCCGTGCCGGTGCCGTTGGCAACGGGCGAGCGCGACCGCACCATTTGGGAGGTGCGCGAGATTTTGGAGGCTCAGGTAGTAGATATCCTACAGCCGGATTGCGGCCACGGCGGCGGCATCAGCCAGATGCAGAAGGTCGCCGCCCTGTGCGAGGCGCATCACGTGCCGATTGCCCCGCATTGCACGATGTCGTTTTTGGGATTGACGGCGAGCTTACACGTGGCCGCATCAGTGGCATTTTTCCTCATCCACGAGGGCTACGACCATCAGTTGCCCGAAGGCGTGGCGCACAAGACGTGGACGTTGGATGCCGAGGGGTATGCGTCGCTGCCGGAGGGGCCGGGGCTGGGCGTGGAAATTGACGAGCAAAAGGCCATTGCCGTGGGGCAGGAGCGCGGGCGGCAGTTTAAGTGGCCGGATAATCGGCTGCGAGATGGGTCGGTGGCGGATTATTAGGCTAGGCCGTCAGAGCGTCCATTAGGGCTTGGGCGATTACCAAATGTCCGGCTTGGTTGGGATGGACCGGTTCGGGACAAAAAGTGTCGGCATCGCGGTACTGAAGTTGCCGTTGGAAGATGTCGTGCAGGCGCACTAGGCGGGCGTCAAAGTGCTCGGCTAGCCGTTCCACCCCTGCGATATACCGAGGCAGTAGCTCAAGCACTTGGCTACGGAAAGTCTGGCTGTTGCGGTCGGTGGAAATGTAAAACGGGGTCAGCAAGACGAGCGGACAGCCCAGCTCATCTTGGGTAATCGCTAATATGTGTTCATAGATAGCGGCGAAGCGGGCTGGATCGACGCCGTCTTCGGCTCCGCGCAAATGGCTGTGCAAGTCGTTGATGCCGATCTTGATCGCCAGCCGGTCCGGCCGGTGGTAGAGCACATCGTCTCGCCAGCGAGCGGCTAGGTCGGTGACGCGGTTGCCGCCGATGCCTTTGTTGATATAGCGGACTCGCCGCTCCGGGAAGCGGGCCGTAGCTAGCTCGGCAAACAGGCGCACGTACCCATTGCCCAGCGGGGCCTCGGCCCCGCGCCGACCGCAGTCGGTGATGCTGTCGCCGATGAATAGCAGCGTTTGTCCGTCTTCAAGCCAGTAGCTCATGGTTTATCCTTTTAGGTTAAATAGTTAAATACGCGACCCTTCCGGTACATGGGGCCCCTCTATGAGTGCGGACCTCGGCCCCTGCTAGGCGGGCGAGACGCCCGCGCACCCAGCGGCGGCCCCACCGTAGGGACAGACCTATGTGTCTGTCCCAAAGGATCCTTCAGACGCAGCCAGCGTGTTGCTGCCCGCGCAGCAGCGGATAGTCGGGCTTTTCTTGTGGACAGCCCGTCCAGCGCGAGCGGGCGCTCATGTAGTGCGTGGCCAAGCCGCGGCGGCGCGTCGTCGTTTGATTGGGGCCAGAGCGGTGTAGAAGCAGGCTGTGGTGGAAGGAGCAGTCGCCGGCTTGCAGCAGGATGGGCTGTTCGCGCTGGCGGTCAATGGCTGCGTCGGGCACTTTCTTGTCTTGCCGCGAGCCGACCATCCACACTTCGCTGTGGTCAACCAACCCCTCGCGGTGGCTGCCCGGCACGACCCACAAACAGCCGTTTTCAAGAGTAACATCGTCTAAGGCGACCCAAGCGGTGGCGAGGGCCATCGGCTCGATGTGGAAGTAGGCAGAGTCTTGGTGATAGGTCTTTTCTAGGCCGCCCGGCCCCTTGATAAAAACTTGGTCGCCGAAGAGCTTGACGTCTGGGCCGAGCAAATCGGCGGCGGCCGTGAGGAGAGGCTCGTGCGCGGCGTGGTCGCGGAAAAACGAATCGTAGGTGGACGGGCCGTTTATCTTGCGCAAGTGATCGATGTGGCGTTTGCGCGGTGCGTTGGGATCGAACTCGATGCTCGTCTCTGGGAAGGGCAGCACGCCCGCGGCGATTGCCTCAATGTGGGTGCGGAGTGTGCCCACCTCTGCGGCAGAGAGGGCGTGGCGCAAGATGGTGTACCCGTCTTGCTGGTATTGGGCGGTTTGTTCGGGCGTGAGCACAGACATGGTTGGCTCCAAATTTAAGCGATCTCGGCCAGTGCGTTCCCCACCGCAGCGACTAAGCTGTCGATATGTCCGGCGTCCATGGGCGCGGAAAGGGCGCACATGCCCAACCCCGGGCCGAGGAAGTACCCTTGCTCGATGAGCGCGAGAAAGAGCGGGTGGATGAGCGTTTTGTCGGCCGCGGCGAGGTCGCGGTAGTTGGCGATGGGGCCGCGGGCAAAGTGGATGCTAAAAACCGACCCGGTGCAAACCGCTTGGGCGGCGATGGCGCGGGCAGCAAAAAGCGCGTTGAGCCGGTCCTTTAAGCGCGTTCCGAGTGCGTTTAAATGGGCGATGGTTTGCGGCGTCAGCTCACTCAGGGTCGCCAAGCCAGCGGCCATGGCCACCGGATGGGCGCTAAAGGTGCCGCTTTGGAAAAGGCCGGTGGATTGCTGCGAGTTGTCGAACAGGTCCATCAGGTCGGCCCGGCCGCCAAAGGCCCCCACCGGAAAGCCGCCGCCGATTATTTTGCCAAAGCAGCTCAAGTCCGGGTCGATGCCGTACACGTGTTGCAGCCCGCCGACGCTCGTGCGAAATCCAACGATTTCGTCGAAGATAAGCAAGACTCCATGGCGGCGGGTGATGTCGCGCACGGCGCGGGCAAAGTCCGGCTGGATGTCCATGATGCCAGCTTTGGGGTCGAAGAGGACGCAGGCGAGTTCGCTGGCGTGCTCAGCGACGAGCCGTTCGACCGCTTCGGGGTCGCTATAGGGCAGAATAACGGCTTCGGACGCGGCCGACCGAGCCATGCCGCCGGCGGTTGGCACTGCGATGGGTGCGTCGGCGGGCCCCGCTTTGTCTAAGGGCGGGGCCACGCTGACTTCGACGGCGTCGTGGCTGCCGTGGTAGCCGCCCTCAAACTTGGCGATTTTGCCGCGCTTGGTGTAGCCCCGCGCCAAGCGAATCGCGTGCAGCGTGGCCTCGGTGCCGGAGTTGACGAAGCGAATCCGCTCTAGGGCATCCACCCGGTCGCACATGGCGCGGGCTATTTCGCTTTCAAGGCCGGTGGGCGCGCCCAAGGCAATGCCCTTGTGCATTTGCTCGCGCACGGCCGCTGCCACGCGCTCGTTGCCGTGCCCGAGGACTTGGGCCGTGTGGTGGTTGGCGCAATCGACGTAGTGCCGGCCATCGACATCCCACAGGTAGCAGCCTTGGCCGCGGGCTATGGTGAGCGGATAGGGTGGGTAATAATACGCGCCTTTGGCCGCACCGGCCGTGTAGGCCCGGCCCTGTTCAAAAAGGGTGCGGGAGCGCGGGCTGGCGCGGCGATAGCGCGCTTCGAGATCGGCGAGAGACATAGGCATGAGCGGATATAATACGACTAAACGCGGCTGGCAACCAAATCTGCTCCGCCCACGCCCGAGGAGTTGACGCCGCCCCGGTGCGGCCCCATCCTTTGCTGCGATCGCAGTGGAGCGTAAAAAGTACTCACTCTCCACTATTCACTCCTCCACTACCCACCTACCAAACTACTACCATGTCCCAAACCGAACACGCCGTTGAAGTCGCGTCCTCGGTTGACGTCTCGCTGATCGACTGCGATGTCCACAACTACCCAAATTCCATCGACGAGCTCATGCCCTACTTGTCGGCGCGCTGGCAGGCGTACGTGCGGCAAGCCGGGTTTAGCGGTCCGCCCGGGCCGCCCTATCCCAAGGGGTTTGCCCAAGCGGCGCGGCGCGATGCTTGGCCGCCTTCGGGGCGGCGGCCGGGCGGCGATCCAGATTTTGCCCGCACCCAGCTGCTCGACGCTTGGGGCATTGACGTGGCCGTGCTCAACCCGCTCTACGGCATGACGTCCCTGCACAACCTCGACTTTGCCAACGCGCTGATGTGCGCGGTCAACGAGTGGACCGCGCGCGTTTGGCTCGACCGCGATCGGCGCTGGCGCGGCTCGATTGTGGTCAATACCAACGACCCGACAGAGGCGGCCGCAGAAATCAAGCGGGCCGCGGCCGACCCGCGCTTTGTACAAGTGTTGCTTTTGGTGCGGTCGAGTGCGCCGTATGGTAAGCGGCAGTTTCGGCCGATTTTTGCCGCGGCCTGCGAGGTTGGCCTGCCGGTGGGAATCCACTTCGGCGGCAGCGGCCAGCCCATCACGGCCTGCGGCTGGCCTTCCTATTACATCGAAGATCACACGGCCATGTCGCAAGCCTTTGAAGCGCAAGTCATCAGTCTTGTTTGCGAAGGGGTGTTCTGCGAGTTCCCGGAACTGCGCGTCGCGCTTATTGAGGGGGGCTTCGCGTGGTTGCCGGGGCTGATGTGGCGGCTGGACAAAAACTATCGGGGCTTGCGCAGCGAGGTGCCGTGGCTGAAGAAGCGGCCCAGCGAATACATCCGCGAGCACTGCCGCGCCA
>RKRN01000327.1 GCA_007571365.1 Candidatus Latescibacterota bacterium
AGAAATACCCGGCCGATCGTCGAGTTCTCGGCACACCTCTAATCCCTGCTGGAAGCAGGCTTCGGCCTCCGCTAGTTCGTTTTCCTGAAGTGCCAACAGTCCCAAGTTGCCACATTCTTCCGCCCAATAGGCCCGATGGCCCGCCGCTTCGTGGAGTTGCTGAGCGCGGCGGTGCAATTTTCGCGCCTCGGCGATTTTTCCTTGTAGATGGGCGACAAAGCCTCTATTGCTGTAGTTGACGGCCAGCCGCTCCGCATCGCGGCGTTTTTTGTTGATCGCAAAGGCCGTGTCGAGATAGTCCACCGCCTTATCCATCTGCCCCTTGACTTGGTACAGAAGCCCCAAGCCGCTACACGCATCGGCTTCCATTTCCCGGTCCTGTACCTGCCGTGCTTTCGCCAAAGTTCTTTGATACAGCCCTTCGGCCTTATCGAGTGCGCCGTGTTCCTTGTAATAGCGAGCTAACAGGAGACAAGCCTTCGCCTGGGTGCGTACCTCTTGGTTTTGTGCGACCCGTGCCCGCTGGGTGGCTACGTCGCGTTGGGGAATTAACGGAATGATTTCCATTAGCCTAAAGCCCACGGGTTCGGACGCCGGTCCAACAAGAATTGGTACTGCTGCCAGTCCGCATCCGTGAGCGTCCGATAGCGTCGGTCGAACTCGACTAAGTCCTCTACGAGGGATTCTTCGGGCAGGAACGGGTCGGCCCACAGATGCGCGAACCAGAAGTAGAGCAAACGGATGCGCGGCTCTTGGAATTTGTCGGCCATGTACTCGATGGCTTGATGGCGCACCGCTGTCGCGGCGGCGTTGAAGTCGTGGTGGTGATACAGATGGTACGTGTCGGCCGGTACGCCATAGAGCCGACACCCGTATTGCTGGCAGCGGTAGGCTAACTCCCACCCCTCGCAAAAAGGGATATTGCGGTCGAATCCGCCGATGGATCGCAGCACCTCGCGGGGCAGAGCACTGTTGTGCGGCGTCAGGCCCAACCAAGCCACGGCCGCGTCCGGGCAGCGGCGAAAGAGATCGAGTTGTTCGTCCTGCATCTGTTCTAGTTCGGGGAACGGGTAGCCGCCGGGGACCGCCCGCTCGCGGATGGCGGCGAAATCGCGGCGGACCATCGCTTCGGTCAGGATCAACTCTGCTCGGTGGCTTGCTAGGTAGTCTTGTTGGACGCTGGGCATGGCGACGTTAGCGAGTGTGCCGCACTGGGGGTCTTGGAAAAACTCCAACTCGGCCAGCGAGTACAGCCGGCCGCACAACACGCTATTCGGCCCGTATTCCCCAAAGGCGTCCAAATACGTTTGTAGCAGGTCGGGGGCCGGCAGGGCGTCGCCGTCGAGCAACACGACGAGATCGCCCACCGCTTGGTCGATGCCTCGGTTGCGCGCTGCACAACGCCCTTCGTTCGGATCGAGCCGGATCGACTTGATATGGTTGATGTGCAACGCAGCGAGCATCTCGGCCGTGCCATCGGTCGAGCCGTCGTCAACCACCAACACTTCAAAGCATTCGGGCGACAGGGTCTGGCCCTCCAAGCCGCTCAAGACCAAGCGGAGCCGTTCCCGTTGGTTGTACGTAGCAATGACGACACTAACTTCCATGATAGCCCTCGTCGAGGATTTCGGTCTGCAAATGGCACTCGTACGGCAATTCGGTCTGCAAGTCCCAGCGATTGGGATCATTGGCTAGAGCGTCTGGCCGCTCTATGAGGCATTGCGGGATGTTTTTGACCGAATTGGAACAGCGGATGCGTTGGCTGTCCAAATGACCAAAGTAATAAGCCCAATACGGCTCGGTATTCTTCTCGATCAAGCCGCGCAGTGCCGGATCGGCAACATTGTGGTCCGTCAGGGCGGTCTGCCCGATGACGATGCCGTGAAACTCGACGGGCACCCAGCCCTTTGCCGCTAAATAGACCTCAACCCACGTGTGGCCGAAAATGGGCTCTCTATAGGTGTCAATAGCAAAGGAATCGTCCCCATTAGGATACCCGATCAGGGCACCGGCGACCTCGCGGGCGGGGATTCCCTCTAGACGACACAGGGCCATAAACGCTCGCGAAAGCGTGATGCAATGACCGCCGCTATCGCTCAAAATGGCTTGAGTACTGTACTCGACACTCTGGATGGGGTCTTTGGTTTTCTTGAACCGTTTGGTGTGCATGAGGGCCTCGTATATGGAACGGGCACGACTCTCGTCGCTACGCTCTTTTGGCGGGCCTAACTCCTGCCGGAAGACCTCGACGGCGGGACACGCTGCTAGAGCCGGGTCTAGGCGCAAATACCGTTTCCGCTCAATGGGGCTTAGCGGAACCGGCTGAAATCCACGGGCCGACGGGAATTCTTCCACGGTCAACTCGCAGACATAGCTCAGTTCCCAAGGCTCGCTCTCAACGGAATCTTTGACTCGCTCGTAGTTGTAGAAAAAGCCCATCGCCGGCACGAATACCGCTTCCATCTCAGCCGGCTTGCAGGTGATGTACTGAACGTCCCGTTGACCGCCCCCTGCGATGGGATACGGCAGAAAAATTCGGGTGCGCTGACCGGGCTGGAGCGGCGCGGGATCGATCCGCAATTGGTACGTCACTCGGTAGCGTTGCCATGGCTTGCGGCTGCGGACGCCCTTTTCATCCCGGATGAAAAATCGGTTGCGCTTGTGCTCCAACGCCCGGTAGTCGGCTTCAAAAAAGCGCGGCTCGTGGTCGTAGAGCCCATTCCACGAATCAATGCGGTCGTAATACAACGCCCCGTGAACTTTGTGATGCGGCAGGCCCCGGCCCATGCCGTCGTGCAGAATCGCCTCTACGTCCTCGGTTGAAAGCGGCGTACTGGCGACCAGATAGCGGACGAATTCCCGTTGTTCCATCGCATAACGCGAGTCGAGTGGATGCGGCTTTTCTTGGGCGAGGAAAAAGCCATCGACCCAATCGGCCGCGACGTGGCCTCCCTGCCATGAGGACGCGGTTTTAGCAAACGCCCGGCACGATGCCGAGAACGGGGAATCATCGCCTAGCACTCGATATAAGGCCGTCAAAATCTCGTCGGCCCCAAATGCCTGGCGGTCGAGCTTGATGCCCAAGCCGAGTTGCTCAACGCGATTGAGGTGGTATTCCTGATCTAAATCTTCGGGTGCGCCGATGATGGGCACCCCGCACCGCAGTGCTTGGTAGATCGCATCAATGCCGACAATGCCTACCAACGCCTGCGCCTGCTGCAAGACCCATTCGCTGGGGAGAACGTCAGTCACCCGGACATTGCTATGGCGGCTCGTCTCGGTCCAGCGGCCAGCCGTGGTGACGAGCAAACGGAGGGGTTCGTGCGCTACGGCCTCCATCAGCCCCTCTAAGTATTCGGGCGGTCGCCCACTGCTGCCACACGGCACATAGACCAACGGCCAAGACAAATCCCAATCTTGGTCGAGCCGGGGGATCGTACCTTTCTCCTTTGGGTCGTCCAGCAAAGGACCTACATAGTGATACCCCGGAGCCGCTTGTTGGGGAGGCGGGTGAAGTTCCGGGAGGTCCGCCAGCAGGTACAGTTTTTTCTGCGGCTTCACCGCATGCGCCTTGCGCTTGAGATACGCGCTAAACGGCCCCGGCTCGGTGCTGAACGACGCCATCAGTCGTATCGGGAACGGATAGCCCGGCTGGTTATACGCCTGACTCACGATGGCCTCGTCAACCCCTTCGAGTTGAGCCGCTAGGGAGAGGGTCGGCTTCATGTCTTGGAGTACTAGGGCCGGTTGGATGGCTTGAATCAAGTTCCGTTCGGACTGGACGCAGCGGTCGATCCACGCCAAGTCGTAATAGCCGTATTCGCCCCGCGCCACGTACTCGTCCATCCGTTCCTGCGGCAAGGTTTCGACGTCGTGGACGGGGAAGCCCTCAGCGGCGATTCGCTCAATATGGGGGCCGCGTCCGGCGCACTCGACCGGGTAGCCGCGCTCCCTCAGCGCACGTGCCAACACCAGCGGCCGGATGGTATGCGCCAAGCTATACCCGTGAAAAAAGACGAGGATTTTTCGTTGGTCCCGCGCCAGTCGGTCCAATTCCATCCACCGACGGAGCCAACGGTCCCAAAGCAGCAAGCGCTCAGCAAGTTTCGCTGTAATGGAATGGAGCATAGAGCCTCGATCTATTGGACGCCTACCGCGCCAGGGCGAATAGGGGAATCGCGACCGGATGATCCCCAATGTGGACGATTATTTCGCAATCGGTCTGGCCGGTCGGGAAGTCGCTTTCGTTGCGTACCTCGACGATCAATCGCCGCTCCGCCTCCCAGTGCCAATCGATAGCGAAGGTGGGGGCTGGGCACGGCGATTGCACCCGCACCGGGGCCCGCGCCGCAGCAGGGGCCACGCGCACCGCGACCGTCTTTATTTCTCTTCGCTGGGGCTTGCCCATGCCAAAAGACAGAGCGGACGGATCGACTTGGAATCGGTTTAGGACCCTTCCCTCGACATGCAAGGTTTGCCGCAGGATCCGGTCGTTCTCTGCCAAGCGGACTTCGACTAGACCGTCTATGCGGCTGCCCCAAGTCAACGCCTCATCGGTCCGCAGCAACAGCCCCGTACCCGCGTCAGTAGCATGTGCCACGACGCCTTCGCCATGCACCGTTACCCAGTCTATCGCCAGCGGCTGGTCGGCAATCTGGGCGAGCGACAGATGGCGCTCTAAAGGCAAGGTCGTGAAGTCTATTTCGCCGAAGTCTATTTCGGCGGGCAAGGGCGATACGGCCTGTGCTTGGAGGCTCAGATTCCACAGAGAATCCTCGCCGGCGATTTGGACCGCAACGTGGCTCTTAAAGGAACCGGCGATATCCGCTGTATTTACATCGACCTTCAGATGGTATTCTTCACCGGCTTTCAGCACCCCCTTGGGGAACTCAACGCCGGT
>RKRN01000046.1 GCA_007571365.1 Candidatus Latescibacterota bacterium
CGCGCCGCGATGGATTGCACGCCTGCAGCTTTTTGTCGCCGCGTGGAAGCGGCCATAGCTCGCCTCGGCCGCACCCGGCCTACCGCGATCAACCTATTCTGGGCCTTAGATCGGATGCAGGAGGTGTTGACGGCGCATCGGGGCCGCAATAACCGCGCCATCTGCGACGCCCTGCTAGCGGCTGCTCACCGCCTCTTTGAGGAAGACCGCCAAACCTGCCGCCAGATTGGCGCCCACGGCGCGGTGCTCCTGTGCGATGGTAGCCAAGTCATCACCCACTGCAACGCCGGCGGCTTGGCCACGGCCGACTACGGTACGGCCTTGGGCGTCGTCTATGCGGCCCAAGAGGCCGGTAAGAAAGTCGCCGTATTTGCCGACGAAACCCGTCCCTTGCTCCAAGGTTCACGGCTGACCGCGTGGGAGCTGATGCAAAGCGGCATCGACGTCAAGGTCATCTGCGACAATGCGGCCGCAGTCGTGCTGCACAACGAGGCAATTGACTGCTGTATCGTGGGTGCGGACCGCATCGCCAAAAATGGCGACGTGGCCAACAAAATCGGCACCTATGGGCTAGCTATCCTCGCCCGCGAACACAACGTGCCTTTCTACGTGGCCGCACCGGTCTCGACCCTCGACATGGCCTTGGCCTCGGGTGCTGAAATCCCCATTGAAAAGCGCGACGCAGCCGAGGTTCGCCAAGGCATGGGCAAGCTCACGGCCCCGGACGCGGTGCCGGTTTACAATCCGGCCTTTGATGTTACGCCCTGCGACTTGGTGTCGGCGATCATTTCGGAAAAGGGGGTCGCCCGCGCTCCGTACGAACCCGCCCTGCGCGCTTGGGTCGAGCCATGAGAACGCACTCCTGCCTCCTCTTGCTTATCCTGCTCGGCGCGGCCCACTGCGCGAGCACACCGCGCGCGCGCAGTGATTCGGGCGATGCCGCGCTCGTCAGCCGCGAAGAATTCGACCCTCGCACCCTCGACGAAGACCTGCTAATTGAGCCGGTTCAACGCGAAAACCGCGCTCCGGCCCAACCCCTAGCTGAGCCGACCGCTCCGGTGCAAGAGCGCGCTCCGGCCGCGAACCCTTCGGTCTATCGCCTCCAGCTAGTGGCCCTGAGCGACGCAGCCATGGCTCGCCAGCACCGCGCCGGACTAGAACGCGCACTCGGCGTGAAGGTTTATCTAGTGGCTCGCAATGAGCACTCGGTGCTGCAAGCTGGCCAATACGCCACCCGTGCCGAAGCCGCAGTGCTCAAGGAACGGGTCGCCGCACTCGGCCCGGACTACGCCGATGCCTATGTCGTTGAGGTCCCGGCGAGTGCGGTGCCCGACTCAGTTCCGGCCGAGGCCGCGCCCGAGTTGGTGAGTATCACTGGCTGGCGGGTACTGATTGACCAGTTTCTATCGCACGATCACGATAAGGCCATCCACCTCGTGGAGGAGGCAAAAAAGCACCTGCAGCGCGAAGACATCAACGTGACTCTTAAGGGACCTTATTACAAGATCGAAGTCGGCAACTATCGCACCGAGGCGCAAGCCCAAGCCGCGGCCGAACGAATCGGCCGGTATTATCCCAACGCCCTCAAAGTCCGCTCGCAGATCTTGGTCTCGCAGGAGGAATAACGCGCTATGCGCTTGTGTTGCTGCGTCATCGCATTGCTGCTCATGGCCTGTGCCCATGGCAAAAGCACCGGACCGATGGTCTTCGACGACGAGACCGTCGCTGTCGCGTCTGTTGCAGAGCCACCGCCGGATACAGCCGATCTACTCGCTGTTCGCTGGCTCTTGCGGTTCGCTATCGAAAGCCACGCTCTCGGTCAGACTCAACGGGCGCAAGAGTCGCTCAATGCGGCCTTTGGCATTCTCGCCGATCTTGACGAGCACGACGCGCTAGTGGATACGGCGCAGGCCGCAGCTCTCGGCTCAGCTATTGAGCGGACATATCGCGACTTGTTGCCGCACTTGGAGCACCTTCCCGCCGACAGCCGTTTGAACCTTTTGCTGGAAGGGCTGTTTGAGGAAAAAATCGAGCATCTGCCGGCCACTGCCGAGCCTTTGCTCCTCATCCAGCACCTCGGCAGCCGCAGCGACATGCCCATTGACGCCAATGACCGCGTCGTTGCCAGCCTCCACTTTTTCCAGACGCGCGCTCGCAAGACCTTTGCCATTTGGTTGCAGCGGGCCGGGCGCTATCGCACCCTGATCACCGATATTCTTCAGCGCGAGGGGATGCCCAGCGACCTTTTCTATCTAGCGGTTATCGAAAGTGGTCTCAATCCAAGGGCCTATTCGCGGTCGCGAGCGGTGGGGTTGTGGCAGTTTATGGGGCGCACCGGGCACATGATGGGCCTCAAGCGCACCCACTGGGTCGACGAACGGCGCGACCCCATCAAGGCGACGATTGCGGCTGCCCGGTACCTAAAGGACCTTTTGGCGGAATTTGGCGACTGGCGCTTAGCGTTGGCGGCGTACAACGCCGGGCCCGGGCGAGTCCGCCGAGCCATCGCCCGGGCCGACACCAACGACTACTGGCAACTCGATCTGCCTCGCGAAACAAAAAACTACGTGCCGCTTTTTATGGCCGCGACTGTCATAGCCAAGGATCCTCAGCTTTTTGGTTTTGAACCTCAAGCCGAAGATCCCGCTTTTGCATACGAGGAAGTCGTCCTGCCCAAAGACTGGCTTTATGTCGATCTGGCAGCGGCCGCTAAGCTGCTGGGCATCGCACGTCAGGTATTGCACGACCTCAATCCCGAGTTGCGCCAAGACATCACGCCGCCGGGGAGGTGCCCGCCCTATGTTTTGAAGGTGCCGCCGGGCAAGGGCCAGATCTTGCTCAGCCAATACGCTAGTCTGCCGGTCTCGCCGGGAGCGACGATCCATCAGTACCAAGTGCAACGCGGCGACACGATCTCTGGCATCGCCCAGACCTTTGGCGTCTCCACGCGGGTCATTGCCGCGGCCAATAGCTTGCGGAACCTCAATCTCATTCAGCCGCGGCAAATGCTCTATATCCCAACCTCGGCGCCGATTGTCCAGAATGCTAAGCAAATGGATCGCAGCCAGCAGACCTATACCGTGCGCTCGAAAGACTCGCTTAGCACCATCGCCTCTATGCACGGGATAAGCCTGCGCGATCTGATGCAATGGAACGGCCTCAAAACCACGCTGATCAAACCGGGGCAAGAACTGGTGGTGCGACAAAAGCCTAGCCCCCCAAATGGCGAGACCTATACCGTGCAGCCGGGCGATACGCTGTGGGAATTGGCGCGACGATTTGCGGTTAGCGTCGACGACTTGCAGGCGTGGAACGGCCTCGAAAAGGCACGGATTAAACCCGGTCAGCAGTTAACTGTGACCAACGGACAAGCGCAGGTGTACACCGTGGTCTCGGGCGATACGCTGCACAGCATCGCCCGCAAATTCGGCCTCACCCCCAGCGATATTGCCCGCCAGAACAACATCAGCCTCTCGGAGACACTGCTGGCGGGCACGACCTTGCAAATCCCGAAATAACATGAGTGTGGTTCGCCACATTTTCTTGTTAGCCCTGGCCTTCATCCTGCAAACTACTTGGGTTGATGCTCTCAAGATAGGGTCGATCAAACCCGATCTATTGATTGTGGCGTTGAGTTTCGTCGCGCTGCGCAGCGGGCCGGTGGTCGGGGCCTATATGGGGCTTGGGCTCGGCTTCTTCCAAGACATCTATATGTACGCCGACCTCGGGGTCAATGCGTTGGCCAAGTCGCTCATCGGCGCGGGCTTTGGCTACAGCCATACCCATATGGTCGCCGACAGCATTCAAGTTCAGGCCGCCCTGATTTTCGGTGCTGTGATCTTCCACGATCTTATTTACTATGTGTTTACTAGTGCTGATGTGCCCTTTGAGATCGTCCAGATCTTGGGCCGCGCAGTGTACACGGGCCTGGTAAGTGCGGTTTTCTTGACCAGCTTGATCATCAAACGATCTCTCTTTCCCGCTTGATTATGCAACATCCACTACCACAAGATGAGCACCCGTCTCGCAAGTTCCTCCTCGCGCCCGTTATCTTATTGTTCGCGATTTTGCTCCTGCGTCTGTTCTATTTGCAAGTCGTCACCGCGGCCGACTACGCACGCGAGTCCGAGGAAAATCGCATTGCTCAGCGGCGCGTTAAAGCCCCCCGCGGGCAGATCTACGACCGCGATGGACGCATATTGGCTCGCACCCGACCCTTTTACACTGTCGCGTTAGAACGCACCACGCGCAAGGATTTTCAGGCAGCTACCGCAGCGTTTACAAAGGCCATCGGGGATATAGAACTAGACGGCGAATACAGTCGCAAATACCGCACCATCCGCCTCAAACGCGATGTTGATTTTCGCACGGTATCGATCGTAGAGGAGCGGCTCAAGGCGGATTGGCCCTTGCTCGACATTGAAATCGAGACCCAGCGTTACTATCCCTACGGTACGGCCGCCGCTCATTTGCTCGGCTATATCGGCATCATCCGCGACCAAGATCTCCAAGGGAACCATGCAAACGCCTACGTGCTCGGCGATTTTATTGGCAAAACCGGAATTGAGAAGGTGTACGAAAACAGCCTGCGTGGCCGCGACGGCATGATGTACGTCGAGATTGACGCGATCGGTCGCACGGGCCGGGAGTTCCCAGAGCGCGATCGGCTCCCGGTGCCCGGCGAGCCCCTGCACCTGACTCTTGACTTGGAAGTGCAGCTAGCGGCCGAGCGCGCCCTGCCCGATAGCTTTGCCAGTGCGCTGGTCGCCCTTGACCCGCGTACTGGGGCTGTGCTGGCTTTGGTCAGCAAGCCGACCTTTGATCCCAACATTTTCGTGTCGTTCCAAGCCCAAAAGGAGCGGCGTCGGGTGTTGCACAGCGAGACGGTGCTACTCAACCGCGCTTTGCAAGGGCATTATCCGCCTGGCTCGACGTTCAAAATGGTCAGTGCCATAGCCGCTCTCGAAATGGGCGTCACCGATACGCTAAGTCTGTTTAAGCCTTGCTATGGTGTGCTGAAGGTGGGCAGAAGTCAGTTCCGCTGCCACAAACGCCAAGGGCATGGTAGCCTGACCCTCCCAAGGGCGATCGCGACCTCCTGCAACGTGTATTTCTACCATCTGGCCCGGTTGATAAGTATTGAAACGTGGCACAAGTACGGGGCCAAACTAGGCTTCGGCCAGCCGACCGGGAT
Organism: Candidatus Latescibacterota bacterium; assembly: GCA_007571365.1. Classification (GTDB taxonomy): domain Bacteria; phylum Latescibacterota; class UBA2968; order UBA8231; family UBA8231. The sequence goes on from RKRN01000046.1 coordinate 5,195, forward strand.
CACCTATCCCGAAGAAGCTGCTGGTCTCCTGCCCTCGCGCCAGTACTATAAGGAGCGCGGCGGCTGGTCCTTTGGCCACTTGATCAACCTCTCCATTGGTCAAGGTTCGTTGTTGGTCACGCCCATGCAGATGGCCCGCTACGTGGCCGCCATTGCCAACGGCGGTTATTTGGTCACGCCATACGTCAGTGGCGATCCCCCACCCCGCCAACGCATTGACGGCATTTCAGCGCGGACCTTCAGCATCGTGCGAAAGGCTATGCGCCAAGTGGTGGCCAGTGATACCGGTACTGGCCGCCGAGCGCGGGTTGACGGCGTCGCGATTGCGGCCAAGACGGGTACGGCGCAAGTGCCTAGTCGGGACGATGACGCTTGGATGGTAGCCTTCGCTCCGTATGAGAAACCTGCCATTGTCATCGCGGCCGTGGTTGAAGGGGGTGGCAGCGGCGGGGCGCGCGTCGGTCCGGTTGTGCGTGAGGTCGTCAAAGCCTTTTGCATTCAAGAGGGTATCCTAGCGCCAGAAGCGACCGAGGCGGACACGCTGTTTCAGAGAATGCTTTAACTCATGCGCCTGCACCACCGACTCGATATTCCGCTCTTAATTGCGACTTTGGCGACCGTCCTGATCGGTATCATCGCGATCTATAGTGCTACCTATCACAACGACTCTATCGCGGTGCAGAACGCTTGGATTAAGCAACTTCAATTCGCGATCTTGGCTTTTGCCGTAGCCATAGCCATAGTCTATATCCCAGAAAAGGTCATTTACAGCGTGGCGTATCTGCTCTACCTGTTCAGTATTATGAGCCTAGTCGCGGTGTTGATGTGGGGCACGGGCGATGCTACTCGTTGGTTGCGCTTGGGACCGGTGATGTTGCAGCCTTCAGAACTGGCTAAGATCGCCACCATCATAGCGTTAGCGCGCTATCTGAGTGATCGCAACGCCGAATACATCAATTCCTTCAAGAGCTTTCCCGGGGCCTTGTTCCTCGTATTGGTGCCGATCGCTTTGATTGTGCGCCAGCCCGATTTGGGAACCGCGGTTTCTTTTGCGGCGCCGTTTTTCCCGATGCTTTATTGGGCGGGGATGCGCAAGTTTTTCATTTTCCTCATCATCTCTCCGCTCATCAGCGTCTTCTGCTCCTTAGATCCGCTGTGGCGACAGGCTACGCCCTATGTCTTCGCCGTTTTTGTCGTCGGCAGCATCGTCTTGATTCACCATTTTATGCGCCGACTCTGGTTGACCATTGCCATGGCCATCGTCAATATCTCGGCGGGTTTGCTCACGGTGTACTTTTTGGAAAACTTTCTGCACCCATACCAGAAGGCCCGCATTATGACCTTCTTCAACCCAGAGAGCGATCCACTTGAATCTGGCTGGAACATCATCCAATCCAAAATCGCCATTGGCTCTGGAGGGCTGACGGGCAAGGGCCTGCTAGAAGGTACGCAGACTAAGCACCAGTTCCTGCCGGCGGCTCATACCGATTTTATCTTTTCGGTTATCGCGGAGGAGGGGGGGTTTGTCATGGCCCTGATAGTGCTGGGCTTGTTCTTTTTTCTCATTTATCGAGCGTTGCACATCGCCTCCATGGCCAACAATGCCTTTTACGGCCTAACAGCCCTCGGCTTGGCTGCAATGCTGACATTTCACGTGTTTGTCAATGTTGGCATGACCATCGGCGTCATGCCCATCACCGGCCTGCCGCTGCCCTTTCTCAGCTCGGGCGGCTCTTCACTGCTGTCCAACCTCCTCGCCATCGGCCTGCTTCTCCACATCGGCACCTACCGCCACGAGTTCTGAATGCGCGTTGCCAGACAGGCTGTTTGCTGCGCCCTGCTCGGCGCGTTCGTCATCGGCAATCCGCAATGCGGAGCCTACCGAGCCGAGCACGCCCAGCTAGCACAGGCCTATTTGCGCGACGGCCTCTACGACCAAGCCTTGGCCGAAACTCGCCGGGCCATTCGCCAAGACGGGCCGGATGACCGCTTGTTGCTCATCGCCGCCCTCGCCCGGCTGGGCCTAGACGAGGTGGACGCCGCACTGGAGTTGATCGGCCAAGCTATTGCCTTGGCACCGGACAACGACGACCTGTACAGGGCCTTGCGCGACATTTGCGAAAAAGAGGAGTGCTTCGCCCAAACCGAAAAACTCCTCGCGCAATTGCGCGCCGACCACGGGGAGAGTGCATCGCTGTGGGCGACCGAGGGCTGGCTCCACGCCCGTCAAGAGCGGCCCGACGCAGCCGTAGAGGCACTGCGCCAAGCCACCCAACTCGACGAGCACCACCTCTTCGCCCACGTTGAACTCGGTCGCCTGTTGATTGCCACGGGGCGATTCGCCGAGGCCGAAGTCGCGCTTGTCGAGGCCGTGCGCATTCAACCCGATGACCCGCAACTCGTCCTCACCTTGGGAGATTGCCAACTCCGCCAAGGGCTTGCGGAACGGGCCGCTCACACTTTTGAGCAAGCGCTGACGGGCGGGGTCGTTCGGGCCGTTGATATCGCCCGCATCTACTACGCGCGCGAGCGGCCCGACAATGCTATTGAATACTACGAGCGCGCCCTGGCCGGTGCTCCCAACGATCCGCTGATCCTCAACAATTTGGCTTGGACCTATGCCGAAGAGGGCCGGCGTCTTAGCTATGCTCTAAATCTGTCGATGCGTGCGGTCAAGCTCGACGCGGAAAGTCCGGTCTATTTGGACACCTATGCAGAATTGCTGCACCTGTTGGGGCGGCATGAACACGCGGTCGCCATTATGCGCCAAGCCCTCGCGCTTGAGCCTACCGCTGGCGAGCACCGGGCCTATCTCGAAGGTCAGATGGCGAAGTTTCGCCGAGCGCACACCACGCGCCTGTGAGTTAGGTGCGGTAGTGTTGGTAGTTGATGTCGAGATGTTCTAGCTTGGCGTACAGACTTTTGCGCGACAGACCCACGTCTTCGGCTACTTGCGAAATCACCCCGCGGTGTCGATGTAGAGCTTCGCAGAGGAAGTGCCGCTCAAACGAGTTCCGCGCTTCCTTAAAATCGCGCTGGCTTAGATTGGGCTGTTCTTCGTCCTGCCAGTGGACTATTTCTTCGGGCACGTCTTGTTCCCGCAACAAGCTGTCGCTTGCGAGGATGACCATGCGTTCGAGCGCGTTTTCCAACTGCCGCACATTGCCCGGCCATGGATAGGCCAAAAAGTGGTTTAAGGCCGCGGCGTCGAGCCCGCGAATTTTGCACCCGTTTTGCGCCGCCAATCGGCGGATAAAGTGCTCGGCTAGTAGGGGAATGTCTCCCTTGCGCTGGCGCAGCGGCGGCAGCTTGAGCGGTACGACGTTGAGCCGGTAAAAGAGGTCCTCGCGGAAGGTTCCTTTGCGGACCTCTTCCCGCAAATCGACATTGGTGGCGGCGATGACCCGCACATCTACCCGCAAGGTCTCGGCACCGCCGACGCGTTCGAACTCGCGTTCTTGCAGGACGCGCAACAGGCGCAGTTGTACGCGCATATCTGCCGCGCCAATCTCGTCGAGAAATAAGGTCCCGCGATCGGCCAGTTCAAAGCGGCCTAAGTGCTGGCGGACCGCACCCGTAAAGGCTCCTTTCTCGTGTCCGAACAACTCACTCTCCAACACGCCTTCGGGCAGCGAGGCGCAGTTGAGCCGCACAAACGAGGCTCTGCGCCTTGGGCTGCGCCTGTGCAAACGCCGCGCCAACACTTCTTTGCCCGTGCCGCTTTCTCCGGTGAGGAGCACGGTCGCTGGGGACTCAGCGACCCGGTCGGCTTGGGCTAGCAGGCGGCGGACTTGGGCGTTTTGGGTGATAAATTCGGAATGATTAGCAGAGCGGGGGGCGGACGCACCCACTTGCGTAGCCGCGTCCGAGTTCGCAGACGTATAAGAATACACAGACAACCTCCCTTTCTTTTTTGGATATTTAATGCAAAAATGAATATAATATGCCGATGCAAACGATTGTCAAGCACAATCAATGTAGAAATATAGCTGGGGATTAAGCTAAGACAGAGGAGCTATCGGCACAGATTTCGGAAACTAAGCTGCTGTAGTTGCTAGAACCTCGCGATTTTGCGTCGTAGAGCGCGACCGGCAGGCTAAAACCCGGGGCCTCGGCCAAGCTAATGTTGCGGCTGATGATCGTCTGATAGACCTTGTCGCCGAAGTGTTCGCGTACTTCTTGGGCCACGTGGCGACAAAGCTGCAAGCGGTTGTCGTATAGGGTCAGTAAAACGCCCTCGATTTCGAGATGGGGATTGAGATAGCGTCGCACCATGCGGATGGTATCGTTGAGCTTGCTAACCCCTTCTAAGGCATAGTACTCACACTGCACCGGAATGAGCACGGAATCGGCCGCGCTCAGTGCGTTGATGGTCAGCAAGCCCAAGGAAGGCGGGCAATCAATGAGTATAAATTCGTACTGTCGTTTTAGCGGCCCCAGTGCTTCAGCCAGCCGCTTGTCGCGCCCAACCATCGCGGCCATCTCCACTTCGGCACCGGCGAGGCGGATGTGCCCGGGGACTACGAAGAGGTCCTTTATATAAGTGGGAAAGGTCGCCGAGGCGGCACTGAGCTGGCCTATCAAGACCTCGTAGGTCGAGGCATAGTCGCTGCCGAGTTCGGCATCGCAACTACTCGTGGCATTAGCCTGTGGGTCTAAGTCAACGAGTAGAGTTCGATAGCCGGAAAGGGCTAGACAGGCGGCAAGGTTGACAGCCGTAGTGGTTTTGCCCACCCCGCCTTTTTGGTTGGCGATAGCGATGATTTTGCCCATGCCGACATTTTGCTCCATCAAAGCCTACAAAGAAGGCTCAGTTAGCTAATCAGACCGCACCTAAGCGCGACTCCGTGCTATTTAATGAGCAGAGCAAGCCAATCAAGCGGGCCAACTGACTGCTCCCATAGCCAAAGGGAGCGTATTCAGGGGAGTTGTTCAGAAGACCCTAATCACCGCCTCTGATTCAAGATAATACGGTGTGCCAGCGCGTCAAGGATTTGTTTCAATTTGGTTACATCTAAATATAAAATAACACATAAGTACAGATAAAATAATAGGTTGTAAATTTACGAAAAATGGCTCCAGCCCCTGGGCCACGCGGTTTTTGGGCCGATGGTGAACGATTCCTTATTATTGTATCTCCGATAACTAAAATTTGCCGAAGCGAAAGACGATGCAAAACGATTCCACCTTCTCAGAATTAGTTGCTATCATGGCGCGTCTGCGCGGCCCGGCTGGCTGCCCTTGGGATCGCCAGCAGACGCATGCCACGCTCAAACCCTACCTATTAGAGGAAGTGTACGAGGCTCTCGAAGCCATTGACGCAGCAGACGACGCCGAGCTATGCCGGGAGCTGGGCGATGTGTTGCTGCAGGTGGTATTCCACGCCCAAATCGCGGCCGAAGAGGGCCGCTTCGACATTGAGGCGGTTGGCCAAGCCATCGTCGATAAGCTGATTCGTCGCCATCCTCACGTCTTTGACGATGCACGTGCCGACGGGGCCGACGAGGTTTTGCGTCGTTGGGAGCAGATCAAAAGGCAAGAACGTCGAGAGCAAGGGGAAGCCGCACCCTCGTTGTTGGCGGGCATTCCCGAGCACCTTCCGGCCCTAATGCGCGCCCATCGCATCCAAGCGCGAGTCGCACAGCAGGGGTTTGATTGGGACGAGATTGATGGCGCACTCGACAAAGTCGAAGAGGAATTTGCCGAAATGCGCCAAGCTTGGGAGATGGGGGGGGCCGCAGCAGTCGAGGAGGAGTTTGGCGACTTGCTCTTCTCCTTGGTCAATGCCAGTCGATTCCTCAAAGTAGAGCCTGAACAGGCCCTCAGACGTGCCGTTGCCAAATTTGAGCGCCGCTTCCGCGCCCTAGAGGAGGTCGTGCAGGCGCGGGGCGAGGAAGTAGCCGCGCTCTCGCTGGCGGCCCTAGACGATATATGGGACGAGGTGAAGGCGCGTGAAAGGGGCGAAGAATAAGCCAGTGCTATGGAACTAGCGCTCGACAAAGTTCCCCTCCGCGTTGACGCGCTCTTTTTCGCCACAGTCGCGGGCGTTTTGGTGCTCTCCATGCTGGCCGTGCGCGCCGCGGTCCAGCGGGCCGGGCAGCCCGCCGACCTGTGGACGATGCGGGCGGCTATGGCAGCGATGCTCTGGTTGGTAGCGACCGGGCTAGTGGCGTCCTCGGATGTACTGCGCGGCTTTTCGCTGCCCCTCTTCACGGCCTCGATGATCCTAACGGGCGGCGCGGCCTTTTCGCGGATGGGCACCGTGCTGGTGGCTGCGGTTGGGCCGGTCGGGCTGATTGGCTTCCAGTTTTTCCGCGTACCAGTCGCCCTGTTCTTACGAGGGATGTACCAGGCCGGGCAGGCCCCGGTGCAGGTGACATACGAGGGATTCAATCCCGACATCTTTGTGGGCTTGACCGCACCGGCCATGGCTTGGCTGGTCTGGCGTGGCAAGGTGGGAGTCTACGCGATATGGACTTGGAACGCGCTTGGGTTGGTGCTATTGGCCGAGGCACTTGCCATCACAGTCCTCTCCATGCCGACGGAGTTCCGCGTCTTCACCAACGAGCCGCCTAGCACGTTCGCCACTTATGCTCCCTACGTCTGGCTGCCGACCGTCTTGGCACCAGCCGCCCTGTTTGGTCATTTGTTGGTCCTGCGCTGGTTGTCGTCGAGTTGTTCGGGGTCGAGGTAGTCCATGGCCGGGTCGAGCCTCCAGCGGCACTGGTCGGGGGGTTGGACAGTGCGGCCCCACGCGGCGAGGATGGAGCGGTCGGCGCGGCGCGCGGCTAGCTGCGCGGCGATCCACTCTGGGTTCCAGCCGTCCAAGACTTCGGCTTTGAGCGCGGCCAGCGTTTCTTGGTGCCCCGGGTCGGCCGCTAGGTCGCAGCGCTCGCGTGGGTCGGCTTGGAGGTCGAAAAGCTGGCAGGGCTGGCCGTGATAGTAGTTGAGCTTCCACGGCCCACGTCGAATCATGCGCTGAAAAATGCCCGCTTCTGGAAAGGGGCCGCCGGCCCCGGCCGCATCTTGGCAGAACTCGGCGAAGGCGACGTCGTCCCACGCGGCGTTTTGCGGATCCGCGAGCAAGGGCAATAGGCTGCGGCCCCGCGAGTGGGGCAAGGCCGGGCAGCCCAAGGCGTCGAGCATAGTCGCGTTGAGGTCAAGCGAAGAAATTACGCGGTCGCAACGGGTGCCTACCGGCAAGCGCCCGGGCCAAGCGAGTATGGCCGGCACCTTAACCGAGTCCTCGTAAAAGGTTTGCTTCCACCACAGCCCGTGCTCGCCGACCTGCTCGCCGTGGTCCGATGTATAGAGAATGAGGGTATTTTCCGCCAAGTCGTTTTCCCGCAGCGCGTCCATGATCTGGCCGATGAGCGCGTCCATGCGGTGGACTAGTGCCCAGTAGGCGGCGCGGGCGCGGCGGGTCTCTGCCGCGCTGACTTGCTCAATCTCGCAGGCTCGGCGCCAGTGCTTGATGTGGGGGTGCAGGTGCTCGCCGAAGGGTTCGGGGGTCTGCGGTGGGGTGATGTTTTCGTAGTAGTAGCGATAGTCTTGCAAGCGGGCGACAAAAGGCTGGTGCGGCAACATGAAACCGACCGAGAGCGAAAACGGCTCCGCGGCTTGGCCGGCGCGCTTGGCGACTCCGCGGCGGTTGAGGTAGTCAACGGTCGCGGCAGTGACGTCTTCGTCGTGGACTTGGTAGGCGCTCTGGCCATGGCCCGACAGGCGCAGGCTGACGCGGCCCGGCCCGGCCGTGCCTGTGAGCTGGCCGTGATCGACGCCCTTGCCGCCGGGTTGATTGGGGCCATGGTCGCCGACGAGCCGCTCCGCGTACCCGTGCAGTTGGTCCGGCCCCACCGAGTGCATGCGGCCGATGAGCACCGGGCGGTAGCCGCCGGCACCCATGGCGTGGGCGAGGGTGGGGATGCCAGAGTCGAGGATGTGGGAGTTGGTCCAGACTTGGTTGTCGCAGGGGTAGCGGCCCGAGAGCATGGACATCCGCGAGGGTACGCAAATCGGCGAGGGGCAATAGGTGTTGTCGAACACTACGCCGCGTGCGGCGAGGGCATCGAGGTGGGGGGTCTCGACCAAGGGATCGCCATAGCAGCCAGCGACATAGGGGCTGTGTTGATCGGAGTGGATGTAGAGCAGATTGGGGCGCATAAGGGTCCTTATCGGTTAGACGGTGTGCGCGACAAGGTACGCGGCCGGATGGGGTCGGACAAGATGGGTCGCGGCCGCATATTCTCGTGCAGCGGGATCGTCAAGCGCATCACCGAGCCGCTCAATCCGCACGGCGCCCGCGTAGTGGCCTTGGGCACGCCATCGGACCGCGAGCGCATCCAGTGGTACTTACAGCACTACGTGGCCCACCGGCCGCGGGCGAGATTGCGATCTTCGACCGCAGTTGGTACAACTGCAGCGGGGTCGAGCGAGTCATGGGCTTTTGTACCGAGGAGGAGTATTGGGACCTTGTCGATGAGAAGTACTGAAAAGCGGGCGGGCTGAGACGCCATGTCTGCAAACCCGTTCGAGTTTCTCGGCCTGCCTCACATCGCCGCGCTGGGTCTGACGCTGGTCTTGCCGATTCTCTTGACCATGGTCGTCAAGCGGCTCAATTCGGCCAAGGCGACCCAAGCCGTTTGCGGCGTGTTCGCGGGCGTGCTCCTGCTCAACGAGCTCCTGCCTTGGGGCCAGCGCTTGGCGCGGGTCGGGGCGTACGAGTTCGCACGGTGGTACCTGCCGTTGCACGTCTGTAGCCTTACCGTCTTCGCCGTCGCTGTCGCGCTCGTCTTCCGCCGCCAGATGGCCTATGAAATCGCTTACTTCTGGGGCTTGGCCGGCGCGACCAATGCCATCGTCACGCCGCCGCTCGAAGCGGGCTATCCAGCGTATCGCTTCTTTCAGTACTTCATCGCGCACGGCGGCATCGTCGCCGGTGCCCTGTTCGCAACTTGGGGCCTCGGTATGCGACCGACGGCCCGCTCCGTCCTCCGCGTCTTTGGCTTGCTCAATCTCTTGGCCCTTGTCGCGTTCGGCGTCAATGAGGCGCTGGGGAGCAATTACATGTTCCTCAGCCAACCGCCCGTTACTCAGTCGCCGTTTTTCTTTGCTCCGTGGCCGTGGTATATCCCAATCCTCGATGGCGTAGCACTCGTTTTGTTTTACTTGCTATTTATACCTTTTAAGATCGGGCGCCGAGCAGAGAGCATCCCATGAAAGCACCCCGCAAAACCAAAGCGGGCATAGACTCGCCTCACATATACGACAGAAAATGCCCGGTCTCCCCCAACGCGCCGTCGATGCACAACCACAATCCGGCCGCGGTTGCCTCGCCCAAAATTAGCCCTAGGAAAAACGGCTTGGCCCGCTCGTAGAGCGGCATTCCGCCCCACTTGACAATGCCCAGCTTGAGCACCCACGCGAGGAGCACTGAAAACCACACCTGATTAGCCAGCCAGCCGACGCTGACGATGAACCCAAGCGGGTGCAATGGCCACCAGTAAAACCGATGGTGTCCCCACAACAGCACGGCCTCGACGAAACCCCCGATGCCGGTAAACAACCACCCGCGTACATCGGCTGGCAGCGGATCGACGATCGGCCGCGCCATGTCGGTAAACGTGCGATTGGCCTGACGGGTCATAAAGAACGGATGCAAATTGATCCCACCGTGCTCGTAGCACACCTGAAAAATAATCCACGTCGCCCCGGCCAAACTCACCACCAACGCCAGCGCCATCCCCCAAAACAGCCGCCTCTTAGAGCCAACCACCGCCTCGGCCAGCTTGAGCGAATTGGCCGCGGCAATCATCGGAAAGAGCCGCATCTCGGACTGCCAAACGTACGTAAAGGTCAGAGCCGTCAGCCCCTTGGCCCCAATCACCGGTGCGCCCACCGCAGAAATGACGAAAAACGCCGCCACCATTGGCGAGCGCGCCGTCGCCAGCCCGGCCGTGGCCACCGCCCGCGTGACGAACACGTAGAAGATCAAGCACACCAGCAAAAACAGCGGCAAAATCACCAGCGGCACCCCAGAGGCCCACAGCCAAAAGCCCACCAAGAGCAGGCTGGCTAAAAAGCCAAACACCGCCACCCGGTAGGAAAGCATTTCGCCCGAATCATCCACCGCCGGGTCGCCGCGCCACGCCTTGCGCCACACCGCTGCCAAGTGCCGCCGCCCCATCCACAAGGTATAGGCCACGAAAACCAGACAGGCCCCCATCACCTCATGCGTCAGGTCCGCGGTCTGCGAGAAGGAATAGAGACTGAGCTGCTCGGTGCTGGCGATGCCCAACGAGGCGAAAACCCCCTCTTGCGCCTTGTTGAAGACGTAGAAAAACCAAATCGAAAAGGAAATGTTTAGGTTGACTAAATAGAAAAAGCCAATCCACGCGTACACCCAAGTCAAATGCAGCTTGGTCCCCTCGCCGATCCACGCCAGCAATCCAGCCGACTGAATCGGCTTCGGCACCGCCGGGAAGTAGTAGTGCAGCCCCTTGAGCGACAGCAGGACGAACGGCACGGCAAAGCCGATCCACAACAACCGCTGCTTAAAAAGCGGGGCCAGCTTAAACCCCGGCCGGCCCTCCTCCACCATCTTCAGCGGCAGTTGCACCATGGGATAGGCCAGCCGCTCGTGCTGCGACCACTGCCGGTGCAGGATGGAACTCATGCAGAGCATCATAAAGCTCAGTACTAAAAAGAACGCGTACCAATAGCCCAGCGTCTCGCTCCAAGCTCCCCACGGGATGCTTTCCCCAGGCGGCAACCCCTCGTGCAAATCGACAATGGCCTGCCTCTCCTGTGGGGCCAGCCACGGCGTCACGTGCGGGAAGAAAATCGCGCCCCAGTTGTTTTCCGGGGTTGCGTAGTAGTACAGCCCGCTGATGATCGGAATCAGGTAGCCGACAAACGCCTGCGTTGGCACGGCCGACGCCAACAGCATCATCGCATAAATGAGCACCAAATCGGCCCGCCCCAAGGCGAGGCCGCGACCCAGCACCCGCAGCAGGGTATTGACCCCTACCACTAAAACAAAAAACAGAAAGATCGCGCCGGGCGACGAACTGTTGAGCGCCATGTACGACCCTTGCAGCATAATCACCGCATAGGGAGCCCCAACGCCGATGCCCAACGCCAACAGCGCCCCCACCGCAAACCCCCGCCAAGTAAAGGCCGCCGGTTGCTCGGCTACCGCCGGTTCGGCTACGCGCTCGGCGGCCTGTTGGGCCGCCAGCCCCCGCGCCGCCTCGACGTGCTGGACGCGCTCGGCCTCGCGCAGCGCGTACCAAATCAACATCTGCTTCCGCAGGGCCTCCACCAGCCGCAAGTTGAGCCGCTGCCAGTAGTGGTGCTCGCCGCTTAGCCGGCGCAACCTAACTTCCATCGCCCGCGTGCGCTCCCCGGTCGGTACAAACTCCACGACCACCTTTTGGCTGACCCCCAAGTCAAACGGAGCCAGCCACAGCGCAAACGAGAGGCGATAGCCAGCAGCCACTTGTATATCCTCGACGTAAAAATCGCCCAGCGTGGCCCGGCCAAAGGCCCCAAAGTAGTTGGCCAAAAAGCCGCACACCCCTTCGACCTCGCCCTCGCCGAGCATGAAGGGGAACTCAAACAACCACTCGTCGCCGCTGGGCGGGTCTGGACGCCAGCGCCGCACCACGTCGGGCACGGCCTGCCGCGCCGCTACCCGCGCTGGATAGATCGTCGATAGCAACACCACCCCCATCACCGCCAGCGCGGCCCCAATCGCCGCCAGCGACGAGTAGTTTAAGGTCAGGC
>RKRN01000165.1 GCA_007571365.1 Candidatus Latescibacterota bacterium
AGAGCAACTCATCCTCCGCCGCGAGACGCATCTGGATCAGTTGGCCGACAAGCTCAAGGAGGAGCGGGTGCGGCGGGTGGTCGAACCCCTGTTGAGCGGTGGCCAAGCGCACGCTATACCCTCCGACGACTTGACCTATGTCCGCGATCTGGGCTTGATCAGCGCAGACGACCCAGCGCGGATTGCCAACCCCATTTATCGCGAGGTCATTCCGCGTGAACTGACCTATACCACCCAAGCGACCTTAGCCCAAGACACGGCGTGGTATGTGAATGCCGAGGGCGGCTTGGACATGGCCAAGCTGCTGTCGGCATTCCAAGCGTTCTTCCGCGAGCACTCGGAGCACTGGGTCGAGCGGTTCCAGTACAAGGAAGCGGGGCCACAGTTGCTGTTGCAGGCTTTCTTACAGCGGGTCGTCAACAGCGGCGGTCGAATCGAGCGCGAATACGGCCTCGGTCGGATGCGGACGGACTTGCTGATCGCGTGGCCGCAAGGGGAACAGACGCGCCAGTTCGTCGTCGAGTGCAAACTGCTGCATAAGGGCTTGGAGCAGACCATCGCCGAGGGCTTGGAACAGACGGCGGCCTACATGGATCGGTGCGCGGCCGAAGCGGGTCATCTGGTGATTTTCGACCGACGCGAAGGCCGGCGGTGGGCGGACAAAGTGTTTCACGACCGCCGGGTCGCGGATGGTGGGGTAACAATTGACGTGTGGGGGATGTAATACTCTAGTGGTCGGTGGTTAGTTCACCTCCCTCCCTGACTACTGGGCACCGATAACTTGAATTCATTGGAGACATTTATGAGCGGAGAGCAACATCCTCTGCACGCCTTGCCGCAGGGTTATCGGCTGCAAGAGTACGAACTGGTGCGGGTATTGGGTTTTGGTGGCTTCGGCATGACGTATTTGGGTTTTGACCACAACTTGGACAAAGCCGTCGCCATCAAGGAGTATCTGCCGTCCGACATAGCCACCCGTACCGCCGACCACAGCGTGGCTCCGCAGGCGAGTGCCTTTGACGGCGACTTCGAGTGGGGGTTGGAGCGGTTCTTGGACGAGGCGCGCACTTTAGCCCGCTTTGACCATCGCCACATCATTAAAGTGCATCGTTTTTTTGCGGCGCATGGTACGGCGTATATCGTGATGGAGTATGCCGAGGGAGAGACTTTATCGGCGCATCTTGAACGCAAAGGGACGCTGACGGAAGCCGAGCTCAAAGGGATACTGTATCCACTGTTGGACGGTTTGGCGGTGGTACATGGGGCTGATTTTCTACATCGGGACATCAAGCCGGGCAACATCGTCATCCGTGCTGAGGATGGCTCGCCGGTGTTGCTGGACTTTGGTGCGGCGCGGCAGGCGATAGGGGCCAAGAGCCGTTCGGTTACGTCGATCGTAACGCCGGGATATGCGCCGATCGAGCAGTATTCGAGTCGGGGTCGTCAAGGGCCTTGGACAGACATTTATGCGTTGGGCGGAGTGTGTTATCGGGCATTGACAGGGCAGGTGCCGGAGGATGCGACCGACCGGATGCGGGATGACCCGCTGGTTGCGGTGGCTGAGCGGTGTGCGGGTCAAGCGAGCCGGGGGTTTTTGTCGGCGATAGACCAGGCGTTGTCGGTGGATGAGGGGGCTCGTCCGCAGCGTGTGGAAGCGTGGCGGGCGCTGCTGGAGGGGGAAGGGGTCGTTCAAGAGCCGGAGCGGGAAGTCGAGAAGGCTGAAGTGGATGCCGCGCCCATTGAGCAGCGTAGTGAGCGAGGCTCGCCACCAGCGGGTCGGCCGAAGAAGCTGCCATTCAAGTGGCTTGCCGTAGCCTTGGGTATAGTTGCTCTCTTGATTGGGGGCAAAATATATGTTGACCATGCCGAACAGTTAGAAAAGCAGCGTCGTGAACAGGCGGCGTTAGAAAAGCAGCGTCAGGAGGAGCAGGCGGCGTTGGAGAAGAAGCGTCGTGAACAGGCGGCGTTGGAGAAGAAGCGTCAGGAGGAGCGGATATTTGTTGCAGAGGTGGGTCGTATGCCACATCCGAAAGGTATGAACAAGGGTAAGACCGACCTGCATATTACAGCGGAACTGAACCTGCCCGTGCTGACTATATCCCTGCTCCAAGGGGGCGCGGATGCCCATGCCAAAGACAAGAACGAGTGGACTCCACTGCACTATGCGGCTGGGAACAATGCTTCCGAGACGGCCGAAGTGTTGCTCCAAGAGGGCGCGGATGCCCATGCCAAAGACAAGAACGAGTGGACTCCACTGCACGCGGCGGCGTGGAATAATGCTTCTGCGGTGGTCGAAGTGTTGCTCCAAGAGGGGGCGGATGCCCATGCTAAAGACAAGAACGGCTGGACGCCGCTGCACTATGCGGCTGGGAACAATGCTTCCGAGACGGCCGAAGTGTTGCTCCAAGAGGGCGCGGATGCCCATGCCAAAGACAACGACGGCTGGACTCCACTGCACGCGGCGGCGCGGAAGGATGCTTCTGCGGTGGCCAGAGTGTTGCTCCAAGGGGGGGCAGACGCCCATGCCAAAGACAACGACGGCAATACACCGCTGCACCATGCGGTGCGGAAGAATGCTTCCGAGACTGCTGAGGTGTTGCGCCGTTACGGCGGTCGGTAGTGAAATGGGCTGACTTTTGCCACAACGGGAGAGGCTATGAACGACGCGCAAGAAGCCGTAGTGCTGGATCTTTTTCGCCAAAAGCGTATTTCCATCCGTAACTTCTGGTACTCCTTTTCCATCGCCAAACTTCGATCGACGACTACGGCGGGAGATAGAAGCATTCCGGAAAGTTCAGCCCAACAGGCCATTCTACATAGCGAGAAAACATGAACAAGAAATACTCATCTTGCATCGCGCATTTCGCAGCCGCTTGGCTCTTTTGCGCGAGTCCGATCTTGGCACAAATAGATGTCGATGTTGTTGCTGAAAGCATCGTGCAGGTGCGTGCCTATGACGATCACAAAGTTGTGGTTGAAGGGAGCGGGTTTGTCGTCAGCGAAGAGGGACATGTGCTGACGAATGCCCATTTCATCGAAAAGGCCGAGGGCTTGACCGTATTGTCCCTCAAGACTGGGGCCGAACTCGTGGCGCAGCGGGTGTTTGCCAGCCGCGACCTGAACTTGGCCCTGTTGCACGTACAGGGCCTGAACCTGCCGCCCCTCAGCCTGTCCGAACAAGGAGCCACCGTAGGCCGAGTCGTGCAGACGCTGCGCTTCAATGCTGCGGGAAACGTTTATCTCTCGCACGGGACGATTGGCACCTACCAAGATGTCCCCGGCAAGCAAGCAAGCCGTCCTGTGGTCCACCTGCTGCAACACAATGCCCTAATCACGGCCCAATCCTTTGGGATGCCCGTGTTCAACGAATGCGGCAATGTCGTAGCTCTCAATATGCCCGATCCGAGCGGCTCGTGGCCGTTTCGCAAGACCAAGATCAAAGGCACTATGTTCGCCCTGCGGAGCGGCGACATCATCGCCACCCTCGAAGACCGCAAAATTGCCCACACCGTAGTGGATGAAGAATGCTTGAGCGCGGTTGAACGCGCCGAACGAGCCCAACAAGCGGCCGCCGATAGCTTAGCGATGGCCAAGGCGAAAGCGGACTCGGCGAGCAAAGCGGCGGAAAAGGCCCAAGCGCAGGCTGATTCGGCGAGTAAGGCGGCAGAAAAGGCCAAGACCCAAGAAGAAGTCGCTCGGCAGATGGCAGAGCAGGCCCAAGCGCGGGCCGATTCCGCAGAGAAAGCAGTGGCTGACAGCCTCAAGGCGTCTAAGACGACAGCCGATAGCCTGAAGATAGCTAAGGCGCGGGCCGATTCCGCGAGTAAGGCGACGGCTGACAGCCTCAAGGTGACCAAGGCGACAGCCGATAGCCTCAAAGCGGTAGAAGCGAAGGCCCAAGCCCAAGCCGACAGCCTCAGAGCGGTGGAAGCGAAGGCCGCGCAACGATTGCAGTGGGGCATTGCTGCGGGAGCGGGGTTGGTGCTACTCGCACTGCTCGGCTGGTGGCTTTCCGCACGGCGCAAAAAGGGGCAATTACAGAGTGCCGAGGCCCGCTTGAGCGAAGCCGAACAAACGGCTGAAGCCGCACGCCAAGCCGCGGCGAATGCACCACAGCCCGCGCCTTTTAGGTGTCTATTGGAAGGTCGAGACAGTACCGGCCGGCCATTCGCCTTGACCATATCGGCACTGGCATTAGGTGAGCGTAGCGGGGTGACGCTCGGAAGAAGCCCGGCCAATGCCGAATTTATCATTGACCACCAAGAAGTCTCCCGCGAACATGTCCGGCTTACGTGTGTTGACGGCGAACTCTACGCCGAGGATTTGAATGCCCTGAATGGCACCAAGGTGAATGGCCGCCTGCTCAATACTCGAGAACAAGTGCTGTTGCAAAACAAGGATCAGCTTGAGATAGGGTCGGTCGTTTTTACCGTGCGCTTGGTACAGGAGTGATACGTCTTTTTTTCTTTTTTTTATGGCCGATCCATGCGGTCGCCGCGCCGGATTTTGCCGCGCTGGAAAAGAGCGTGGTGCGGCTTGTAACGCGGACCAGCCAAGGGTTTGGAGCGGGCACGGGATTCGCCATCAACGACCAAGGCTATATTGCGACTAACGCCCACGTCATAGCTAACGCTAACTCGCTTAAAGCCATCCCAACAAACTCCAACGCCCTATACGATGTGGAAGTAATCGCTATGTCCCAAGATCTCGACCTCGCCATCGCCTACATCCCCGATTTGACCCTACCGCCGATAGTGCTGTCGCTCGCATCAGCTATAAAAGGACAACAGGTATGGGCCATAGGCTATCCCGGTGGGGCTGACCGGGACAGACCGGCGCACGATCCAACCGTACAAGACGGCGTCATTGGGCGGATTTTTTTAGGAGCATGGAACGCGCAAACGCTGCGTATCATCCAGCACAACGCTCCGACTAATCCGGGCAACAGCGGCGGTCCTTTGCTCGACGATTGCAGCCGTGCCGTCGGCGTCAATACGCAAGCGTCACTAGTGGTCATCTCCAGTCCTTCCAGCGGGGTGACGCGGGTACCCCATGCAGCAGGTATTTACTGGTCTTCGCATATAGAGGAATTGACAAACCTGTTAGCCGGCCACGGCATTGCCTTCCGATCAGCAAGCGACGATTGCGTGGCGGCTGGCGGCACGGGCAGTTCGGGCGAGGCAGAAAAGGCGAAGCGCGAAGTGGAGAAAGCCCAACAAGAAGCGGAGAAGGCTCGGCGCGAAGCCGAACAAGCGCGCGAGCAGGTAGAAGAAGCAAGCGGTCGGTTTTTCGTCTGGCTGCTGTTATTGGGCGGCGTGGCCGTGGTCGCCTTGGTCGTTGCCTTAAAGAAGCCGCGTCAACTGGTCCAGCAGATGAGTCGGCGCATAACCCAAAAGGAAGGAGTAGGAGCCGTTGCAAAAGGCCCCCAATACGGCCTTGCGCTATCCGGCTTTGACGGTCGCGGCAGCCGCGTCTGCATTGAACTGACGGCGGCCCGCTTTGCCGGTCAACGCTTGGGGCTTTCGCTCGGCCGGCATCCCGATTTGGTAGATGAAATCGTCCCGGATGAAAACGTATCCCGCCGGCATCTGCGGATTGCCGCTGTCGGCCATCGGTTTTACGTCGAAGACTTGAACTCCAGCAATGGGACGTTTCTCAACGAGCAGTGCCTGGCGCCCTTTAAGCCAGCGCAGTTGGACTATGGGGCCAAAGTCGCGCTCGGTGATTTAGTGCTCGTAGCGTCTAAACTTTAGCGGGTATTGGGCATGAAAAAACGCAGCCGAGAGCTTAGCATCTTTAACATGTCTGCGCTCGATCTATTCGCATCGGCTCTCGGTGCGTTCATACTCATTACTATAGTGCTGTTGCCCTTTTTCCCGAACCTGAACATGTCAGGACAGGCACAGGCCAAATTGGCGCAGACACAGGCCGAGTTAGAGAGGGCCAAAGCCGAGTTGGCGCAGACACAGGCCGAGATAGAGCGGGAGAAGGCCAAGCTAGAGCAGGCAAAGGACAAAGAAAGTCCGCTTGCAAAACAGGTGGAGGCGTTGCAACAGGAGCTAGATGACACAACCGTTTTATTAGGCATTAAGACCAAGGCGAAGAAGTAAGACTATCGCCCGTTCATAACCTTGTCCATCCAAGACATGCTCGCTGCTTTTAAATCGGAAATAGAGGTCTGTCTCATTGGTTTTCAAGGCGAGCAGCGGCTGCACTATTGGCCGCAAAATAGAGGGTACTTTCGAGTAAAGAAGGATACGCGGGATCGCGTTCTGAGGCAGGTAGACGACTGGATGGGCTTGGTGAATGGCGGCACACCCACACGCACTGCTTTGCTGGCGGCACTTGCACTGCGCCCCGAAGAAATCATCCTATTGAGTGATGGTGCGCCCTCGGAAGACTGGCAGATGGTGGAACGGGCGGTAACGGCTAAAAATAAGGGGCGAATACCCATACACGCTGTAGCCGTTGGCAATTACACGGCGGACCGGAAGTTTATTGATTTTCTACTGCAGTTGACAAAGCGGAACAATGGATATGTTGTAGGATCCAAACCGAGTTGATATGAACAAGTCGAAATTTTCTGTGTATCGAATCGGTCGCAACTCGGGCGTGGACATCCAGATTAACGCCGATTCGGTCTCTCGCGTCCACGCCGAGCTAGTTACAACGCAAAGCGGCTCTTACTACCTCACCGACTGCGCTAGCAGCGGGGGTAGTTATGTGGCGCGAAACGGCGAGTGGAGACGCATCCGGCAAGAATTTATAAGCCCGACAGACGCGATCTTACTCGGTCATTATCAGACGACCGCTTCCGCCCTTGTCGCTATGGCTGCACAACGGGAGCACCGTTTAGGACGCGGCAAACCCACACGGCAGGACAGTTTGCCCGTAGGTCCAGTGCGGCGCAACGCAGATACGGGCGAGATCATGGGCGAGGAGGTTTGACATGGCAAAAGGGCAAGGGGTAGAGCTGGAGCAACGCCTCCTAGCAAGCGGCGTCAGCTTGCTAGGAGGCGTCCTATCGATAGCACTAATGAGCCTCGCTTTCGCGCATCCCGATTCGGCGGCTGGTGCCTTCCTGCTGGATCGCCACACCGAGAACTTTCCCTACCCGTTTACGATCCAAAACCTCATGTGGCTCATGTTTTGGATCGGCTGTGGCGAACTATGGGTGCGGTTTAATCAAGCCACGCTTGAAATGGAGCAGATGACAAAAGGCTATTTGCCGGAGGACGATGAGGTTATGCTGCGGGCGCGAGATTTGGGGGCCTTTTATCAGCAAGTGCGGCCTCTGGCCGAGGAGCGTCCCTTCTATTTACAGCGTTTAATCATGCGCTGTATTCTGCAATTTCAGGGGAGCCACTCGGTGAACCAAGCCAACTCGCTATTGAATTCTTCCCTTGAATTATTTCAGCACGAGCTCGAACTCAAGTACGCCATGTTGCGCTATCTCGTATGGCTGATCCCCACGTTGGGCTTTATCGGCACGGTGGTGGGCATCGCGTTTGCCTTGGATTACGCCGCCAACATTGAAGACCCCCAAGACCCGACCTTGCTGGCCGAGATCACGGGTCGGTTAGGCGTTGCATTTTACACGACCTTGCTCGCCTTGGTCCAATCGGCACTCTTGGTATTTGCGCTGCACATTGCACAGAGCCGGGAGGAGATGGCCCTAAATCAATCCGGCCAATACTGTTTAGACCACTTAATCAACCGGCTGTACGAAAAGTAAGTGGCGGCCGGAATAACCCAAAGATAGGAGGGCACCATGCCTGTTTATCGCGGTCCCGATGGCAAAATCATTGAAGAGAAAACCGATAAGCGGAACGAGGCTACCAAACCAACGGATGTGGCCAACAAACCATTGCCACCGGCACCAGCGGGCGACGAGCAACCCGCTGGTGCCGGGCGTTTAGATGCGCCCACGCAGCGGATGGGCGAAGCCAGTATCGGCGCGGAGGAGCGGACGCGCTTGGTGGGTGGACGGCGACGGCGAGAGGACGAGGAGCGCCAGCAAGAGCGCGCCGCAGAGGATGGCGGCATGGATGATCCGGTTGTGGGATGGTTGGTGATTGTCGAGGGGCCGGGCAAAGGACGAGCCATGCAACTGGGGTATGGTTCCAACTCGCTTGGACGCGGGGCGACCGACCGCATCAAGCTCGACTTTGGCGACGATCAGATATCGCGCAGTGGTCATGCCATTGTTACGTACGATCCGCGCGGCCGGAAGTTTTATGTGCAGCACGGCGGCGGCATCAATCTGACGTATCTCGGCGATCAGCCCGTGCTCGCACCCGCTGAGTTACCGGCTTTGGGCCACATCAGCATCGGCCATACGGTTCTTCGTTTCGTGCCTCTGTGCGGTGTTGAGTTTGATTGGCAGGATGCAGAAGGAAGCGAAGCGCGATGAACGAATTAGACGGGCGCTTTGCCGCAAGGCAAGTTCCCGGCAAGCGAGCGTATCAAGAGGATGATTACGGCCTGCTGGATGGACGCGATCTCGGGCTAGACGGCCGTGAGCACACGATGTTAATGGTTGCCGATGGCATGGGCGGCCACGTTGGCGGCGCGACGGCCAGTCGCCTCTTGAGCAAGACCTTTGTCGAGGTATATCCCCAAGCGTCTGGCCCCATCGTCGATCGGCTCCGGGCGTGTCTCAAAGCGGCCAATACAGCTATTGCCGATGCCATCGCCGAAGAGCCCAAACTCGATAGCATGGGTTCGACCTTAGTCGCGGCGGTTGTTTCGCACGAAGGGCTGAACTGGATCAGCGTGGGCGACTCCCCGTTGTGGCTGTTCCGCGAGGGTACATTGCTGCGTTTGAATGCAGACCACTCCATGGCACCGGTGCTGGCAGATCTCGTAGCAACGGGACGCATGACCGCCGAGGAAGCGGCTCAGGATCCAAGGCGACATTCGCTGCGGTCGGCGGTCATGGGCGATGACATACATTTGATGGACGTGTCGTCGCAGCCGGTGGCGGTGCAGAAAGGCGACCGGCTGCTGTTGGCCAGCGATGGTTTGCTGACCCTCAGCGAGCAAGAAATCGAGGCTATTCTCGAGCAAACGCAAGCCGCGCCCTTGGCGGATAGTGCCGCAGCCCTTATCCAAGCAGTAGAAGATGCCGAACAGCCCCATCAAGATAATACGACCGTCTTGTTGTACGCGCCGGCTATGGCTGCTTCTGGCGAGGAGGAAGCAGTTCAGGACAAACCGCGATTAAAACGAAAACGCTGGTACAGACTACTGGGGATGTTGCTATGCGTTGCTGTCTTGTGGGGGGTGCTTTATTGGCTTAGGCAGGGCGAAAATGTGGCTGTTGAGACTTCGCCGGTAACTGTTGAGACGCCCGCAGCTACGGATGTTGAAGCCACTGAAGGCCCTGATGTTCAAGTGCCAATGGCATCCGATGCCGAAGAGGACGCACCAGTTTTTCAGGAGGAAGAGACTGGAGACAGCGTCCGGGCAGGGGTGGAGAAAGCCGAACCTAACGAGCCGCAAGAAGAAAAAGAAGAGACAAATTATGAATGAAGAACAGCGATAGTCGCTATTGTATTTGTTGCCGGATTTGTGTGCTGGTTCGTCGTGCTAAAACGCCGGCCGGCTCATTTTACAGCCGGCCAAGACATAGAAGCACTCGACATCAATCGCGCAAAAAGGAACGCAATATGAAAAAAGCATTTCTACTGAGCCTGCTGCTCGCCTGCGGGCAGCCGGACGACGCGCCCGATACACTCAAAATCGGCTACGTGATCAACTTCATGTCGCACGAGTGGTATCAAAACATCAGCAAGTCGGCAATCGCACGAGCGGCTGAGCTGGGCGTCGAGCTGATCGTCGCCGATGCCAACCTCGACGTGGCCGCGCAAATTTCCAAAGCCGAAAACCTGCTCGCCCAAGGTGTAAAAGTGCTGATCTTGTCGCCAGTGGACGCCAAGGCCCTGGGGCCGGTCGTGCGGCAGGCCAAGGCCGCCGGGACCCAGGTGATTACCGAGTCCAACCCGGTGTCTGAGGCCGTCAGCTACGTGGGGATCGACAACTACGCCGGTGGGGTCAAGGCCGGTCAGTGGTTTGCCAGCTACGCTGTCGCCAAGAGCCTCGACCCCAAGATCCTCATCATCGGCTTCCCCAACTTCGAGGACTGCCGGCAGCGGGTCGATGGCTTCAAGGACGCGCTCGCCGCTTCGGGCTTGACCTATCAGATCGCCCAAGAGGTCGACGGGCAGGGCCTCAAGGAAAAGGCGTTCAAGGTCGCGCAGGACGCACTGACAGCCAACCCGCAGATCAACGTGATCTACGGCATCAACGACGATTCGACGACCGGCGGCATGGCGGCCTACAAAGCGGCCGGACTGGACGAAGCGGCCCTGACGGCGATCGGCTTCGGTTTTGAGGGCACCGTGGGGCAGACGGCCCTCACCGGCGACACCCCCTACGCAGCGGCACTGGCAATGTTCCCGAATTTCGTCGGCGGTGCGCTCATTGACGCGGCCGTGCAATTGAGTGCCGGCCAACCGTTGCCGCCCCACTACGAGACCCCAACCATCGTCGTCACCCGCGACAATCTCAGCCGCTTCTACGACACCAGCACCGAGCCGCCCTTCGCACTCAAGGTGGATGCGGTGCGGGCTTTGCTGTCGCGATGAGCCGCCTACTCTCGCGAATGCTCCACAGCGAGCAGGCCGGGCTGTTGCTGGCCTTGGTCTTGCTCTGCGTGGGGATTTCTCTGCTAACGCCCGTTTTTTTTACGGCCGTCAATATCAAAAACGTGCTGCGCGACGCCTCATTGGTAGCCATCGCCGGAATCGGCATGGTGATGATCATTCTGCTCGGCGAGATCGACCTGAGCGTCGGCTCGACCCAAGCGGTGGCCGGGATCATCGCCGTGGCCGTGCTCAACCAGTTTGAAAGTGTAACCCTAGCCCTAGTCGCCGCACTCGCCGCCGGGGCGCTCATCGGCCTGTGCAACGGCTTGCTGGTCACCAAGGCCGGCATCAACTCCCTGATCGCGACCTTGGGTATGATGGCGATTTTGCGCGGCGCAGCCATGGTCAGCACCCAAGCGGTGTCGATCCAAGGCCAAGTAGCAGGCTTCATCGAAGTGGGAACCGGGCATTGGGGGCCAATCCCGATCCCGGTGCTGGCTACCTTTGTCCTCTTGGGGCTGTTTTACTACGTCCTGCACCACACCATCCTCGGCCGCTACATCTACGCCATCGGCGGCAACATCCAAGCGGCGCGGCTGGCCGGCTTGGCCGTCGATCGCACCCGCGTCTTGGTCTTTGTCCTCGGCGGTGTGCTAGCGGCACTGAGCGCCTTTATCTTGGCCTCGCGCCTCAACTCCGGGCAGCCAAACGCCGGCCTCGGGTTTGAGTTGCAGGTGATCGCCGCCGTGATCTTGGGCGGCATCAGCCTGACCGGCGGCGTCGGTACGCTCGCGGGTGCGTTTGTCGGCATCCTGATTCTGACCGTGCTCTCCAACGGCTTAGTGCTGCTCAACGTGTCGTCTTTTTACCACGACATTGCGCGCGGTGCGGTAATTATCCTCGCCGTGTATCTGGACACTCGGCGCAAACAAAGCCTCCTACGGCGGCTGCTGGCCCCGCCGACATGACGTCGCTGCTGGCTTTAGCCAACATTCACAAGCGCTTCCCCGGCGTCTATGCGCTCAAGGGCGTCGATTTTGCGGTGCAGCCGGGGGAAGTCCACGCGCTAGTCGGCGAAAACGGCGCCGGCAAGAGCACCTTGATCAAAATCGCGGCCGGCGTGTACAGCCGCGACCAAGGCCACTATCAGATCGCCGGCCGCCCGGTAGATATCCACCACCCGCGCCAAGCCCTAGACCACGGCCTGGCAGTCGTTTACCAAGAACTAGAGTTAGTCCCCTCGCTGTCGGTGGCCGAGAACCTGTTCTTCGGTCGCCTGCCGCACGGGCGCTTAGGGCGCGTGCGGTGGAACGCGCTCTACGACGCTTCAGCAACGCTACTGGCCGAGGTCGGGCTGGCGGTCGATCCGCAAACCAAGGTCGGCCACCTCGGCGTGGCCGCGCAGCAATTGGTCGAGATTGCCCGGGCACGGGCGTGCGACGCCCAAGTAATCATCATGGACGAGCCGACCTCGGCCCTGAGTACGCACGAGATCGACAAGCTCTTTGCGCTCATCGCCCGGCTCAAGGCGCGGGGCGTCGGCGTAGTCTATGTGTCGCACAAGCTCGCCGAGGTCATGGAGCTGGCCGACCAGGTGACCGTCTTGCGCGACGGCGAGCGCGTCGCCTGCGAGCCAGCCGCCAATCTCGACGAGCAACAGCTCATCGCCCTGATGGTCGGGCGAGCGTTGGGGCCCGGCTTTCCCGCCGCCAATCGCACGCCGGGGCCGGTTGCCCTAGCAGTAGCGGGGCTGACCACCGCTCGGGTGCAGGATATTTCCTGCCGGGTGTGCGCTGGGGAAATCGTCGGGTTTTCCGGGCTGATGGGCGCGGGGCGGACCGAGCTGGCGCGAGCCGTGATGGGCGTCGATCGCCGCCGCGCCGGAACCATTACCATCGGCGGAGTCGCCGTGCCGGCCAACGCACCGCCACAGGCGCGCACCCTCGGGTTGGGACTCGTGCCGGAAGATCGCCGGGCCGACGGCCTGTTCGCCCAACAGAGCGTACGCGCCAACGCGAGTGTCGCAGCCTTAGCGCAATTCTGCCGCGCCGGCCACGTGCAGGTGAGCATGGAGCGGCAGCAAGTCGGCGCACTAGTCGCGCGCCTGCGCCTGCGTCCCCCGGACCAAGAGCAGACTATCGCCCGGCTCAGCGGCGGCAATCAGCAAAAGGTGCTGCTGGCCCGCTGGCTGCTCAAGGAAAACCTGCGGGTGCTGCTCGTCGATGAGCCAACCCGGGGCATCGACGTCGGCGCCAAGGCCGAGATCTATCAATTGCTAGACGAGTTGGCCCGCCAAGGGCTGGCCATCGCCATCCTCTCTTCGGAAATGCCCGAAATCCTAGGGCTGTGCGACCGCGTGTACGTGATGTGCGAGGGGCAAATCACCGCCGAGTACGCACGGGCCGAGGCCACGCCAGAAAAACTCTTGGCCAGCGCCCTGCCCAGCCCCCGCTAAAGCCAGCCGACAGTGGGCCGGCGTAGGAGCAAAACATGATCGAAGGACACCAAGTACTAGCCGACCGCGGCGCAGTGGCCGCCCAGCCGCCCGCCGCGGCGCACATTGGCGCGCAGATATTGGCCCAAGGCGGCAACGCCATGGATGCGGCCGCAGCCACCAGTTTGGCCTGCTGTATGTTGGCTCCCCAATCCAACGGCATCGGCGGCTACATGGCGGCCGCGGTGGTTTTGGAGGGTGCTACCGACCGCGTCTGGTCGCTCGACGCCAACGCCGTAGCTCCAGCCGCGGCGCACGAGCAGATGTACGACATGCTGCCGGCCCGCCGCGACAACATGGACACCAACGAAAAGGAATACGCCTGTAGCGTGCGCGACGATGCCAACGTGTACGGCCCCCAGTCCATCGCCGTCCCCGGCCAGATGGCTGGCATGGGCTTTTTGCACGAGCACTGGGGGCAGTTACCTTGGGCCGCGATTGTCGCCCCGGCCCAAAAGCTGCTCGCCGACGGCTTTGCCTACGGCCCAGCCCTAGCCGGTGCTATTGGCAGCCAAGCAGCCACCTTGCGCCGCTTTCCGGCAACGTTCAGCCACCTCGTGCCGCAAGGCGAGTTGCCCGGCCCCGACGATATATGGCATCGCCCGGACATGGAGCGCACGTTAGCGCGTTTGGCCCAAGTCGGCTGGCGCGACTTGTACGACGGTGAATTGGGCCGCACCATCGGCGACTATGTCCAAGCCAGCGGTGGGGCCCTCACCCGCGCAGATATGGCTGCTTTTGCGCCGCGCCTGACCGCGCCGTACCAAATCACCTACCGCGACGTGCCCGTGTACGGGCCGATTTTGCCCAACGGCTGCCTTTCGGCCCTCCAGATCTTGCAGATGCTGGAAAGCCTGCCCGTAGTGCCCGACGACCAAGCCCAGTACTGGCACCAGCTAGCCGAGGTCGTCAAACAAGCCTGGCGCGACCGCCTGCGCTACGTCGGCGACCCCGACTTCGTCGCTGTGCCCATAGAGCGCCTGTTGAGCAAAGACTACGCGGCCGGTCGCGTCGAAGCCCTGCGGCAATTCCCCGAGCAGGTCGATCAGCAGGTGTACGAAGTCTCGGGGCCAGCCACGGCCGAAACCCTGCACGTTTCAGCCGCGGACGCCGCCGGCAATCTCGTCGGCATTACCCTCACCCAAGGCGGGGCTTTTGGCTCTTGTTTCACCGTGCCGGGCACGGGCATCATCCTCGGCCACGGCATGTGCCGTTTGGATCCCCGCCCCGGCCGGGTCAATTCCGTGGCTGCGCACAAGCGTCCGCTCAACAATGTGGTCCCCATGATCTTGCGCCTGCCCCAACGCGACGTGGCCATCGGCTTACCCGGCGGGCGCCGCATCATCAGCGTCGGTGCCCAACTTGGCCAGCGCATTATCGACTTCAACGCCACCGCCTTAGGAGCAGCTACCGCCCCCCGACTCAACGCCGAAGCCCAAGAACCTCTAGAGCTAAAGCGCGGCATTGACCCGGCGATTGTACAAGCACTGACAGCGATGGGCCACCGAGTGCTGGTACGAGCAGCGGTGGCTGGCCAAGCCCACGGGGCCGAGGTGCTCAAAAGCGAGGGCCAAGTACGCGCCGGGGGCAATGGCTGGGCCGCGGGCGTATAAGTCCGCTCCCATAGAGCTTGTGCCCTTCGACAGGCTCAGGGCACTACTGGAGCGATACTGGCTGGGCCTTGCACTTGGCCGGCGATACGCCCCCTCGCGGCGTACATCTGGAGAACGTAGTACTCTGCGACCTGCTCGCTTGGGCGGCCACTCGCATTGCCAGATACGGAGATTCTCTTTTGGCGGACGACCAAGGGGGCTGAGGTTGATTTCGCAATCGAAACGGGCCGGCGTCTGCTGCCCATACAGGTGAAAGCCTCCGCGAGGCTCGGCCCGGCCGACGTGCGGCACGTGCATACGTTTTTAGACGAGTATTCCGATCTGGCGCAGTGCGGGCTTGTTCTCTACGATGGCGCAGAAACGTTCTGGCTGACCAATCGCGTACTCGCC
This sequence comes from Candidatus Latescibacterota bacterium, assembly GCA_007571365.1. Lineage (GTDB taxonomy): Bacteria > Latescibacterota > UBA2968 > UBA8231 > UBA8231. Next base: position 15,147 of record RKRN01000165.1, read on the forward strand.
GCGCCGTGGTGGCGCGTAGTCTAAATCTACCCTCTAAATACGACGGAGAACATACATGAAAATCACCGACCTTCACGTGCTGCCGATGCGGTCTGAAGGGACCAACAATTGGATGTTTATAAAAATCGCAACGGACGCTGGTATTTGCGGTTGGGGCGAGGCGAGTTTGCAATACAAAGATGACGCCTTGCGCGGCGAGTTTGCGGCCTTCAAGCAGTTTCTGCTCGGCAAAAATCCATTTGAGATTGAGCGGATCTGGACTTCGCTGTATCGGCGCGTGACGTGGTCGGGCGGACCCGTGACGACGAGTGCGATCAGTGCGATTGACTTGGCGTTGTGGGACATCAAAGGCAAAGCCTTGGGCGTGCCGGTCTATGAACTGTTGGGGGGAAAATCGCACGACAAAATTCGCATGTACGCCAATGGCTGGCCGCGCAAGAACAACACACCTGAAGGGATTGCCGAGGGCGTCAAACAGGTAGTAGACCAAGGCTATGAGGCCCTCAAGTTCTACCCTTTTCGCGGCGCACAAGTGGCAAGTATCGAGCGGATTCAGCACGGCGTCGCCTTGGTCGAAGCCGCGCGCGAGGCGGCGGGGTCGCAAATCGAAATAGGCATTGACATTCGCGCCCGACTGAATATCTGGAGCGCGAGGCGGGTGGCGCAGAGCTTGGAACCCTATAACGTTGCGTGGATGGAAGAGCCAATTTTGTGGGACAATCCAGCAGCACTGGCGCAATTTGCCCACGAGGTGAAGGTGCCCGTGGCCACGGGCGAGCAATTGTACACTCGCTGGGATTTTCGCGCGTTGTTGGAACTGAATGCGGTCGGGATTATTCAGCCGGATATTTGTCATGCCGGCGGCATCACCGAGCTCAAAAAAATCGCCGCCATGGCTGAGACCTATTACGTGACCGTCGCGCCGCACAATTCCAATGGGCCGATCTCGACGATTGCCAGCCTGCATCTGGATATGTGCATTCACAACAGTTTGATGCAGGAAATTTTCGTATCGTCCCTCTCCCTGTACAACAAGGTGCTCACCCAGCCTATCGAAGTGATCGATGGGCACTGTGTGCCGCCAGAAGGGCCGGGTTGGGGCGTAGCGTTGCGCGAGGATGTGCTCGCACACTATCCGCCGAGGTCGTTTACGCCGATTGAGTCGGAGCCGTATATGGAGTTTTGAGACGCGGGTGTTCTATGAGAATTGGAATGGATGATTCGTGAAAGCGTAGGAAGAATCGACAAAAAGCTAACGGTCGGCCTCCGCGTCATGTGTGACGACGCGGAGGCCGGTTTATTGTTACAGTGAATTGCGCTTAAATTGCACGTAGGTCGGCTGCTCGTTGGCTACCGCCATATCGGAGGCTCTGTCAAAAGCATCCATGATCTGCGCGTAATCGGAACCGTATGGCAGGCTGACGACCGTTTCTTCGCTCTCGTCAACTGCCGACATGTCCTTTGCAGCACACGTCACCGTTACCGTCAAGGGCGTGTAGATTCCAGAGGTAAGCACATTTACCAGTCCGTTGACAAAGCTATGCTGCGTCTCAACCTTAGCCACGCCGCTTTCGCATTCGCTCTCTGCTGCGACCACCGACGGCGGAACGAGCCCCTACAACCAACTATGCTTCCACATCCGCACCTTCTTGGAGCTTGGGGCAAGCCCAGTGGTAACAGTAACGTGATTACATCCGGCTACAAGAAATAGAAACGCAATAAGAACTTTTGGGCTTGACAGGCGAGGTATAAGCCATACATTAAAAGCGTTGCGACAATCTTGACATATCTCATATTCTCCAAAAAGG
>RKRN01000328.1 GCA_007571365.1 Candidatus Latescibacterota bacterium
CACCGGGTGCAAAGGCCACCACGGAAAGCGATACTGCATAAACGTCAAAACCGCCATCGCCGCCGCGCCCACCCCGAAAAAGCCCAACTTTTGCGCGTGGAAATCGGCCGGAGTTTTTATTTTGCTCAACGCGTCGTCAAAAGACCGCACCCCGGCGCCCGAGGACACGCGAAAGAACCAAGAGTTAAAGTTGGAAGCACCCTGCTCGTAGGCCATGGCAATGACGTACACAATGGCGGCGACAAAGCCGACCAACAGGGCCAGCGCAATAGCTAAGCACAGGCCGCGGCGGCTCATGCGCATAGCATCGTGCAGCCGGGCGGCATGAGCCGCCGATGGCATAAAAATCGACTGGACGTCGCTAAAGAATCCATAACTCAGCCCCAAGGCCGCCAAGCCAGTGGGCGAAATCGCACTCGTGCCAAAGGTCATCATGGTCATGGCTTGGCTGACCACCGGCGTCGTCAAGTAAAAGACGCCGGCCTGCACCACCAAGCGGGTGATCCCCAAGTACGCGATGAGCACGCCGCCTAAGAAAAACGCCGCCACCGATATTTCCATGCCGGCCTTGTACAGCCACGCCAGCATATACACGACCCCGACCAACAGGCCGACGACCGCGCTGCGATAGGACATCAACTCGCGGCTGTCGTCGACCGGATGCGCGGGATTCCAGGCTTTGTGCGCCACATCTTTTAGGTGATCTCGCGCCATCCACAAGCCCCACAACACCAGCACCACAAAAGCCCCCCAACACTGCCACGACGTCGAGGGCAAACCCCACACGAAGTTGTCGGCTTCAGTAACGCCAACGCCAAAGCGGTTAAACAGGCCCTCTTCGACCAGCAGCAACAAATAGAAAAACCAGATGCTGAAGGTCACATTGAGATTGGCAAAATACATGAAGCCGACGACTGGGAAGTAGAAGCGGATGTTGATCGTGGGAAAGCCGTGCGCGATTTGGATGGGATGGTGCCATTCGATCTTGGGGAAAAAGTGAAAGAAAAAGCCGACGATGTTCCACAAGACGATGCCCAGCGGGATCGCCGCCCCCAGCCAAAAGACCTTGTTGCACAAAACGGCCGGTACGCGCGCCGGGCCATCGGCGTCGGCCACCAGCGCTTGCGGCACCTCCATCAGCGGATAGGCCAGCCGCTCGCGCTCAACCCATTGCTTGCGCAAGATGACGACGAGGCAAAAACAAACCGCGTATAAGGTCCAGATAAAGCTCAGCCACCAAAACAGCGGCATGGCCCACGCATCGAGCAGGGTGCCCCAAGGCATCGGCTCACCGATGGGCAGCCCCTCGAAGAACCACGTCATAGCTAAGCCATCGTTGCTCGGCAGCAGCCACGCCGGCAAATAGGGCAACACGTACGTGCCCCATTGGTTTTCAGCCGAGGCAAAGTAGTAGGGCGTAGTGGGGATCGACAGCACGTAGCCCATCATAAAAATGGGGATGCCAGTGGTCACCAAGCCCATGACGACGACCGTGATCATTTCGGCCGGGCGCAAGGCCCAGCCGGGATTGATCGTCTTGAGCAGGATGTTGAGCAGGATGAGGCAGCAGAACGAGAAGCCGACGGCAATCGGAAAGAACGACCAGGTGATTTCGGACGACCCCAAAACCCAGATGGCGTAGGGCGCACCCAAACACACCACCAGGACTTGGACGACGCCGAGCACCAAGGAGCGGAGCGTGAGGCCGCTGGCCGCGCTTGGGCGAGTATGCTCCTCTCGATATGTCGGGGCCGCAGTCGGCGACGTCATCAAAAACCAGCTTCAGAGGCGACTTTAGCGGGATTTAACGCGGACAATATGGCTCCAACACCCCGCCGCCGCAATTCCATCGCCTAGTCCCCATCTAGCCCGGCGGCGTGGCGACCTGCCGCCGGATCGCCAGCCGCGTAGTACGTGCCCGCGTCGGCCCACAGCATGACCGGCGTGGCGATGGGACCGTTGCACACCTCAACTTGGTGGCCGCGCCGCCCCAGTTCGTCGCGGACCTGCGCACCAACGGCCGAGCTGATGGCCAGCGAGCCCGCCTGTATAAACGTCTGCTCGCGCACCGGATTGGGGTCAAACGAGTCCTCGTGGTGGTCTGTGGCAAAGCGCGGCGCCACGACCGCTTCGGCCGGCTGCATCCCAAACTCCACAAAATCGAGCAACAGGTTTAAGGTCGCTTGGTCTTGCAAGTCGCCGCCGGCTACGCTGATGGCTAACACGGGCGCACCGTCTTTGAGCACCAGCGTGGGGGTCAGGGTGATGCGGGGCCGCGTGCCCGGGGCGATGCAGTTGGGGTGTCCGGCGGTCGTGTTGAGGCTGCGCAAGCGGTTGCCATAGGAGACGCCCGTGCGACCGCTGCCGCCAGCGTGATAGACATTCGCGCTCGGCGTGGCCGATACGACCATGCCCCAGCGGTCGGCCACCACGCACGTGGTAGTGCCGCCGACTCCGGGCCGAAACGCACCACCCGCCTGCACGGCCTTCATGCCGCGCGGGTCGCCAGGGCGGGCGTCCCATGCAGCTTGCCCCATGTCGATCAAGGGCCGCCGGAGTTGGGTATATTCGTCGGACAGCAGGGCATTCATGGGCACATCTACGAACAGGGGGTCGCCGTAATGCGCGTCGCGGTCGGCCATGGCCAGCTTCATCGCTTCGACGACCGCGTGGACATAGTCGGCCGAGCAATGCCCCATGCTTTTGAGATCAAACCCTTCGAGTAGGCGCAGGGCTTGGCATAGATAAGGGCCTTGGGTCCACGGGCCGCATTTGTACACTTGATAGCCTCGGTAATCGACTACCACCGGCTCCTCGATCAAAGTCCTATGAGCGGCCAGATCTGCCCGGCGCAAGAATCCGCCCTGCTCCACATAGAATGCCTCTAGGTCTGCGGCTATATCGCCGCGTTCGGCGCGGCGACCATAGAAGTGATCGCAGGCCGCTTGCAGCTTCTCTTGGCGATTGCCGCTGGCGCGGTGTTCGGCCTCCACCATGCGCCGCAGCGTCCGCGCCAAGTCGGGGTGCCACGCCTCGTCGCCTTCGTCGAGCAGGGCCAAGGTCGGCGCGACAATCGCGGCCAAGTGCTGCGTACCGTAGTGCTGCAAAAGGGTAATGCACAAATCCACGACCGAGGGCACCGGCGCCATCTTGATGTCGTGGTTTGGGATGCCGTGTTCCATGTACCAAGCAATGGCCTCCGGCGCCAGCGGCGCACGCCCTTGGCCGGACAGCGACTTGACCGCGTTCCCGTCCCAGACCAGCACCGGCACTTCTCCGCCGATGGAACAGGCCCCGTGATCGGTGACGTTGAGCGCGAGAATCGCGCCGGCGGCCGCATCGGCTGCATTGCCGCCCGCGCCGAGGATTTCAAGGCCAGCGGCTACCGCCCCGGCCCCACCGGCTGCAATGACGCCGGTTTTACTCTGGGCCTGCCAGCCGATTGGATCTACCCTACTCATGTGTGGCTCCTTGTCGAAAAGAATATATGCCGCGATTAATCAGTCTATGTAGAACGTCCGCCGCAAATCGCTTTGCAAAGTAAAAATCGTCTCGCGCTTTCTATTTTTTGTACTAGCAGCAAGGGTCATCATGTGCTCCAAATAAGAGAAAGTCCGATTATTTTTCAACATCCTGTTTTCTTGGCAGGACCGCTGTGGTGCTGCGCCGCAGTGTCACCCAGCTATATAGAATGAATGCAATGAGTCCCGAAACCCACTCCCAACTCGCTAACTTCATCGGGAGTATATGCGACCTGCTCCGAGGGCCGTACAAGCGAAATGAGTACCGCTGATTGACAAGAGATCCGATTCTCGTCATCTTGTCGAGAAAGGCAGGACTAGGCTCTGTGGGTACTCTCGCTGAAGCGACGGATGACATTCTCCGTCCACGTTTTACACAGCCTATACATGTAGCTAAGGCTGAAATGGCAAGCGAACTTTCTCGCTCTCATAACCTACCTGATATTGCCGATTTTCTTTCGGTTCTCAATAGTGCTCGTAAAGCTGCGGCCTATGGAGATGTGGATTTTCCAGCATTGAATGCACAGGATGTAGCCATTGAAATTGAGCAATATGTGGAAGCAGCCTCTGCGTTATTGGCAGATGAAACAAATGAGCAATCATCTGATGAACAGTAGGCCCGAGAGTGTGGATTCATCTCACGTTCTCGAAACAATCGATAAATGGCCCAGTACTCGCGCAAAAGAATGGGTCGAAAATTTTGTACAAACGTCTCGTCGGCAATCCGCTATCTGGGCAATTGTAGTTTTCGGTTCCATTATTCGTCCAAAAGTCAGATATAGTGTTGATGTTGACTTATTGGTCATTTATGATAGCGAAAGACCGAACTTTGTACTCCCACCCCTTGATGTCGATACCCGGTCGTACCGTCAAGAGGATATAAAATATCTTATTTCAGAGGGACATGAACTTATATGCTGGACGATTCTTTTTGGAAAAATTCTCTATGAAAAAGATAAATACTGGACAACCTTGTGTGATAGATGGAAAGATGATCTACCTTTACCTTCTGCAAGAATAGCGGATAAACGAGCGAAACGAGCGAAGCAGCTCTTTGAGGAACTCAAAGTAATCGGCGACGAGGATGCTGCTCAGGAACAATACATTACGATGTTGACACAAGTTGCCCGTGCATATTTAATCAGATCAGGTACCTACCCTGCATCCCGCCCTGAATTACCAGATCAATTAAAATCTGTTGGAGCACACAAGCTTACCTCTCAATTAAAAACGCAATAAGAACTTTTGGGCTTGACAGGCGAGGTATAAGCCATACATTAAAAGCGTTGCGACAATCTTGACATATCTCATATTCTCCAAAAAGGAG
>RKRN01000223.1 GCA_007571365.1 Candidatus Latescibacterota bacterium
AAGGACTTCGCCAACATTAAACGGATGCGTCAATACCGGGCGGAAGCATCTATTGATGATATTATAAAATTGTATAACTAATTATGGGCTTTACTATAAATAGCAGGTCCTCAAACCACTCCCTTTCTAAAGGTGTTTGCCCTATGAAGTCTTTGATCGGCAGCCTCAGCGGATTGATGTTGAGCGTCTGTGTCTGCACCGCAAGCGAAGAGTTGGAAGCGGCAAAAGCGAAGCTGCGCGAGCACAACCGGCTGTGGACATTCGAGGCGGGAGCCGTACTCGGCCGCGAATGGTTGGATCGCGTGCCTGAAGACGCCGAGCTGCGGGCCCTCTACGCACGTCAGCTCCACGGGCAGCTATACGGGCAGCGAGAAATCCGCGAGCAAGCCGACGCGATCCTAGAACGGGAGCCGGACAACCCGTGGGGACTCTACGCGCAAGCACTCGCGTTTCTGACGACGGACTGGCGGTATTCCGGTGAGGCGGTCGAGTCCAGCTTGCGCGCTTGGACACTGCTGCCCCAGCCAGAGTTCGCCGCAGCGCACCTTCAGACGCTTCGGTCCAGGAACCCGGAAGCGGGGTTGGCATTTCTGGACTCGCTAGACGCGGCGACGCTCCAGCACCCCGAAGTCCTCCACGCCCGTGCGGAATTTGAGTACTGGATACAGTACCCGCTGGAGGATCCCGCCTATGCGGACACGAGCCTCGCTACCTTGGCCACCCTCCGAGCGCGTTGGCCCGACCACGTCAGCGGCTACCTTAGTGCCGCGCAACAGCTCTATCGGTCCAACGAGCCGCAGGAGGCACTCCCGCTGGTCGAAGAGGCCCTTCGTCTTTCGCCAAGCTCCGCGCATGTGCGCTACTTGCATTGGCAGATTCTCGACGAGACCGATCTGCTCCCGGCCGCCGAGCGACGCACCGCCATTGAGGCCAGCATCGCCGCGTATCGCCAGGCCGTACCAGAAACGGTCCGGGGCCTCGCCCTGCTCACCACGGCTTATAGGAACGTACTCGCAGACGAAGAGCAGGCGGCCGCGTTCGAGGCGAAGCTGCTGGCACAGGCTCCGGCGAGCCTCCACGCGTCGCGGATCCACCAAGAAAAGTTCCAACGGGAGTACCAACGATTACAGGCCGAGGTGGACGGCATCGGCCGCACCACGCCGGAGTACCAACATCAGCTTCGCCTCATCTGCGACGCGGTCTATCAGTTCCTCGAAAAACCTCTCTACGACGATAGCTTCCGCGAGTGGCCGTACCGCGCCCTTTTCAGAGCTCTAAGCGCCATGCACCCGGTTCCGACCGCGGAACTCGCCGAGGCCGTGCGCGGCTTGGTCCAGTACGGGCAGCTCATCAATCCTCGCCTAACGTACAGTGCCCTTATCTTGCTGGCCGACCGCACGCCGTACGCCGCGGAGGCAACCGAACTCGCTCGGGGCGTCGTAGATAAGGCCGCCGCGGAAGCGCGGGAGGGAGGGCCGCCAAACTATTACTTGGGCTTCTTTCGCGACGCCCTTGGGTGGGCTCTCTACAAAGCCGGGCATATCGAGGAAGGGCGCAACGAACTGGAGCAGGCCCTAGAGCTTTCGCCGAGAAACACCCGTGCATACTATCACTTAGGCCAAGTGTTTGAGCAGATGGCGACCGCGGCCGAGGCTCGGGATGCAGCCGAAGAAGCCGGCCCTTGGCTCGACAAGGCAGCCGACACCTACATCGCCGGCCTCGAGATCCGAAGCTGGGGACCCAACCCCTGCCAAGCGGCCCTAGCCGCGCTGTACGAGCGCCGGCACGGCTCGCGCGAAGGATTCGACGAGTATCTCGCCACGTTCCGCGGCGAGCCGATCCGCCTAACGCCCAAGATCGACCTCCACCTCGAACCAACCCCTGTTGAAGGGCTCCCCGGTCGCACGCTCAACCTCCCGCCCGGCTTTAAGGTCAAACTCTTCTCCGACCAAGTAGACAAAGCCCGCTTTATGGCTTGGGACGACCGCGGCGTCCTACACGTGACCAACATGAAGCCTCAGAATACATGGAGCCCAGTCCCCGGCCGCCAAAGCACCGTATTGGCCTTGCCCGACAAAGACGGAGACGGCCGCGCCGACACCGTGTACAAAGCAGTAGATGACCTCAACTGGCCCCACGGCATCGCCTTTTACCAAGGCGCACTCTTTGTCGCTGACGACGATGCGATTTACCGCCTCGCAGACCAAGACGCGGACGGCTTTTACGAGGAGCGCACCGTCTTCGCCGAGGTGCCCGGTTTCATGGGGCGTCCCGTTGAGCACGTAACCCATACGCTGGTGTTGGACGAAGCCAACGACAAGCTCTACTTCCACATTGGCTCAGGTTGCGACATCTGCCGCGAAGACGATCCAGAACGCTCTACTGTCATGCAGATAAACACCGACGGCACGGGGCGGCGGATCTATGCGGCTGGGCTGCGCAATGCCATCGGCCTCGCCTTGCACCCGGAAACCGGCGAGTTGTGGGCTGCCAACACCGGGCACGACCGCGAGGGCCAAGATCGGCCACCGGAGTGGATCACCCCGCTCCGCGATGGCGGCTTCTATGGCTGGCCATTTGCTTACGGAGACAAAGTCTGGACCGATTTCTCCTTCTACGGAAGGTCTGTCTTTCCGCTGACCGCGGCCGATTCGCTGTTAGTTGCCAACATGGAGTCGCCTGCCATCCTCATTCCCGCCCACTTGGCACCAATGGCGCTGCATTTTTACACGCACGACCAGTTTCCCCCGCAGTACAAACACGCTGCGTTTGTCGCCTGCCGCGCGGGTGCTTTGGGCAACGACCCGGGCTACAAGGTCATGGCGCTCTTTGCCGAGCCGGATGGCTCCAACGCCCGCGTCGCCGATTTTCTCACCGGCTTCCGGCTCGATTCCGCCGAGGATTCCGCTTGGGATATGTTCTCCGGTTTTTTCTCTTTTAATTCCGGCAACATGTGGGGCAAGCCGGTTGGACTGACTACCGACGAGGCCGGCCATCTCTACTTGACCAGCGACGAAATCACCCAAGCCATCTTCCGCATTGAGGCCAGCCCCCGCCAAGGAACCCCTTAGTGAACCACTTACCGCTCGTCGTCCTGTGCTGCATGGCGCTGCACTCCTGCGGCAAAAGCCTCGTCGACCCGGACATTCAGCCGTCGGCCAGCCCCCGCATAATGGTCCACTACATGCCGTGGTATGCGTCGGAGCCGGTCAGCGGCGCGTGGGGCTGGCATTGGACGATGAATCACTTTGATCCCAACACCATCGCCGCCGATGGCCGCCGCGAAATAGCCTCGCATTACTACCCACTAATCGGGCCGTACGATTCAAACGATCCACACGCATTGGAATGTCACGTATTGCTCATGAAGTTTGCGGGCATTGACGGCGCGATCATCGACTGGTACGGCATCAAAGATCACCGCGATTACGCCGCGATCCACCGCAACACAAACCACCTAGTCGCGTACATCAAAAAGGCCGGATTGAGCTTCGCAATATGTTACGAAGACCAATCGGTAAAGCACCTCGTCAGCGATGGAGTGCTCGGCGAAAACCAAGCCCTTAGCCACGGCCAGGAAGTCTTACACTGGATGCAGGATCATTGGTTTGGCGCCGACGAGTACGCCAAGATCGCGGGCCGGCCTCTGCTCCTCGTCTTCGGCCCCCAATACTTCAAAGGGGCGGCGTGGAAGGAGCTCTTTTCGGGCTTGGCGCAACCTCCGCACTTCTACACTCTGAACACACTTCTGGAAGGAGCCGACGGCGTATTCGGCTGGCCTCCAGTACACGACGGCCGCGTCGTACCGCCCGCTGCTTGGCGCACCTACCTAAGCCAGCTCTACGAAAAAGGCGGCGGCGGCACGGTATTTCCCAAGTTCCACGACATCTACGCGGAAGCCGGTGTGCGTGCAAGTTACGGGTATTTAGACGACCAAGAGGGCGCGGTTTTTGCGGAGACGCTAGAACGCGCCGGGGAGCGCGCGTCGCTGATCCAACTCGTCACTTGGAACGATTACGGCGAGGGCACCATGATCGAGCCGACCGCAGAATTCGGCTATCGCTATCTCGAAGTGTTGCAGAGCTACCGCAAAAAGCAAGCCGGCAAGCCCTTTGCCTATAGCGCGGACGATCTGCGATTGCCCATCGCCCTATACCAACTTCGCCAGCAAGCCGCGGCAGACGGGCGGGTGGCCACACAGCTCGACCGGGCCGCAGCCCTGCTGTTTGCATCTGAGAATGAGGCCGCGAGAAAAATACTGCTGCGGGACGCCATTGACTAGCGCCGACCGAGGGGATACCCTTTGACGACCTTTCACCCGGAGCATGTCATGGGCCTAACCCCGGCTGAACGCCAGCAATTCCACGATCTCGGCTACGTAGTCAAAGAAGACATCTACTCCCAAGCCGACCTCCAACCCCTCAAAGATGGCCTTACCGCCGTCGTCGACCAGACGTGTGCCGCCTTGCAAGAAGAAGGGTTACTCGGCGCGGAAACCTTTGCCGCCGAACCCTTTGAAACCCGGCTCGGCTCCCTCTGCAAAGCCGATGTCGCCCTCGGCGAGCGCGTGATCCAAGCGATCATGGGGCGCGGCGGCGGCGGCTTCAAGGAACAGGCCATCCTCGACTTTTTGCGCCACCCGCCGCTCGTCTCCTGCATCGAAAGCCTCGTCGGCCCCAACATCATTGGCTCGTCCGTGTACCGCATCCGCCCCAAGGCCCCCGGCTACTCGCGCGGGGCCGTGCCTTGGCACCAAGACTCGGGCTACTTCATGCCTCACTGCGACGGGCGCCTGATCGTAACCTGCTGGATTCCGCTCGTCGATGCCACCGTTGACAACGGCTGCCTGTACGTGATTCCTAGATCGCACTGCAACGGCGTTTATCGCCACTACACCGGCGGGCAGGGCGGGTATCTCGAGATCGCCCGCCAAGACCTGCCAGCCCCCGAGCCTGTGGCCTGCCCCATGTGCGCTGGCGCGGTGCTCTTTATGACCAATCTCACCCCGCACGCTTCCTTTGCCAACAACACCGACATCGTCCGCTGGAGCGTCGATCTCCGCTACCAAGACGCCGAAGTTCCCAACAACATTGACGAAGACCCCAAAGACTTCAACCCGGAGCGCGACCCGGTCACCATGGCTTGCTTGCCTACGGAGGGCGACTTTGTCATTAAAGACGCGCAAAACCCAGCGCACGAAGTCACCGACATCGCCAAGTTCAAGGAAATCCGCACCCGCTACGAACAGACTCCGGTCCACAAGCCGGGCCGCGGCTGGACGCCTTTTGCCGAGCGCGAAATTGCAACTTCGCAAAGGCGGACAACCTCGTGAGCAACAACTATTCGGAAAGCGGTTTTTGGGAAAAACTGCACAGTTACGCGGTTGCCGCCGGGCGCGAAGTGGTCGAGATGGCCCTTAAGCTATACTACGCGGCGCAAGCACCGGAAACGCCGAATTGGGCAAAAACGGTCATTTACGGAGCCCTCGCTTATTTTATTTTACCCACCGATGCCATACCCGATCTCATCCCGGGCATCGGGTATGGCGACGATCTCGGCGCACTGGCTTCGGCACTCGCGACCGTCGCCGCGCACGTTACCCCGGAAATCGGAGAGAGAGCCAAGCGAAAAGCGGCCGAGTGGTTCGGCGGCACGGGTCGTACTTAATAGTATGAACTTCAGCCACTGGATTTTCGATCTCGATAACACCCTAGCTGACAGTGCCATCAATTTCAATGCGATGCGCCAAGAATTGGGCCTGCCTTTGGAGACAGGCATGCTCGAAGCAATTGAGGCTCGCCCGGCCGCCGAAGCGGCCTCACTCAAACGCCGCTTGGCCGCGCTCGAACGCGAATACGCACTTCGCGCCCGGCCCTTACCCGGCGTCCACGCCCTGCTGAGCTCACTGGCCGCCCGCGGTTTCCGGCTCGGCATCCTCACTCGCAACAGCCACGCCAATGCGTTGCAGACGCTGGCGGCCTGCAACCTCGCCGAGTTTTTCGACCCCGCTCACGTCTTAGGCCGCGACGAGGCCGCCCCCAAGCCCGATCCCGACGGCATCCGCAAGCTGCTCGCCGCTTGGGGTGCTGCGCCGGCAAACGCCGTGATGGTCGGCGACTTCCGCTACGATCTCGAAGCCGGTCGCCGCGCCGCGGTCACCACCGTCTACTACGATGCGGCGGGTCAGCATCTCTGGACGGCAGCAGCCGACTTCCGCGTCCAAAGCCACGCCGAGTTGCTCGCGCTGGTGTGCGAGTAATGCGCTAGGAACCCCGCCGGCCACTCCGCCGCACATTGCTCGCCCCGCGCTGGCCACCACGTGGCGAGAAAAAACTACTGCGCTGCTGGTCAAAGCGACCGCCCTTGCCCGACTCGCGCCCGGCTTTGTCCTTGCGCTCGTGTGCCTCGCTCAAATGCAGTTTCTGCCCCTCAAATTCCTTGTCGTTGAGATGGGCAATGGCCTCTTCGCCCTCGTGCCGGGTGGCCATCTCCACATAGCCAAAGCCGCGCGAGTCGCCGCTTTTTTTCTCTCGGGCGATAGTGGCGGCCACCACTTTCCCGTACGGTTGGAAGAGCTGGATCAGTGCTTCCTTTTTAGTTGTCTTCGCCAAATTGCCTACGTGTATGTTCACAGGGTACTCCTTTCGCTGGCGCGGATTGTTTTTCTGAGTTTGATATTGGGGAAGCGGACGCGCTTGGCCTTGCTCCAATCAACGTAGGCGGTCGAATCGTGGCTTTCCCAGAAATCCCGCTCCTCGGCCTCGCTCTTAAAGACGGGAATGGGTTTGCGTTTCTTGCTCATAACGAGTTCGCTCCTTGCGGCTCATAGCTCGGGCGGAAATATACGCACCCATCCAAGTAAATCCACAACGCGCCGAGTGTTTCCTCACTGCTGCATCGCGTTGCTCATATCCCCCAAACATCAACTTCAACCCCGTTGCTCGCCATCTGCCGAGTGTGGAAAACTTTGTCCGCCCAACGCCTGCCAACGCGCCGATCAAAAATCACCAGATGACCCGCCGCCGCCGCACATTGATCCATATAGTGCGCCGTCTGTTCCAACCCTTCGGCCATGGTCTGCTTCAAGCTCTTGTGCAGCACTTTGCACTCAATCACTATCTTGTGCGTCTCCTCGCCCTGCGGCCACACGATTAGCAGGTCCGTCCGTCCCCGCCCTAAGCCATACTCCCGCTCAATCCGACCGCCGCTGTTGACAACCCGCTGCAAAAAGGCCTGCAATAGCAACTGCGGGCCGGCTTCTTGATATTGGAACCGCGCCACCCAGTGCTCCGAATGCTCGCGGAAAAACGTCTGAAACGCCGTCAGCAATTTGCCCATATCCAAGCCGCCCGCGGCATCCACATACCAAGCCGTCTCCTGCTCAAATTCCTCCTGCACAACCCACATCAACTCGCGCGGCACCACCTCGGCGTAGATCGGATTGGCCATTCGCAACGGACGACCTTGCGCCACTAGCCCCAAGTCGCGGACGTATTCAAGATCGTATGCCGAGAATGTGCGCTCGTTAGCCCCACTCAACAGCGGCTCAATCACCCGCTGTACCCGCTCCTCTTGTAGCTTGTCGGCCAACTGATCTAGATGCGTCTCCCGCCGCAGAATGAGCTGTTCTTGCGCTTGGCGGATGGCCTCGGCCGTGATCGAAAGGCTGCGGTTGGCCGCCGCTTCCCCATAGAAACACGTCTCGTCGGCTAAGGCGTTGACCAGCCACGGTTGCCCTTGCGTTTGCGTCCAGATCACCGCCAATGCTTCCTCCGTAAACACCTGTCCTGTTTCTTCCGTGTGCTGCTCCAGCAGAGCCAACACCTCGTCCCGCGTAAAATCGCCCAAGCGCCATGATCTCGCCTTGATGTTGAACGCACTGCCGCCGGCAATAATCGCGTTTTCTGCCGTTGATTGGATGCGGTAGTCGCGCACATCGCGCACCCCGCACAATACCACGCTCTGGGGAAACCCCTCCGGCCGCCGCACATAGCCCGCTCGCAACTGACGCAACACCGCCAGCAGCGCGTCGCCAATTAGTGCGTCGATTTCGTCGATCAGCAGCACCAACGGCCCGGCAGACGCCTGCGACCAGCGCGTCAACGCCTCATCTAAGGCTCCGTGCGGACCGTGTTTGGCCAAGATGTCAGGCCAAACCGAGTCGAGAAACTCGTCGCCGAGCGTCATGCGCGCCCAAGAGGCCAGGGCCGCCAAAATGGTGCGCATCACCTGCTCCACGTCTTCGCGCCCGGTCTGCCCCCCTTCGACGTTGACATATACGCAGCGGTAGCGGCCCTCGCCGTTGAGTAGGTCGCGCAACGCCAACAATGCCGATGTTTTGCCGGTCTGGCGCGGTGCGTGTAGGACGAAATAGCGCTTGTCGCGGATGAGCCGCCGAACCTCAGTCAGATTGAGTCGGTCCAACGGTGGAATGCAGTAGTGATCCGCCGCGACTACCGGCCCGGTTGTGTTAAAAAAACGCATCGCTAGGCTCCTGCTTACTTAGCGGCCCTAGCCGCCCCACAGCTCCAACAGTCCGTAAACGCCCCCGGGGACTCCTCGCCGCACCCGGCGCAGGACCACGGTTCTCTGGCTTCCGCAGCCGTTGCAAACAGGGTGTCGATGTGCAACTTCGCGTCCGCGGCTTGTGTGTCGTCCAAGACCCACAGCTCCGGCCAGCACTCAATCGGCGGCAACTCGCCCACGCCGCCGAGCAGGTGCTGACCGCGCAAGACGCATTCAATGCCTTGGGCTTCCAAGGCGTTCTTGAGATGCGTGAGCATGGCCAAGTCCTGTGTGGTATAAACTCGCTCCATTAAGTACCTGCTTTCTGCTTCTGTTTCCGCGTTTGGGTGGAACGGCCGTCGCGGCCTGTTATTGGGATCGACAATTTGCCCAAGAGAGGCCCTACTGTCGCGTACTTAGCGCCCTATGTTTCTCCAATACTATCGCAAGACCTGCGATGCAGGCCGTCTCTGTCCTTAATACACGTTCACCCATATTTGCGAATAAAAAATGGTGTTGCCGAAACAAGTCGCGTTCTGTCGCCGACCAACCGCGTTCAGCCCCCACAGCCAATATAGTGTAACTCTGACACGGACGGTACTCGCCAAGAGATAGGCTCGCTTCATAGTTATCTAAAACGAGACGATCCGCCTGTTGTTCAAGCTGGTCCAAGCAACTCAACAGGGAATCGTGAATCGACACCGTTGGCTGTCTAGTACAAAAAGCTTGTTCCGCCCCTTCCCGTACTAGCCGGAGATACTCGTCTTTGGACCAGAGTCGGCTATTGAGATAGGACTCCTCACCTTTATCGGTAACGACAAAATGCAACTCCTGTACACCTTGAGATGTTATATCTCTGAGAATTCGCCGAGCACTCGGAGGGCGCGGGAGACCTATCAACATTGTCACTTGAGGTAGCTGCGGAACTTCCTCTTGGAAGACACATTGCAATTGAATGTTACATCTATTGATCTTTACAATACTAGCCTTTCCCCGCGGCCCGTCGACGAGACCGACGTCAAAAGAGTCTCCTTCCTTCATCTTCAGGACTTTCAAGAGATGTATGGCGCGAGAGTCCCTTATTGGAAGGGGCTTGTTTACCTCGTTTTCATTGAACAGGATGATATTCATAGGACCTACCCAATCCCATAAATCTTGGTCCGCAAAGCCGGCAACAACCGCGCCACCTCACCCTCCAGCACCACCAGTGCCTCCTCCGCCTCGGCAAACGCGGCCTCGCGCCCGATTTCCTCCAGCCGATGCGCCGCCTTGGCCACCGCCTCAGCCCCGAAAACGCCCGCCGATCCCTTGAGCGTATGCGCCGCCCGCCGCAATTCAGGGCCATCTGCACCGGCGATGTGCTCGCGGATCTGCTGCATCAGCTTGGGGCACTCGGCAAAAAACAGCTCCGCCAATTCGCGCAACAAGTCCTCGTCGCCACCGACGTTTTCAAGCGCAGCATCCCACTCGAAGGGCAAATCGGCCTCAGCACCCTCCACAGCCGCGTACAGCTCGTGCGGACGCACCGGCTTGGCCACATAACCGTCCATACCCGCGGCCAAGAAGCGGTCGCGGTCGCCTTTCATGGCGTGGGCCGTCATGGCGATGATGGAGACGTGCCCGCCGGTCTGTGCCTCTGCCCGGCGAATGGCCGCCGTCGCCTCTAAGCCGTCCATCTCCGGCATTTGCACATCCATCAGCACCGCGTCAAAGGGCGGCTCGGCTGAGCTTGTCGAAGCATGTGCAGTCACCTGCTCCACGGCCGCACGGCCATTGTTCACCACCACGACCGAGTGGCCGCGCTCCTCCAGCAGCCGCACCGCCACCTGCTGGTTGATCGCCCCATCCTCGGCCAAGAGGATGCGACGCCTCTCGACCAATTCGTCGCCGGGCACTTCGCCGCGCCTTGTTTCCTTCGGCGGGATGGCTTCAACGGCCGCGCCAATGGCCTCTAGCAGGTCCGACTGCTTAACCGGCTTGATCAGGCTGTGGGCAATGCCCAAAGAGCGCGACCGCGCACTGTACCCGGCTCGGTCGGCCGACGAAAGCAACAGCACCGGCACTTGGGCAAACGCCGCATTCTCGCGGATTGTCGCTACCGTTTCTAGGCCGTCCATTTCCGGCATCATCAGATCCATCAGCACGAGGTCAAAAGGCGGCACCGCGGCCTCCAAGGCGGCGATGGCCGCCGCGCCACTCTCCACCAGCTCGACTTCCATCGCCCAGCTTTTCAGAATCTCTTCGAGGATCCGCCGATTGGTCGCGTGGTCGTCGGCAACTAACACCCTGAGTCCCCGCAGCGAGACCAGATCGGTGCGCTTGGTCTTAGGCGTCCCCAGCTCTAAGCGCACCGTGCAATAAAAGATGCTGCCTTGGCCCGCCTCGCTTTCGACCCAGATGCGGCCCCCCATCAGCTCGACTAGCTGCTGCGAGATGGCCAAGCCCAAGCCGGAGCCGCCAAAGCGCCGCGAGGTCGAGCTATCGACTTGGCTGAACGAGTCGAATATCCGCGCCTGTTTCTCCGGCGCGATGCCGATGCCTGTGTCGCGCACCCACAGGCGCAAGCACACCGCGTCTGCCAACGCCTCTTCTACGGCCATGCCCACTTCCACTTCGCCTTTCTCGGTAAACTTGACGGCATTGCCCACCAAGTTGATCACCACTTGGCGCAAGCGGCGCGGGTCGCCGACCAAGCGGTCGGGCACGTCCGCGGGAATGTGGTACACGAGCTCTATGTTCTTGCTCGCCGCGTGCATCGCCAGCGTCTGCACGGCATTGCCCACCTCGTCGCGCAGGTCGAACTCGATCTCCTCCAGTGCCAAGCGGCCTGCTTCGACTTTGGAGAAATCGAGGATGTCGTTGAGCAGAGACAGCAGGGATTCGGCCGACTGCTGCACCAAGGTCAGGTAGTTGCGCTGCTGCGATTCGAGCCGGGTGCGCCCCAACAGCTCGGTCATGCCGATGATGCCGTTCATGGGGGTGCGGATTTCGTGGCTCATATTGGCCAAGAACGCGCTCTTGGCTTGGTTGGCCGCCTCGGCCTGTTCTTTGGCGTCGCGCAGGGCCTCCTGCGACTCTTCGAGGGCCAGCAGAGCCTCGTGCTCGGACTGCGCCGTCGCTGCGGTGAGGCGGTATTGCTCTTGTAGCTGCTCTTCCGAGCGCCGCCTTTCCGCATCAACCCGCGACAGCGACGCAGCATTCCACCATATCAGCAGGGCAAAGGCCAAGATGTTGAGCAGCGTAAAGAGCGAAAGACCAAACTCGTAGCCGTAGAGCCCTTCGCCCTGCATACGCACCCAGTCGAGCACGAGGGGAATGGCAAAGGCGGCCGGCAACAGGCGACGCGCCACAGAACCGCCCTCGGTAGTGCTGACGAGGGTGGCAACCGGCTCGCGGTGCGGGCGAGCGCAGAGTAGGCCAAAGCAGAGGATGAGAAATTCGGTCGCCGTGTCCGGGATGACCGGCACGTACCCGGCGATCCCGTAGAGCAGGAGCACGTTGTGGAAGTAGCTGCTCATCGACAAAAGCCCAACGGCCGTTGCCGCGATCCCGCACCCCTGCCACAGATAGGCGCGGCCCCGCACCTGCACATCCATCAGCACCAACGCCAAGCCGATTAGCAAAAAGGAAAACGCCGCATTGGGCGACATCCGGTAGCCGCCCAGCTTAAAATAAAAAAGGTATGTATCGACGCCGCGCTCCCAGTTGTACTGATAGCCGATCAACTTGAGCACGGCGATCAGCACCACGGCCGCTCCCAGCACCACGCCCACATACCGCCGCCAGCGGCTTAGCGGCTCGGCCTGTAACAACAAAAGTGCCGCGCCGGCCAAGATAAACTCTACCGCCACGAGCGGGTGCGTCGCCACCCAACTGACGTGCATGAAGCTTTTGAGGTATTCGTCGTTGGTGTGCCAGCCCCACAGCACCAGGGCGCCCGTTAGTACGGTCGTGGAGGCGGCCAATCGCGCCAGCCAGCCGGTCCAGCGCAGGAAGCGGGGATCGCCCCCCATGGCTAACCTGCTACGGCCTCTCGGATCGACCGGGCCAAGCTCTCGCCATTGATCTGCGTTTTGATTAGGTAATCGCGAGCACCGGCCGCTACGGCCTCGGCAGCGAGCACTTCGTCATCGAGGCCGGTCAGGACCAGTACGGGGATATTCGGGACGGTTGCTTTGACGCGCTCAAAGGTGGCTAGCTCTTGGCTGTCGGGCAGCACCAAGTCGAGGAGGACCGCGTCGATGCCACCGGCTGCTAACCGCGCCAAGCCGGCCGCTAAGTTATCGACCGCTTCCACGGCAAATTCCGGTTTCAGCAAGCTCTGCAACAGGCGGGCGTGAATGGGATTGTCCTCAAAGAGCAGGACGGATATGAGGGAATTAGCCATAGTGCGTTATGTATCCATTCGGTGGGACCGGCTATGAGATAGCCCTAGTCGTAATTGCTCGGCACGTGGTCGCCCAAAAGCCGTCGCTGCCGCGGCGTGGCCTGCGCCAACAGCACCGCGTCAAATTGGAATTTGTTCAGATAGGGTGGGTACTTTTGGGTGATAATGCGCTGGGCGTAGTGTACTTGGAGCAGGTAGCGCGTCTGCCCGCTCGTATTAGCCATGCCCCGGTGCCAAACCTCGCAGCGGAACAGCACGCAGTCGCCGGCTTGGCACAAGATGCTCTGCTCCTCAACGCCCTTAAAGCTGGTCTCGCCCGCACCGGGCCGCCGACCCGCACGATGACTGCCCGGTACGAAGCGAGTCGGCCCTAGCTCCTCGGTCAGGTCGTCGAGATAGTAATGGGCCGTAGAAATAAAAATCGGAATTTTTACCGCTGGGTGGTCCATGACTTCTGCGGGCAGGGTCAGCGGCTGCCAGTCGGCATGCAGGGTTTGCGCCGGGCGGCCTGGGCCGGTCATCCAAGCCGTCATGCCGATGCAATGGCAATCGTCGCCGTGTATGGCCTCGACTAAGTCAATGATTTTGGGATGGTCCAAGTACTGGGCGAAGATCGGCGCGCGGTTGAACGCATTGTTGATGCTCTTGTTGAGGAAGCCGTGTGCGGCCGGGTCGGTGTGGCGGTCGTAGCTTTCCTCCAGCGCGGTCAACTCGTCCATGGCCTGGCGCAAGTCGGCGACTTCTTGCTGGTTGAGCACCGCGGGAAAATAGGCGTACCCATCTTCCTGCATCGCCTGCACATAGCCCGCTAAATCGGGCCGCGCCACCAACGGCAACGCCGTTGTCATAACAACCTCCTTGGGACTAATAGTACGGGTTTTCTCCCAAGGCGTGATCCGTCGCGTCAACTACATCTTCCACTGCGGGCACCGCTTCCTTGATCATGCGAATGATGCCCTGTTTGAGCGTCACATCCGCTTGGCCGCAGCCCTGACAGCCCCCGCCCATCTGCACGAAGACCGTGTTGCCCTTGATGTCCATTAAGGTCACTACGCCGCCGTGCGCGGCCACGCCCGGGTTGATTTGGGTTTCGATGACGCGGTGGACGGCCTCGGCCACCGGGCCGCTCAGGTGCGCGGGCATCTTGCGCGGGCGCTCAATTTTGAAGCCCGAACCCATAAGCCCATCTACGTAATCCACCTTGGCTTCTGCCAACAGGTCGGCACTTTCGGGATCCATGTACACGTCAAAGCCCGCAAAGTGGACGACCTGATCGTCGCCGCCTATCTGCTGGTCGGATATGAAGGCCAGCTTATAGTCGACCTGCTTGGCCGGGTCGAGGCGAGCGCCGATGCGCAGGCCCTTGACCGGCTTTTCGCTCGCGGCAACTAGGTTGGCGATTTTCTGTTCTGCTGCTTCAGTAATGGTAAGCATGGTCTGTCCTCCCTCGGAGCGTCAAATGTATCAGGCATTTACAAAGCGTCAAGTTGTGGACTGGCAGCTTGTCAGGTAGCCGATATATACCTTGTTAAGCACACAATTAGGCGTAAATTATGGCATTAAGTACTTATTTTACGCCAATAACGGGACTTCGCCGTGAAAAACAGAGCATTGCTTGCCTATCTAAAACAAAAATCAGCGTCTAGATTCGGGCGGATTATGGTGCTAACCGGGGCGCGACAAACAGGCAAAACTACGCTAGTGAGGTCGTCATTGGCCGATTATGCCTATCTCTCGCTTGAGGATCCGCTCATGCGACCGGATTTTCTGGCACTGCCAGCAACTCAGTGGCAGCAACAGTATCCGGTGGCAATTCTCGATGAAATTCAAAAGGCCCCCCCCTTGGTAGAGTCAATCAAGGCGGTGTACGATCTGTACCCTGACACGCGCTATATCCTGTTAGGATCGAGCCAGATATTATCGATGGAAAAGATCCGCGAGAGCCTAGCCGGTCGGGTCTCTTTGGTCGAATTGTACCCACTGACATTTGCGGAAATGCTGACGACTTCGTGGGATGATCCCGTAGCGGACTCGCGACTCATTCAATGGCTTGGCAACGGTGCCCCGGTTGATTTCTTGCGGGGAATCCCAAGGCAAGAGACGCGTTATGCACAAGTGTGCCGAGTGTTGGAAACCTATCTACAGTTTGGCGCCATGCCGGCCCTCGCCGACGAAACGCTAGCGGCCGCTGATAAGTACGAGTGGCTCTCAAATTATATCCGAACCTACCTCCAGCGAGATGTGCGAGACCTAGCCAATCTCCGCGACTTAGAGCCTTTTGTACGGGCGCAAAAAACCTTGTCGAGTATGACTGGCAACCTCTTGAACTTCGCTAGTTTGGCCAATCAGGCCGGCATTACAGCCAAGACGGCCAAGCGCTTTGTAACGTACTTAGAAATCAGTTATCAGATCATTTTGCTCCAACCGTGGTTTCGCAACTCGTACAAGCGTCTATCTAAAGCTCCCAAAGTCCATTTTATAGATCCAGGTATTCAGCGTACTCTGTTGGGCCGGCAGGGCTTGCCAAGCGGGAGCGAGTTTGAGAGTGCCGTGATTGCCGAAATATACAAACAGATCCAAAACAGCCGCCTGCCGGTGACTTTTTATCACCTGCGTACTGCCGATGGCAGAGAGGTTGATCTATTGTTGGAAATGGAAGCGGGCTTTATTCCGCTAGAAATCAAGATGACCGACCGAGTTGTCGCGAGCGATGCCCGGCACTTGCGCCAACTGAGCGGCATTTTAGACAAACCGGTATTGCATTCGTTGGTGCTTTCCAACGATGGGCGCATTCAGGCATTAGATAAGGGAATTACAGCCGTGCCAATCGCGTGGTTTTTAGGCTAGTCACAGCCGTGGGTCCACCGGCTCGCTTTCCAACGCCAAGACCCCAAAGACACATTCGTGTACTCGGTGCAAGGGCTGCCCGGCAACAAACCGCTCCAAACCCTCCACCCCCAGCGCAAATTCCCGCCGGGCCAACGCCTGCTTGCCCTTGAGGTTGCGGCCGCGCAACAGGTCTAGGCGCTCGGCGTACTCAGGCCCGTAGATTAGCCGCAGGTACTCGCGTCCCCGGCACTTGAGCGCCGGCTGGACGAGCCGGCGTCCGTCCGTGCAGACAAAATCCAAGGGTTTGGCGACCAAGCCCTCGCCGCCGCTGGCGGTCAATTCCTCCCACCACCGTACTACTTCGCGGCTGCTGTGCATATCGTCTAAGAGCACCTGTCGGCGCTCTATCGCGCACAGCAAATCCGGCTCAGCCGCGCAGAGCTGGTCCAAGGTCTCCAAATGCCAAGCGTGGGTCTGGCTGACGTGGACCTGCCCCTCTGTGGCCAAGAGGTGGAAAGGAGCGATCTTGAGACCCTCGAGCGAGCGCACCGGCCAGCAATAGGGGCGATAGGCCGCCGCGTAGTGCGCCACGGACTCGGCTCGGCCGCGGCAACGGCTCAACAGCTCGCCCACAGCTATGCCCCGCGCCGCGGCCTGCTCCAGTGCGCGCACGGACGCGGCCAGCGACACCCGCGCCGCCGCGCCCACCGCGGCGTATTGGTCTTCGAGTAGCTGCTGCGCCTTGGCCGACCAAGGCATAAGCTCGGCGTCGATGATCGCCCAGTCCGTCGCCAGCGCACGCCACAACTCGCTGCGCTCAAACGCCCGGCGCACGTGATCCAATATCCCCGCTTCCAAGCCGGCATCCGCAAAGAAGCGGCGGCCTGTGCGCGTGTAGCAGATGCCCGCGCTGCCGTCCTCTAGGCCAAAGCGCCGCTGTGCGGTCGCCGGGTCGCGGCAGACGACCAGCACGGCCCGCGAGCCCATCTGCTTCTCCTCGCAGACCAGCTCGCGTACGCCACAGCGGCGATAGTACGCCAAGACTTCGTCGGGGTGTTCGAGTAGCCCCGGGC
>RKRN01000210.1 GCA_007571365.1 Candidatus Latescibacterota bacterium
TTATAAACGCCCCCCCGATGCGCCCCAGCGGCCACCTCCAGCCCACCCATCGTCGGCGGCAGATCGTGCAGCGGAAACCACGCTGTATAGGTTTCGGCCGTGCCCTGAATGGGGATGAAGTCCTGATGCGGCGGCGTGGTAAAGGATTCGCGTTTGGGAAAGATGGTGCGGCCGATGAGGCGGGGATGCGGCAACACCGGGCCGTCGAGCAACTTTTCGAGTAGGCCAACGAGTGCGGGATGGTGCTGCAAGGCGTGGAATTCGGGCAGCGCGTACATCCGGCTATAGACCTCCATGTACTCGGCCGTCGGCTCGACGCAGAAACCGCCTTGGTCGGCCATGGCGTCCTCCAATGGCGCGTCGGCCTGGACCCAACCGGCGTCGCGGGCAATGGCCAAAAAGCGCAACCTGAGCGCTTCGAGTTCAGCGGCCGGCAGCAGGTTGCGGACAAAGAGATAGCCATCGCGCTGCATGCGGTCGCGGAGCGCGAGCGGGTCGTCGAGAAGGAGGGTTGAGTCGATAAAGGTGGGCATAACTAAGACTCCCAACTTGTTAAAAACTAGGCGGTAAAAAACGCCACGACCGTCCAGCACAACGCCGCCGCGCCCGCCGCAAGCGTCGCCTGCGGAATTTGCGTCTTGACGTGATCCATCAGGTCGCAGCCCGTACACATGGAGCTAAGCACGGTAGTATCTGAAATCGGCGAGCACTGGTCGCCGTACACGCTGCCGTCCATGACGGCCGCAAAACACAAGGTCATAAAAAGCTCTGGATGCGCCAGCCCATTGGCCCCGGCCACCGCCCAAGCCAGCGGCATCGCCAGCGGGAAAGCCACCGCATAGGTGCCCCAGCTCGTGCCGGTGGAAAAGGCGATGCACATCGTGAGAATTTGTAGCAGGACCGGCAGGAGGAAATACGGAATGGTCTCGCCGAGTTGTTCGACCAAAAAGATGCTGCCGCCCGTTTCCTTGCTAATGCCGCCGATGGTGATCGCCAGCAGCAAAATGACCGAGCCGAGCACCACGCCCTTGATGCCATCGTGGAAACCGGCGATGAGGTCTCTGAGCGCCATGCCCTTGGCCAAAGCCATACCCGCAGCCAACAGCAACGCAATGCCAAAGGCCCACTGCACATTGGGCGATCCGCTGGCGATAAAAGTGCCGACGGCAATGGCGATGAGCGTACCCAGCGGCAAAAAGAATTCGAGGACGTGCGGGGTATAGCCTGCGGGGACGTTGCTCCCTTGCAGTTCCTTGGCGCTCAGCGGATCGGCCCCCGGGGCGTCGAGCTGACCAGTGGTGCGCGAGCGATGCATCGCCTCTCTGAGCTGCTTGCCCAAAAAGAGCGGTTTTTCAATGCTGAGCAGGAACGTGCCCAAGACGGCAAAAATGGCGTAAAAACAAAAGGGCACACTTTGAAAGAAGAAGGCTATGCGATCCGCTTCCGTCGCCAAAAAGCTGACGCCCGAGACAAAAATGAAGGCCTGCACGTAGCCGGGCCAAGCGTTGAACGCGAGCTGCGAGGCAATCGGCGAAGCCGTTGAATCCACTACGTATGCCAGCTCTTCGTGGCTGATTTTTTCGTTGTCAGCAATCGGTTTGACCGTAGTGCCGACCAGCACCGTGCTGACGGTGCCGCCCTGAAAAAAGACGACCCCGAGCAGCCAAGCGACCAGCTTGGCACTTCTGGGGCCGCGCACAAAGCGCACCGTCATAAACTCGGCAAAGGCCTGGGCCGCGCCCGTGCGGGACCATATCCCCATCAGCCCACCCAACAGCCACAAGTAGAGCAGCAAAATGCCGGCGGCGTTTTTGGTCGCCAACGAGGGGATCAGCACATCGCCGGTGAAGTCGTAGCGGCCCATCAGCAGCGCGCCAGAGATAATGCCGCCCAACAGCGACGTGACCGGTTCTTTGGTCAGCCAGCACAACAGCACGGCCACCACCGCTGGCAACAGCGACCAATAGCCCCAGTGGTGCTTGGCCACCAGCTTGTAGTAGCGGCCACTCTCCGCCACAAAGACAAATTCTTCCTCAACTGTCGGCGCCGTCCGCGACCCGTGAATCTTGGCCGGATCGAGCTGGGCTTGCGCCATGGGCACGGCCTCGAAATAGGCCGGTTTTTCGCGGTAGATGTAATACAGCTTGCCGTCGCTGTCCGTCTTTACGTCCAACTCAATGCGCTCGACCGTCCACGTCGGTGCTACGTTGATCCCTATGATCCACGACGCGAGCAGGGCGATGACAAAAGTGGCAAAGTTGCGAATTCCTCTGGGCATGGGGTTCCTTTCAGTTTGATGGTGGGATAGTAACTTTACTGGAGCAAAAGTAGTTTGCGCGTTTGCACGCCCCAAGGGGTTTGCAACCGATAGAAATACAAGCCCGCAGCTATAGCGCGGCCACCGTCGTTTACTCCATCCCAGCGCAAAGTGTATGAGCCAGCCGAATGGGTTCCTTCGGCTAAGACGGCGACTCGCTGGCCTAGTGCGTTAAAAATGGCCAGCCGGATCGCCCCGGCTCGCGGCAGAGCAAACCCAATCGCCGTGGTACTGTTAAATGGATTGGGGTAGTTCTGCGCGAGGAAAAACGCCGCTGACCCGGCTGCTGGCCGCTGTTGCAGCACGGCCGTGGGTAGGGAAGTTCCAGCGGCGACCAAGCGCACATCGGATACGTAAAACGCGCCGCGCAAGTTGCCGAACAGACGGATGGATTCAATCGGCCCATCAAGCCGAAAGAAGCGCTCCAGCGGAATCTCTATCGCCTGCCATTCTTTCCGCGCCAAGTCCAAGCCATCTCCTGCAAACAGCGCGACTAGCGACGGCGTATCTTCGTTGACTACGATGTTGAAAACGGGCCGGGCGCCGCCTTCGGCATCGCCGGGATGGAAGGCCAGCCGCAGAGCGCGGTATCCCACCGGCTCCACCGGCACCCGTGGCTTGTACTCGAGGGTAAACGCCTCAGCGGTCAGCACCTGCGCCCACGTGCCAGCAATTAGCTGTTCATCCACCTCGACATGGGCGGTAAACCCCTCGCGCCAGTTCTCGCCGTACTGATCGGCAAAGATGACCTGATCGGCTGCTGGTAGCAGCACCAGTTTTCGCACTAGGGTCGTCTCTAGCGGCCCGTCTGGCGTCTCTTGGCGCAGGTGGATCCGCACCGATTTTAGACCATTGGCCCCAGCGGCAGCCAGCGTCCCGGTTAGTTGGTACAGCCCCGCGCCAATCGGCTCTAGCGCCACTTCGCTGCCACCTCCTAGCGCACTTAGGTCGGCAAAGACCCTAGGCGCAAGACCGTTGAGCACCGGGCTGGTAACGCGCAGACGCTCGCGCAAGACCAACTCGGCCCCGGCTGGCGCGGAGTCCGGCAACGCACTCTGCCAATCGGCCACTAGGCGCGGCGGCGGGAACCGGGCGCTGACCAGTTCTAGGCGGTCGAGATAGAATGTGCCGCGCAGATTGCCGAAGAAGCGAATGGACTCGATCGGCTCTTCCAGCGGCGCGAAAGCCCACAGTGGCACTTCCACCGGCTGCCACTCGGCCCGGGCCATGTCAATGCCGCGGAAAAACCCGTTGATCAGCGGTTCGATCTTGCGCGGGTTTTCGTTGAGCTGCACGGAAAACGCCCCTCTCAAGCCAACCGTCGCAGCGCCCGGGTGAAAAGCAAAGCGCAGGGCGCGATAGCCGACCGGTTCCACCGGCGCGGCCGGCAACCATTCCAAGGTAAAGCCGCCAGCCTCCACTGCCAGCGGAGCCCCCGCCGCCACCGCCAGCTCGGCACCAGCGGTAAAGCCTACCTGCCAATCGGCCCCCAATCCTCCGGCGAAGACAACTTGGTTTTCGGTTGGCATCAGCACCACGGTCCGCTTAACCTCGGCCGCGGCTGCGCCTTGGCGGATGTGAAAGACGACGGTCTGGCGCCCCGCGCTGCCAGCGGCCATTAGGGTCTCGACAAAAGGGTAAAATCCCGGCGCCGCTTCGGTCAGTACGCGATCCGGCGGACCGCCCAACGCGCTCAGGTCTGCGGATACGCGCAGCGGCTCCCCATCGGCTGACACACCGCGGACGCGGATGCCACCAGCAAACTCCACCGCCGCCCCCACGGCGACTGAATCGGCAAAGCTGCCCTCCCACTCGGCGGCTAGCGCCCCCGGCGCAACATAAATCTGGTGCATGCGGATGAAGCCCCGGGAGACAATGGCGTTTTCGACCGCAGCGCGGCCATAGCGCGTATAGCGACCGATGTGCGGATCGTCGGTGTGGATAAACCCCCCATTGAGCCGCTCCGTCCACTGGCTGGCCGGATCCATCGCAAAGTAAAAGCGCTCGTCGTACCCGACTAGTACCATTAAGTGCCCGACTGTGGAAAAGCCACCGTGGACGATTACCGGCTTTCCCGCATCCAACAGCGCGTGCAGTTCCCGCAACAGCCCGGTTTCGGTCGCTCGATCGCGGACGCTCAGGCCGCGCAGTGCCGCTTCCTCGTTAAAGATCTTTTCGAGACCGCCGGTAGTCTGGGCCACGTACGTGCCCCATTTGGCCGAAATCAGGTCGGGGGTAACATCGTCGGCTCCGTAGTATTTGAGCACCATGGCGATGCAGGTGTTTTGGCAGGAGCCGGAAGGGTTGATGCGATTGCTCTGCTGGTGAAAATAAGGCACATCCGGGATGTAGCCGGCTGCCGCCAGCCCCGCGCTGCCCCAGCCGGCGATGCCGGCTGCCAGCACCACCTTATAGTACCTGTTCAATCGCATCTTCTCGCGTCTATCCGCTCATATCCCCGACGGTTCGCTCGGCCCTAAATCCACGTCTTGGCCGCGGTGGAAATTGCGCCCCATCAGGTATTTGACATCAAGTTCCACATCGCGCACAAAAATCTCCGGCAGTGCCTGTGCATCGCGCCGCACCAACTCGACTGCGAGTGTGTTGTTCCCCTTTTTCGGCCAGTGTTTGGCGTCGAGCCGAAACGCGTACCAATACCCCGATCCGGTGCGGTAACGCGGCGCCGACATCCGGTACATTTCGTTGATCTTGCGCAACAAGCTGGTGGGCAGCTCCCGACCATTAAAATAGAACTTGAGCCGGTCGCGCTCGGTGTGCCCCATCACCCGCACCCGCAGCAACACTTCGTGGACCCGACCGACCTTGGCCCAGTGCCGCAGCTCGTCGCTGACCGACAGGGAAACGGCAGCCTTGTGGCCTTTTTGCAAATAGGCCGGTAACTGCATGGTCGTCCCCGGCTCGGTGGTGGGCTTGGGGAAGCGCCCCGTCGCAGTTGGTATGTAGTAAATTTTGTCGCGGGCGGCCATGACTTCTGGATAGGGCACTTCCCGCAGCTTCTCGTAAAAAGAAGCCTGGTACGGCCAGTTGCCAAACCAATGCGCCAAGTAGAGACCATCGACGCCCTGCGCCCAAAAGTTGCAAGCGGCTCCGCGCACCATCTCAATGGTCGCCTCCCCCAAGCGATCCGAGTCCACGTGACTTTGCAAGGCTGCGTGGATCCGACAATCCGTGCCTTCGGCTGCGGCCACCAAGGGCCGGAAATCAATAGTCGAATCCAAGAGTTCCGGGCCGGAAAACGCCTGGCCAATCAGCACATCAACGAGCCCTTCGCGCAGCCACGCCTCAATGTCCATGCCGACGGCATAGCACCCCTCAATGCTGTGGGGAATGCGGATGGCCAATTCGCGTTGCTGGCCGCTGTGCTTGACAGCGCGATGCACCTGGCGCACCCACTCGGTCATAATCTCACGACCCGCGGCGACCTCGTCGGGGTGGAAGTAGTAGGGCTGGTAGTTCATCTGCAATTCAAAGCCATCGACCGGATATTTCTCTAGCGTCTCGGCAATCAGGGCAAAGCGCTCGTCGCGGACCGCTTGGTGCTTGAAGTCGAGGCAGGTGCGGCCGGGAAAGTCGGCCGGCACATCATCTTGCGCACCGATTTCGAGCGGGGCGTTGTCAAAGCGGAAGTCCGAGCAACGCACGTCCTCTTCCCGCGGCCCCCGTCCCTGCTGTACCAACAGCGTCGGATAGACCAACTTGCCGTACTGGTGAGCGCGGTCGCAAATCAAGCGCAGGGGATCTTGCCCCTTGCGAATTAGGTCGCGGGCATTTTGGTGGGCGCGGCGAAAAATCAAATGGGGCCACCGCTTCACGTTGTGGCCCCATAGCTCCCCCACCTCGGTGTCGTGCAGCACTGTGCGGCCATCGCCGAGGCAAAACATGAGGGCTTCGACGGGCGTACCCAACAGTTCGTCTACCCCCTGCTCGTATTCCTCCTGCTGGATCGGCGGCTCGTACATGTAGATCAGCGGGTGCCGCCCGTCGTGGTAAAACATAATTTTGGGTTTGGCCATGGTCTCGCTCCTTTAGTCCCTTTACGTCCAGTTGCGCGGATCGGGCACCGCCACCCAAGCCGACCCTTGGGTGATTGACTGTTGGCTGACGAGGCCGGGCAAGGTCATGTCCATCGCCAAGTCAATGCCAATGGCGGGTGCCTTTTCCCGGCGAATGGCCGCGACAAAGTCCTGCACTTCCCAATAGTCGCCGCCGCCGTGGCCGGCCGTGCGGGCTTCTGCGGGCGGCTGCCGCCAATGGTCAGGCAAAAATTCCTCTAGCGCTTCCAAGGGCTCCCAGCGCGGCGACGCACTGCGGCGGCGCAGCCAGATTTTAGCGGTGGCTTCAAAGCCGTCGGTCGATTCGTACGCGCCATCAGTCCCCTGCAATGCGTAGTGGACCATCTGATGCGGCCGCTCCGAGAGCATATCGACGCGGATGTGCGCCAGCCCACCGCCCGACAGCCGACACATCATAGAAACCGAGTCCTCCATGTCGTACAAGTCGCCGCGCGGATCGCGGTAGTGATGCCCGGTGCCCACGGCGCAGACGGATACCACCCGCTGTCCGGCAAACCACGTCAGCACCGGCCCCAAGCTGTGCGTGCCATAGGTGCAGCCATTGACGCCCGTCTGCCAACGCCGCCGCCAAGGCGTGGTCTCGTTGAGCTGTTTCAGTTCGTGGATATAAGCTCCTTCGGCATAGTACAACTCGCCGAAAAAGCCGCGCTCAACCAACGCTTTTATCAGCGTGTTGGGCTTGGTGTACACGTAGTTCTCGGCCATCATATAGACGGCGCGGCTGCGCCGTGCGGCCCGCGTCAAATCGCGGCACTCCTCAACCGATACTCCGGCCGGCACCTCGCTGAGCACGTGGATGTCGCGTTCTAAAGCTGCCATGGCTTGGGGCGCGTGCCACGGCATGGGCGTACCCACGACAATAGCGTCCACCCCCCCAGAGTTGAGCATGGCCTCGGCGTCCGTAAAAACCTGTTTGACGCCCAACTCCGCCGCGTGGTGCTCAACCTCGGCGCGGCGGAGGTCGCACAGCGCGGCAACTTCCGTGGCCGGATGGGCCAGCAAGGCGGGGATAAAGCCGCTTCCGCGACCAGCGGCCCCAATGATGCCAACGCGTATTTTGTCCATTGCTATATCTGTTTGACAACCGGCCTCAGCAACCGTACTGTTGTAGGCCATTTTTCAACCCATTCCCCATAGGAGGAACCTCATGGCCATCATACCTAATATCAGTTCGGATATTGCCGGGCCGCTCGGCGCGATTCACTTGCCTCGCCTGTGGTCTAAGCTGCGCCTGAGCGCGGCCGGCGAATTGCCGGCGGATTACCCAGAATGCGGCGCCGGCTTCGATCAGATGGTCCTCGACGGCCTCGGCATTGACCGCGACGCGGCCGTAGCCTACGTCAAGGACAACAAAGCTAGCTATATCGAATTTGAAAACTGGGTCAAAGACCAGCGCGGCGGCTCCATTCCCCAAAGCGAAATCGACGCTTCCAATGCCGCCATCCGCGGCTACAATCACGACGACGAAACCCGCACTAGCATCCTCGACGCCGCTGGCCTCAGCGACGATGGCAGCATCCTCGACGCGGTCAACCTCAACAACCTCGACGACTGGACTGAACTGCACGACGCCCTGAGCTAAAGGGACGCCTCCCACTCGTCGGCCGGCCCGCTTCCGCTCTTTGGCGGCGGGCCGTTTTGTTGCTTCTCGCTCGTCTATTCATACCGCCTTTTGGCTAGGCTGTCAATGCCCTTGATAGCCTTCTACTGAATTTGTACTTTGTGCCAACCACCCTCTCTGTGAAAGCGAATCTTTATGAAACTCGACGTCGTCAACCTAACCAAGGACATAGTCGCCTATCCCTCGGAAAGCCAAACCAGCAACGTCGAAGTCACCCAGCACATAGCTAGAATTTTAGACCAGCTTGGCTTCTATATAGAAGAGGTACCCTACACCGATGAGGCGGGCGTGGCCAAGCTGTCGATCGTCGGCAAGCTGGGCAGCGGAGAGGGTGGACTGTCCTTGATGAGCCACGACGACGTCGTTCCGGCCAACCCCGCCGATGGCTGGCACCGCGATCCCTACGACCCCTACGAGGCCAATGGCAAGCTCTACGGCCGCGGCTCCTGCGATATGAAAGGCCCTCTCGCCGCTTCGATATGCGCGGCCGCCCGCTTCAAAGCCGCCGATTTAACCGCCCCGCTCTACCTCGTCGTCACGGCCGACGAGGAGGTCCACGCCGTCGGCGCGCAAAAGGTCGCGGCCCATTCCAAGCTCTTTGCCGAAGCCAGCACCGGCTGCGGCATCATCTGCGAACCCACCAGCCTGCGCGTGGTCCACGCCCACAAAGGCTCGCTCGCCATGCAAGTCACCGCCAAAGGACGCCCGGCGCACACCAGTACCTTAAAGGGCATCAATGCCAATCTCAAGATGATCCCCTTTCTCGCCGAGATGAAGGCACTCAACGAGTTGGTGCTCGCCAATCGCCGCTTTCGCAACGAGGAATTCACGCCGCCGCACTCCGAGTGGTGCATCGGCATCAACGACCACAACCGAGCCACCAACGTCTCCCCGGCCCAAAGCATCTGCACCCTCAACTACCGCCCCATGCCCGGCATCGACGTCGACGATCTGCTCGACAAAACCCGCCAAAGCGCGCAAAAGCACGGCCTCGACTTCGCGCTTAAGCACCGCGGCGACCCACTCTACACGGCCGTGGACGACCCGCTGGTCCGCACGGCACTCAAGCTAACGGGCCGCCGCAAACCCACCACCGTAGCCTACGGCACCGACGGCATGGCTTTCGTCGAGAAGATGAAACAAATGATCGTCCTCGGCCCGGGCGACATCGCGCAAGCCCACACCGCCAACGAATGGATCCGAACCGACCAACTGCGCATCAGCGTCGATCTCTACGCCCGCTTCATCGAGCATGTATGTGTTTAGGGGGATAGTTGAATCGCTGCTATATGATCGCACAGCCGACACACGCTAAGCAGCACACTACAAGACGCTTGTGAATCTCCTGAAATGCCGGTCCGCCTCTTGTCTTCATTCAGCCGCTAGACCAATTGACCCCACCAATTAGTGCAGCGTCCTTTTATCGATGCCGCAACGCTGTCCCAGTAGCCATATATTGCTCTCCTCGCCGACTATATAAATTCTCTTAGGTTGATTTTCTTCATCGCTTCTCTAATGTATTCCAAACTATCTCGATTTGATAATTTCATTATAGGATGCTTAAAATCGATCCTCTCCGCCAATATGCTTGCTACTTCTTTCGTCCAGTACGTCATACTCATTTGAACAATATTGCCATTTATAGCTTTGGCCATCTCGACAATACGACTTCCTTCACCGATTCTATCTACCAACAATGATCTCAACACCTCTATACTTTGCAAGAGACTCACCGATACGGGGAACATTATCCGACATCTTCTTATAAAACATGTGTCTATCCAATTCTAAAACTTAATATATTGCTTAACAGGTATGACCGGCTCACAGTTTATCCAATTCACATCTTCAATTTTCTGATGCAACCAGCTCTCTATATTTTTTTTGATTTCTTTAATATAGATCTCATTTATCTCAAACAGCACAAATCGCCTATCTAGCTGGATGGCCGCTTGTCCCACGGTACCGATACCGGCAAAGGGGTCGAGGACGACGTCGTTTTTGAACGAATAGTATTGAATCACTTTCGCGGCTAACTCTACGGGAAATATCGCCGGATGCTTTTTACTGTGAGCTGGATGGATGTTCCAAAGGTTAGTTACTTCATATCCATCCTCAATCCGAGATGCTGCAACTAAACCTTGCTCTGGATGCTTCCTGATGTGCCAATCGATCAATTTATCCGTTTTCTTTCTATAGACTAAAACGTATTCCGTCACCGGCACGGCCTTGTATTGCAGTGGGTTTCTATCCGCTGCAAATCTCCTGCCGCGCCCTGTTGCCCAACCAGCCCCTTCCGGTTTTACCCATATAATATCATCAATAAACTCAAATCCCTCTTCGATAAAAATGCGGTGAAAATCGAAGGGGACGGCGATTCGCTTGGAGGATTCATTGCGGCTTGCTCGGCGAATTAAAACCGGTGAGATGTTTATAACAAAAAATCTACCTTCATTTAGCACTCTATTACATTGGTGTATTATTTTTCTCATTTTGAGTAGATATTCGTCGTATTGAATGTAGTCAGAGTACTCAGGCCGTGCGTTGTAGTACGGCGGCGACGTAAAGACAAGATCGATGGACTCAGCAGGCGTCTGCGAAAGCAACTCTTCGCTGTCTCCCCAACCAATCGTATTACGCAGATTTGATATTTTAGGTGCGGGCACCTCCTTTTTCTTTTTTTTAGCGATGCGTCCGAGCAACCGTGCTTCTAAGACCTTCTTTTTCGTGGTCTTTTTCTGTTTTATCAAACTCGTATAAGCATCAATGACCACTTCACCGACCTTATGACCATCTTTACCTTTTAATGGCACCCGCCAGATATGGTAGCGATCATCCACCTCGGGGAGCCCAAACTCTATTGCATTTTCGAGATCTAGGGCCTTTAGATAACTCGTAGAAATTTGCTTGGCCCCTCCAACATCTTTCACGCGATATTTCCGTCTATCGTAAATCGATTGCTTCGTCCGTACAGTGCCAGAATCGGAAAGGCCGATCTTGCTTTCGGCTTTTCTTTGTTCTTTTAACATCTTCACCGTTCCCTCCCTCAATCCCACGGCTCCACCCCAGCCAACTTCCGCCCCACACTCGTCAACTCAGCCGTTTTTTCTTCGCGGTGCTCGCGTTCCTCGGCATAGCGCCCCAAGCCGCTGAGCCGCCGCCGCCAAAAGTCCGTGCACACCCGTCGCGCCTCTTCGCTTTCTCCGGCTGGACTCATGGTGATGTACTGAGCCACGCGCGGCGCACCGCCGCGATTGACGCTCGCCGTATGCGGCAGGGCCGTGCGCCAGATGACTAAGTCGCCAGCCGCGGCCCCGATGCGCTGCGTTCCCAAGGCCAGCAGGTCTTGCTCGCGGGGGTTGGCCCCGGCTGGCAGTTGGTCGAGCCACGCCTCTAAACGCCGGTGGAATCCCGGTACGCAGATAAAGGCCCCCTGCGCGGCTGGCGTGTCGCTCAGATAGAGCACACCCTGCACGCCAAAGGGCAAAGGACGCTTATCCAAGGACGCATCCCAGTGCAGATTGTGCTCGGGCGTATCTTTGTCTAAGGCCGGCGGACTGATGCTGGCTCGGTCGTGGCTGACCCACAGCTTGTCCGTGCCCCAAATCTGGCTGAAGGCCCGGTGAACCCGCGGGGCTGTGCGGTTGTCCCACATGGTCTGGTGGTGGTAAATCTCGACCATGATGCCGCGCCGATCTTCTCGATACCAAGTCTCGGAGTCGGCCGGGTCCATGCCGGTAAATGCCCACACCGCTCGTCCGGTGCGCTCGGCTTGGTCGCGGTCAATCACTTGGCGAGCGACCACGTATCCTTCTTTGGCAAAAAAATCCAGTTCTTCGCTGCTCAAGACATCCATGTTTCATCCGCTCCTATCGCCGAGGCAAGAGTAGGTTTCGCGCGATGAGCTGCTCGGCGATTTGCACGGCGTTTAGGGCCGCGCCCTTGCGCAACTGATCGCCGCTTACCCACAAGTCTAGCCCGGTCCCGTCGGGACGCGAAATATCCTGGCGAATGCGCCCAACCAGCACCTCGTCGCAGCCGGAAGCCTCAATCGGCATGGGGAAGTAGTTTCGCTCGGAATCGTCCACGATCCGCACGCCCGCAACCTGCGCCAAGATGGCCTCGGCTTCGGCTGCAGAAAAGGGTTCGGCAAACTCCACGTTGATCGCCTCGGAATGCGCCCGCAGCACCGGCACGCGAATGGTCGTGGCCGAGATTTGCAGTGCGTCGTCGTGGAACATCTTGCGGGTTTCGCGCACCATTTTCAGCTCTTCTTCGCAATATCCTTCCGGCCCAACAGCCGAATCGTGCGAAAACAAATTAAAGGCGATCGGATGCGGAAATTCAGCCGGCTCGGCCTCCTGCCCGGCGAGCACTTGCCGCGTTTGCGCCTCCAACTCCTGCATGGCCCGCGCCCCGGCGCCGCTAACGGCCTGATAGGTCGAGACCACGATGCGCTTGACTCGCCGCCGCTGATAGAGCGGCCAGACCGCCATATCCATTATGATCGTCGAACAATTTGGATTGGCGACGATGCCGCGATGCGCCGCCAAGTCTTCGGGATTGATCTCGGGCACTACCAGCGGCACGTCCGGGTCCATGCGATAGGCCGACGTGTTATCGACCACCACCGCGCCCGCAGCCACAGCGTGCGGGTTAAACTGCTTGCTCAAACCGCCCCCGGCCGAGGCCAAGACGATATCCACGCCGACAAAAGAATCCTCCTTTAACTCCTGCACCTGAATCAAGCGGCCATTAAAGGCAATGGCGCGCCCAGCCGAACGGGCCGAGGCCAACAGCCGCAATTCGCTGAGCGGAAAGGCGCGCTCGGCGAGTATTTCCAATAGCACCTGCCCTACGGCACCGGTCGCGCCCATAATAGCTATGTTGTACGTGTCGGTCACCTGCATCTCCCTGTTAGATAATCCATCAATACATGTCCGCGCTCTACCTGCATACTACCCCATTCAGCCGCCCGCTCTCCATAGGTTTGCATCGCGTCAGCCGCAATCCCCGCCCCCCACAATACAAAGGGCACGGGCTCGCGGCTGTGGGTGCGACGCGCAATGGGGGTGCGGTGGTCTGGGGTCAGCAGCACTCGATGCGGCCCTAGCGACTCAAGCCCGGCCAAGATCGGGCCGACGACGCGGGCGTCGAAATCCTCAATGGCCTGCACCTTGGCCTGCAGGTCGCCGTTGTGCCCAGCTTCGTCTGGGGCCTCGACGTGGACATAGACAAAATCAGCCTGCTGCAAGGCGGCCAGCGCGTATTCGGCCTTACCCTCGTAGTTGGTGTCGAGGTATCCGGTAATACCGGGCACGTCGATGACCTCTAAGCCCGCGCTCTTGCCAATCCCGCGCACCAAGTCAACGGCCGAGATAACGCCGCCCTGCAACCCATAGCGCTCGGACAAGGGCGTCAACCGCAGGGCGCACCCGGCTCCCCAGAGCCATATTGCGTTGGCTGGGCGTTCCCCGCGGGCCGAGCGAGCGGCATTGACCGGCGCGGCCTTGAGAATGGGAGTCGCCGCGGCCATAAGAGCGCGGATTTCGTCGGCTCCGGCACCCGTAGGAGCATGGGCGGCCATAGACTCGCCCATGATGTCGTGCGGCGGATAGGTCGCTACTTCTTCCGCGCCACGCTCCCACACCAGCAAGTGGCGATAGCCCACTCCGGGATAGAAGCGCAACGACGGGCTTGCCAACTCGGCCGCCAAGGCTCCTACCAACTCAGCCGCTTCTTCGCTGGCGATGTGGCCGGCACTGTAATCGACCAGCACGTCGCCCTCGGCGTAAATCAGATTCAGGCGGAAAGCCACCCCGTCGTCGCCCAGCTCAACGCCCATGCTCGCGGCTTCCAACGGCGCGCGGCCCGTGTAGTGTACTCGGCTGTCGTAGCCGAAAATTTCGAGGTTGCCAATGTCGCTGCCCGGATGCCGCTGTGCCGGGATCATCTGCACCAACCCGCCGGCCCCCTCGCGGGCTAGGCGATCCATGCCGGGCGTGGCCGCCGTCTCTAACGGCGTCTGACCGGCCAGTTCGTCGAGCGGGTAGTCCGCCGCCCCGTCGGGCACCAACACCACGTAGCGCACGCTAGAGATCCTCCATGCGCACGAGCTTGACCGCTCCCTGCACCGCATCGAGCGTAGCCACTACCTGCTGCGCCCGCTGCATCGCGGCTTCGCGTGCCTCGTGGGTGACGATGACCAGCGGTACGGAGCCGCCCTCAAAGTCGCGCTCCTTTTGGATGACCGAGGCAATGCTGATGCGCTCCTCGGCCAAAATGCGGGCGATCCCCGCGAGCACCCCGGGCTGGTCGCGGACTAAGACGCGCATAAAGTAGCGCATCTGCATGTCTTCAATGGACACGACCGCGGCCGCGTCGTCGCCCAAAATCATGTCGCCGATGGCGGTGCTGGCCCCGGCGGCCTTGCGCTCTACTAACTCGACCATATCCGCCACCACAGCGCTGGCCGTGGGCAGCCGCCCAGCGCCGCGACCGGAAAACACTTGCGGCCCCACCGCCGACCCCTGCACTTGGATGGCATTGAATTCATCGTGGATGTTGGCCAATAGCGCGTCCTCCGGCACCATAGCCGGATGCACCCGGGCCTCGACGCGCCCATCCAGTTGCTTGGCAATGGCCAGCAACTTGATCGCATATCCCAACTCGCGGGCGTATTCAATGTCGCGGCTCTCGATCTGCTCAATGCCCTCGCAAAATACGTCGCGGCCCGTGCCCGTACAGTGAAAGGCAATGCGGCAGAGGATGGCCAACTTCTGCGCGGCGTCCATGCCGCTCACGTCCATAGTTGGGTCTGACTCGGCGTAGCCTTGGTCTTGAGCTTCTTTGAGGATGGCGGCGTAGTCGCCAGCGCCGCGGCTCATCCGCGTAAGCATGTAGTTGGTAGTCCCGTTGAGAATGCCGTACAGCGACTCGACCCGATTGGCCACCAAGCCGTTGCGCAACGAGCGGATGATGGGGATGCCGGCTGCGACGCTAGCTTCAAACATCAAATCCGCCCCATTGGCCAGCGCCAATTCAAAAAGCTCCTCGCCTCGCTCGGCGAGCAGGGCCTTGTTGGCCGTCACCACATCCTTGCCCTGCCGCAGAGCCTCGCTGACCCACTCAAAGGCCAAGGGCGCACCCGTCAGTTCCACGACCAATTGCACCTCCGGGTCGGCGACGACCGCGCTGGCGTCTGCGGTCAACAGCACCGGTGCTAGGGCCGGGCTGCGCGGCTTGGCCAAGTCGCGCACGGCCACGCGCTGCAACGCAAAGTTCACGTGCTTGCGCCGCCGCAGCAACGCGGGCGCATCCTGCAACAACTCGACCACCCCACTGCCGACCGTGCCCAAACCAATCAATCCCACTCCTACTGACATATCTTTGTCCAATTCCCTGTTTTCACAGCCAGTTAAAGGCCCTAAATATAGCGGGTGCCGCGCTTTTATCGCAAGGTATGCGCCCCGCCGCGAAATGGCCTATATTGAAGGACACACCCGACGATTGGAGCCTGTCATTATGGACCTCAAAGCCTTCAAATTGAGCCTGCAAGAGCAAACCCCGCCGACAACCTCCCACGCCCTGCAAGCCCTCTGGTACGAAGCCAAGGGGCAATGGGACCAAGCCCACGCCCTAGCCCAGCAAACGCCCGACCCCATCGGGGCTTGGGTCCACGCTTATTTGCATCGAGTCGAGGGCGACGAAAACAACGCCGGCTATTGGTACCGGCGGGCGCAAAAGCCCCACAGCAAGGCGTCGCTGCCCGCAGAGTGGGAAGAAATCGCCAGCGCCCTGCTCAGCGGCTAAGGCATCCGCGTCAACGCCCGCCAAGTGTGGGTCAGTTCTGCGCGGTCTTGCGGGTTGGCCCAAGTCGCGACGGCCACCAGCACCACAAAGCACACGCCCCCTATCGCTACCTGCCCAAAGTCGCCGCCCACAGCCGCGCTAGCCCAGCGGCTAACCGCGGCCGCGGCTCCGACACCTGCACTGATCCTCAGTAGGCGGCCCCACGGCAGGAGCCGATGCAAGCCACAGCGCAAGTGCCAGCCAATCGCCAGCGACAAGAAGGCCACCTGCAAGTACGTCGCCACGGTGGTGGCCACCGCCGGACCGAGGAAGGCCCACCCAGGGTTCGCCACCTGCAAGTAGCTAATCAGCGCCCAGCTCAAGCCGATATTGCAGCACAAGTCCCCCATGCTCCCCCACAGTGCCCAGCGGGCCTTGCCCATGCCCACCAGCAGCGGATTGTACGCGGCACAGCGCAGCGGCAGCATCAATAGGTAGATGCGGAAAACCCAAACCGAGCGGTCGTATTCCGGGAACAACCAGCCGATCAGCGGCCCGGCGAAAGCGAGCAGAAAGGCCGCCAGCGGCAACACCAACAGGGCCAAACGCGAAACCGCACGCTGCCACAGTGCCCGTATCTCGTCGAGCCGGTTCGCCTGAAAGAGCCGACTGATCTCTGGAATCAACACCGAGGTCACGGCCGACAGCAGCAGACTAATCGGCACCTCAATAGCCCCGAAGTGGTATTCGGCAAAAGTACCGACCGCGAAAAAGTGCAGGATCACAAAGCGATCGACGTAGCGCGAGAGGCTGTTTAC
>RKRN01000089.1 GCA_007571365.1 Candidatus Latescibacterota bacterium
GTGCGGGTGGCTTGGACGACCGGGGGTTCCCAAGCTTGGCTTGGTGTGGCTAGTAGCACTAGGGCGACCGCGCAAGACGACATTGAGGCTGGCCTTGCCGACGGCCGCGTCCGCGGCACCGAGTTGCGTCTGCGCCTCGTGGGTGCCACCAAGCGAGCAAACCAACCCGGCACTTGGCTCGTCGTGAAAAATCCCCCCATCTAGCACGGCTAGGGCTCAACGGCCTGCAAACGCCTCAGCCGTGGCCGGTGTGCATCAGTCTGGGATGTGAGAGCATCAGGGCGCAAACGGGCCGTGGCTTCGTAGGCGGCGAGCACTTCGTTGGCACTCTTGCCGGTCGCGGCATTGACGTTAGAGCGGTGGCCCGACGCGGCCGCGGAAAAGTACAGGCCCTCGGAGTGGGGAGTGCCGAGGAACCCGGACACGAAGATCGCCGAGCTCGTAATAAGCGTCGCGCCTTCTAGACCGTCGAATGCCCGCGCTTGTTCGGCGAAAAGCGAGCCTTCCACTTCAAAGAGCGGAAAGAAGATGCCGTCCGGCCCGGCTTCGGCGAACTCTGTGAGGACGGCCATCATGTCCGTTTGGCCCTTGTCAATCGCAGCGGCGACTATGACCTCGCCGCCGAGGGGTTCGTCGTTGCCGCCGTACGCGGCCGCGCAAGCCGCCAGCAGCGCGAGGTAGAATTGCCGGCATGTATTACGCATGGGTGCTTGGATAGAAGCCCAAGAATTCGCGGGCCGGATGGTGCGGCTCCGCAGCCGAGAGCGCGTCCGGGTCGTTGACTACCGCAGTCGCGGGCGGCACCACCGGGCGTCCGTGCGCTAAAGGGTCGCCAGTGTCGTGCATCCATTGGTCGAGGCGTTGGCGCAGGTTCGCTAAGTGATCGCGGCACTCGGGGGCTGCGGCCAAGTTGTTCGTCTCGTGCGGGTCGAAGACCAAATCGTAGAGCCGTTCGCGCTCCAGCGTCCGTTGCCGCCAGCCTTGGTCGATATAATAACTTTTGGTCAGACTATCGTCGCAATTGGGCATGACCGGGTATTGGCGCTGGTCGAAGCGGCGGATGTACTTGAAGCGCGGTGTGCGGATGCAGCGCTGGGGTTCGTAGTAGGTGTGGTAGTTGACTTCGGCGAAAATTTCGCCGCGGATTTCTCGCGCTTGGCCGCTTACCAGCGGCAGAAGCGAGGTGCCTTGGACGTGATCGGGCACTGCGATTCCGGCTAGGGCGCAGAACGTCGGATAGATATCGACTTGGCTGACCAAGGCATCGAGCACTTGGCCGCCGCCAAAACCGCCCGGCCCGCGCAGCACTAGCATGACGCCCAGGCCGTGGTCGGTGAGGTTGCACTTCATGGTGGGGAAGGCAATGCCGTGGTCCGTGGTGCAAATGACGAGGGTATGGTCGGCCAAGCCGCTATCTTGCAGGGCGGCGAAGACGCGGCCCATTTTGGCGTCGAGGGTGCGCGCCGCGTCGATGTAGGCGGCCATGTCGCGGCGCGTCTCCGGGGTGTCGGGGAAAGGCGCGGGTGGCCGCACATAGCGTGGATCGGTGGGGGCCTCGCCTTGGGGTTGGGGCGCAAAACCGCGTCTTTGGCGGTGGGTTTCGCCAAAGCCCACGTCTAAGTAAAAGGGCGCGCGCTGATCTTCGGCCAAGAAAGCGGCCGCCCGGTCCTCGGTTTTGGCATCCGGCGACTCTTGGGGCAACAGGCGGGTGAAGCCGCCATCGTTGATGTCCTTGACCACGTGTTGGAAGCCGGCCATCGCCGTGGTGTAACCGGCCTTTTGCAGAGTGTGGGGCAGCAGCCGTTCCGGGTGGGGCAGGCTCCAGCCGCGATTGACCAATCCGGTCATGCCGCAGGAATGGGCCCACTGGCCGGTGAGCAGGCAGGCGCGGCTGGGCGAGCAGGTGGGGTTGGCGCAAAAGGCTTGGCGGAAGAGGACGCCTTCTTCGGCTAGCTGCTGGATGTGAGGCGTGGGTATGGCATAGCCGTAGGGCTGGACATAGCGGCCGGTGTCGTGCGAGTGGATATAGACGATATTGGGGGCTGGCATGAAGTAGGGTGCGATGTAAAGCTAGAAGCGGCTTTTGAGCTGTCCCCAAGACTGTTCTGCAACCGCCGTAGAAGCGGCTTCTGCATAAAAGCCCGAACCCAAGATAAAGTTTTGGCCGAGCGCGGAATAGGGAATGACGTAGCCGACTTTAGGCGAGCCGATTTCCTCGTCTCCTTCTACGGTCGGGTCGTCCCACAGGTACTCGATGTAGCCGCCGCCGGCGGCCGCCGCGTCGATCATCTCTTGGACGAATCTGACTCCATTGGCGTCTTCGAGATGAATCAGGTTTTGCCCTTCGAGGTCGGGATCCGCGCCGTGTGCGATGACGGTCCCTTCGGTATTTAGGAGGAATAGATACACAGAGCCATGCTTCCAAGGCCCTTCGGCTTTGAGTTCCTGCAAGAGGCTTATGTAGTCGTTAAGGGTCGTGGCCTGATCTGCGTAGCCCTTGGCCGCTTCGACAAAGGCTTTCAGGGTTTCCCGGTCCACCACGTCGCGGGCCGTTGTCTCCGGATCTTGGGCGGCTGTGGGCCAGGGGCTGGCTAGCCCCACAATGAGCACTGCAGTCAGACTCAGACGCTTCATGCTGGTCTTCCTTTCGCTTTGATAGTACGTGATAGGAGGTAAAATTAATAACGGTAATATACGGCATCTTTAGACTAAAAGAACAGTGTTTTTCGGCGTCCCGGCCTGTGCGTACTCGTCTGATAATCGTCGCTGCCAAAATCCACCACTAGCGCCTATATATGTCACGGCCGATTCTGGCCGGCCACGTATTGCGCTAGGAGGCTGAGGTTGCGGTTGAAGGTGCGGCAGGAGATAACTTGGGCGACGATGGGCGCGTGGCGGTCTGCGGGGTTGCGCAGCCGGCCTTCTGCTAGCCAGCGCCCCTCCTCGTCGAGGGCGTCGATGATGGCTTGGATCCGTTCGGCAGCGACCGGGCGCACTTGGGCGCGTTCAGCCAAGATGGTTTGGCGGCCTTCTTTGAGGATGCGCTGGTACAGGCTTGCAATGCGGCCGGTGCGGTTGCCTACCTTAAAGGCATAGTGCGTCGGCAGGTCTGCATCGCTGTAGGTGAGCGCGTATGCTCGGGTAAAGTAGAGTGGCCGATTCGTCTGCAATTCGTAGAACCGGGCCATGCGCCCATCGGGCAATTGCGCTGCTTTTGCCCAAGCCAAGGCGCGGGGAATGGGTTCGAGAAAGCGCGGCTCACCGTAGGCCAGATAGAGTTCCAACAGGACTTGCATCGCGCCAAAACTCTCGCCGCCGGTGATAGCCGGCGGTTCAAATCTTCGCGCCCAAGCCGGCTCCATCGCCAAATTGTACTGCTGCGCCCAAGCCGGCTGCGGATCGGGCATCTGGGCCAAGATAATGAAGTCGCCGCCCCGTTCGGCTGCGCTTCGCCAGCGCTCGTCGCCGTAGATTTTGTGCGCTTCGATCAGGGTTGTAATGACGTCGGCGATGGCGTTGTCGTTTAAGGTGTAGTAGCCGAGGTAGTGCTCTTTGGGATACTGGCGGGGCCAACTCGCTGGATAGCGCGCCTTTTCGACCGGGAATTGGCTGGGATCGGGCCATTCGCTGTAGCGCTGGGGCCAAGCGCCGTTGGGGTATTGGGCTTTGAGCAGGGATTCCAGTCCGT
Source organism: Candidatus Latescibacterota bacterium (assembly GCA_007571365.1). Classification (GTDB taxonomy): domain Bacteria; phylum Latescibacterota; class UBA2968; order UBA8231; family UBA8231. Next base: position 3,689 of record RKRN01000089.1, read on the forward strand.
AGAGGACGGCGCGGCGTAGGTCCGCAGCGGCAAAATCGAGGTGCTGGTCGACCTGCATGAGCAAGCGCAGGGCACTCTGCGTATTGTCGTCGTCGAGGGTGGTGCGGTTGCGGCGTGCGCCGGTGGTGCGGTCGCCCTGTTCGACATCGCGCCGGTAGTGCCAGTTTTTGCGCTGCTCGGGGTCAAAGTCGATCCGGTAATCCCAACCACCCGAAGCCAGTTGCCCCCAAGCCAGGGCTTGCGCTGCTTCGACCGCACCGTTGAGGAAGAGGGTATCGCCAGTGGCTTCGTAGGCCCGGAGGAAGGCCATGCCGACCGCCGGGGTGCCCGGGGGCTGGACCCAGATGGTGGTCGGCGATGCGATACCTTCGCCTTCGCGCCGGGTGAAGTCGCTTTGGTAGAGCCAGAGATAGCCGCCGTTGGTGGCCACTTGGCCGCGAAAATAGCGCGTCGCTTTGACCATAGTCTCCACGGCGGCTTGGTGCAAAGCCTCGTCGCTGTGCAGCGGCGCACTGCATAGGGCTAGAAGAAGTAGTGCGGCGATTTTGTGCATGTTGATTAAAGCCGGCCTCAACCATAGGAGTACAGCCGTGGGGCGGTTCTGCAGGCCGATTCGTCGACTGACTTGCGCGATGGTCGCCGGGGCTTCGTACAGGCCGAATTCCTCGGAGAGAATCCAAGCGGTTTTGGCCCGTCCGACGTGGTGGATTTTGTCGGCGAAGTGGGGAGCGGGGCCGGGGCCGATGGTCGGCATAGACTGCTCCTTTTTTCTATTGAATGAGTGATGTTACCCATGGTCTGGCCAGTCGCGTACGCCACGCCTGTATTGAGGGGCTAGCCTCTTTTTTAATATGAGTTCGGGATGAGGTGATCGCCAAGCTCAAAAGCGACATTTATTGGGTTTGGCGCATACCAGCCCCGCTCGTCCTCTCGTTTGGGCGAGCGGGTTAAAATTCTGCTTGGCGTTACTTGCGCCCAGCCACCCCCTCTGGCTTCCCGCTTGCGTGGGAGGGACGATCGAGGATGGGTCCTATCGGGGGATTCTCGTTTTCGCGGGATTTCGCGGGATGACGTCGGGTGCATGGGCGTCTCGCCCG